>JBDTQR010000173.1:0-9712 GCA_039932095.1 bacterium | reverse complement strand
ACCAAGGTCTTCAACTACCTCTCCGGCTATGTGCAGCCCGAAGGCCTCGAAAACCTCGCCATCGCGCCGATCACCATGAAACCGAAACTGCTGGCGCTGATCGCCGCCGAGGCCGATCACGCCCGCGCCGGTCGCCCCGCCGAAATCTGGATCAAACTGAACTCGCTCTTTGAACGCGAGGTGATCGACGCCCTTTACGCCGCTTCGCAGGCCGGCGTGAAAATCAGCCTGATCATCCGGGGCATCTGCGGCCTGCGCCCCGGCATCACGGGCGTCAGTGAAAACATCAGGGTCAAATCGGTGGTCGGCCGCTTTCTCGAACACAGCCGCATCGTGTGTTTCGGTGCCGGCCACGGCCTGCCGTCAAAAGAGGCGCATGTCTACCTGTCCTCGGCCGACTGGATGGACCGCAACCTGTCGCACCGCGTCGAAACCTTGGTGGAGATCCACAACCCCACCGTCCGCGCCCAGATCATGGGTCAGATCATGGCCGCCAACCTCGCCGACGAATCCCAAAGCTGGGTGCTCGGCGCCGACGGCGCCTATACCCGCGACCTGCCGCCGGGCCAATCACTGTTCAACTGCCACCGCTTCTTCATGGAAAACCCCTCGCTGTCCGGGCGCGGCACAGCTGGCGTCAAGGACGCACCCCGCCTCGCAGGCGAATAATCCGTACAATCTGTCTAAAATTTGCATTCATCTGTCCCTAACTATCCCACGGGGGAACGTCGTGGCCCCGGCCACGGCGTCGGGGGTGTGAAACCCCCGGCTCCGCTGCGGCGACAGCGCATTGACCCAGTCACTTGCTTCAGCCAAACAGTTAGCCGACTGCAACCGTGGGGGACCAGACGATGACCAGCAGAACCGCAACCCCCGACACCAACGCGCCTGTGGAATCCGTCCGCTTTGGTCCAAATGTGTTTGAGGAGTCCTCCGCCCGCGCCCTCAGCCGGGTCGGTGTCGTCGACATCGGATCCAACTCGGTCCGCATGGTGGTGTTCGACGGTGCCGCCCGCTCGCCGGCCTATTTCTACAACGAGAAAATCATGTGCGGCCTTGGCAAGGGCCTCGCCGAAACCGGCCGCCTCAATCCCGAGGGCCGGGCCCGGGCGCTGGTCGCCATGAAGCGGTTTGCCCTTCTGGCCCGCGACATGGGCATCCACAACATGACCGTCGTCGCCACTGCCGCCACGCGTGAGGCCGAGGATGGGCCAGAGTTTCAGGCCGAAGTGCTGCGCGAAACTGGCCTCAAACTCTGGGTGGTTGACGGCGATGAAGAAGCCAGGCTGTCGGCGCAGGGCGTGCTTCTGGGCTGGCCAGACGCCAAGGGCGTGGTCTGCGACATGGGGGGCAATTCGATGGAACTGGCCCGCATCGCCGACGGCAAGGTCGGCCGCCGCGCCACCTCGCCGCTGGGTCCATTCCGCCTGCAACAGGTGTCGTCCGACCCCAAGGTCCGCGCCGAGCACATCACCAGAACCCTCAAGGCCCTGCAGGCCGAGATCCGCTCGGAGGGTGAACGCATCTATCTGGTCGGCGGCTCGTGGCGTGTCATCGCCCGGCTGGATATGGAGCGGCGCAATTACCCGCTCACCGTTCTGCATGAATACCGCATGACGCCCAAGGGCCTGCTGGACACCATCCAGTGGATCCTCGCCTCCGACCTCGCCGTGCTGCGCGCCCGCACCGGCACCTCGACCGACCGGATGGAACTGGTGCCGCTGGCCTGCGAGGTGCTGCGCGAACTGATCAACATGTTGAAACCCAGCGAGATCGACATTTCCGCCTATGGCATCCGCGAGGGCCTGCTTTACGAAGTCATGTCCGAACGTCTGCGCCAGCGCGACCCGCTGATCGAGGCGGCGCGGATCACCGAACTGACCTCGTCACGTATTCCAGGCACCGGCAAGATGCTCTATGAATTCCTGCTGCCCCTGTTCCCCGAGGCCGACAAGGACCGTCTGCGCCTGATGAAAGCCGCCTGCCTGCTGCATGACACCACCTGGCGCGCCCATCCCGATTACCGGGCCGAGGCGTGTTTTGACAATGCCACCCGCGCCAACCTTGGCGGCCTCGACCATCCTGGCCGGGTCTTCCTCGGCATTGCCCTTCTGCACCGCTACAAGAACTCCCGCGCCGGATCGCGGCTGGAACCGATGTTCCGCCTGCTCACCGACGAACAGATCCAGGACGCCGAGATCCTTGGAAAGGCCATGCGCTTCGGCGCGATGTTCGCCGCCGGTGACCCGTCCCACGCTGGTACCCTGCGTTGGCAACCCAAGAAACGCATCCTTGAACTGACCCTGACCCATGACGGCAACGACTTGTTCGGTGAGGTCGCCCGTGCCCGCTTCACCTCCCTCGCCCTCGCCATGCGCGCTGAGGCTCGCGTGATCCCGGCACCCTGATGCTGACTTTTGACCACATCGCAGTCTCTGCCATGACCCTCGCCGAAGGCGTCGCCCATGTCGAACAGGCGCTTGGTGTCCCGCTCGCCGGCGGCGGCCAGCATCCCCATATGGCCACCCACAACCGCTTGCTGGCCTTGGGCGACCTCTACCTCGAAGTCATCGCCGCCGACCCCGCCCTGCCCAGGCCCCCTCGGCCCCGCTGGTTCAACCTCGACAATTTTTCGGGCGCGCCGGACCTGACCAACTGGGTCGCCCGCACCGACGACCTCCAGGCCGCCCTCGCCGGCGCCCCCAAAGGCACCGGCACCCCCGTCGCCCTCAGCCGCGGCCAGTATCACTGGCAAATGGCCGTCCCCGCCGATGGCAAACTGCCCTTCGACGGCGCCTTCCCCGCCCTGATCCAATGGCAGCCGCCCCATCACCCGACCCGGTCCCTGCCCGACCAGAACGTCCGTCTGACCCGGCTTGAAATCACCCACCCCGAAGCCGCCGCCCTGCGCGCCGCCCTCAAAGACCTGACCGACGACCGCATCCAGATCACCCAAGGCCCGCACAAGGCCCTGCGCGCCAGCTTCCAAACCCCCCACGGACCCCGCCACCTCGCATGATGATCCGCCCAGCCACCGCCGCCGACGCCCCCGCCCTCGCCGCCCTGTGGAATCCGTGGATCGAATCTACCGCCATCACCTTCGCCTCCACCCCCAAAACCGCCACCGATCTGGCCGAGATGATCGCCACCCGCCCGGCCTTCTTCACCACCGACGACCTCGCCGGCCTCGCGACCTATAGCCAGTTTCGCGGCGGCAACGGCTACGCCACCTGCATGGAACACAGCGTGATCCTTGCCCCAAATGCCCGGGGCCGCGGTCTTGGCCGCGCCCTGCTGCAAGCGGTGGAATCGCATGCACAAAGCCACGGCGCCCATCAGATGATCGCCGGAATCAGCGGCGAAAACCCCGCCGCCATCACCTTTCATGCCCATTTGGGCTACACCGAGGTCGCCCGCATCGCTCAGGCCGGCTATAAATTCGGGCGTTTCATGGATCTTGTGCTGATGCAGAAATTCCTGACCTGACAGCGCCGACGCCCTAGGCTAGACTTCGCCCATGTCGATCTGGACCCGCATCGCCGCCGCCCTGTCAGCTCTCGCCAATGGCGAAGGGCTTGGCACGGTTTTCGACCGCTTCCGTGCCAGCCCCGGCCCGGAACGCTCAGTCGCCTTCACAATCGCCGTCATCGCGCTTGGCGCCAAGATGGCCAAGGCCGACGGTCTGGTCACCCGCGATGAGGTTGCCGCCTTCCGCCGCGTCTTCGCCATCCCGCCCGGCGAGGAAAAGAACGCCGCCCATGTCTTCAACCTCGCCCGTCAGGATGTCGCGGGCTACCAATCCTACGCCCAGAAGATCCGCGCCATGTTCCGCCCCGACGACCGCGAGATGCTCATCGACCTGATGGAAGGCCTGTTTCACATCGCGGTCGCCGACGGCAATTACCACCCCGGCGAAAACGCCTTCCTGGCCGAGGTCGCCCGGATCTTCGGCCTGGACGACCGCTGCTTCAACCAGCTGCGCGCCCGCTTCGTCGAAGGTGCTCCGCGCGACCCCTACGATGTACTGGGTGTGCCTGCCGACGCGTCACTGGACACCATCCGCACCGCCTGGCGCACCGCCGTAAAATCCAGCCACCCCGACGTGATGATTTCCCGCGGCGTCCCGCCCGAAGCGATCAGACTCGCCGAACGCCGCTTGCAGGCGGTGAATGAGGCATGGGAGGCAATCTCGGCCAAACGGGCCGCCTGATGCGCCCGACACTCAGACTGGCCATCTACAACTGTGAATGGATGAACGCCCTGTTCGACGATCAGGGCCGTCTTGTGGCCGACGACCAGCCTTCGGCGCGTTACAAGATCAGCCGCGCTGACCAGATTGCCGCCCTTGGCATCGTGTTCACCGCGCTGGACGCCGACGGCGTGATGATCATCGAGGCACCTGACACCAACTCCCGTCGTTCCACCGTCCTGGCCCTCGAAAGCTTTGCTCGCCAATTCGGACTGAGAGCGCGCAAAGCCGTCATCGGTTTCGCCTCCGACACCGAACAGGAGATTGCCTTCCTCTACGACCCCGACCGCTTGACCGTCAGCCACGACCCGCGCGGCCCGCCCTCCACCACGCAAGGCGCCACCGGTGCCCCGCGCTTCGACACCGTGCTGCGCCACGACATCAACGACGACGGCGCGGATGAACGCGTGATCTTCTCCAAACCGCCGCTTGAACTCAGCGTCCAATCGGCTGGCCGGACCCTGCATCTGATCGGCGTCCATGCCAAATCCAAAGCCCCGCATGGCCGTGTCAGCCCCGCCGACTTCGCCCGCATCTCGATCGACAACCGCCGCAAGCAACTCGCCGAATGCCACTGGCTCCGCCTGCGCGCGATCGAGCATCTTCAGGCCCACGAGAACCTCATCGTGATGGGCGATTTCAACGACGGCCCCGGGATCGACCGCTACGAGCAGGTGTTTGGCAAATCCGGGGTCGAAGTGGTGCTGGGCCCGCCCGACCCGCCCGATCTGCGCCTGTTCGATCCCCATGCGCTGATGGCGCTGAAAACCGGCACCGCACTGCATCCCGCCACCGCCCGCTTCTGGCTCGCTCCGCGCAAATGCTATTTCGAGGCCTTGCTGGATTTCATCATGGTCAGCCCCGAACTCGCAGCCACGTCGCCCGCATGGCGCATTTGGCACCCGTTCAATGACCCGAAGATCAGCGCGGTCCCCGAACTTCGCGACGCCATCCTGACCGCATCCGACCACTTCCCAGTCACGCTGGACCTTTCGACCTAACGAATTATGCTCTGTCGGTCAGCTCATCGGACAATCCGCGACATCCAGATCAACCGCCAAGGTCGCGTCCGGCCCATAGTCGCGTCCCGCCACATTGATGAACAGCGCCCCGACCTCGGCATGGATATCGCTGTCTGTCACGGCCATGGTGGTCCCCGCCGCGTCGACATGCCATCCGGTGAACAAAGCGCAGTCGGTCTTGAACCGCAGGACATAGCCGTTGAATTTCGCGTCCCAAAAGGTGCCCCGCTCGGTCCCATAGGAAAACTCGATCCGGCTCTGTCCGATTTGCACCTGCACCGGCACCACGTCAAATCCCGGCGTGCGATATTCCGGACCCATGCCGAACTCCACCCCGTCGCTCACGGTCACCGTGCGACCCTGACTGTCCAGAATGACCTGGTCCGGACTGTCATAGGTCAGCACGTTCAAAGTCACGCGGCGCCCCTGCAACGTGCCGTCAGCCCAGATGGGGGCCCCAGACAGCAACAGCGACACGGTCAGAACCGCCCGCATCCCCGCCCCGCTCCGAAACGGCAAGATCCGGTTCCAGAAAACTTGTAACTCCTTGGCATTTGACAATTTCATGAAATGTCCAGATCTGGACACTACCCTTTTGATCCCCGGATCAGCCCCAAGACCTCGCGCGCCGCTACCAGAATATTGGTCCCCGGCCCGAAGATCGCCCTGACCCCGTGCTGCTTCAGAACATTATAGTCCTGCGCCGGAATGACCCCGCCACAGACCACCAGAGCCGCACTCCCCAGCGCCTTCAATTCCCGGACCAGCCGCGGCGCCAGATCCATATGCCCCGCCGCCAGCGAGGACACGCCCACCACATCGACCCCGGCTGCCAAAGCCGCCGCCGCCGCCTCTTCCGGCGTCTGAAACAGCGCGCCCACCTCCACATCGAACCCGACATCGGCAAAGGCCGAGCCGATCACCTTGGCCCCCCGGTCATGCCCGTCCTGCCCCAGTTTCACCACCATCATCCGCGGTCTGCGCCCCAGAACTGCCGCCACCTCGGCGACCTCGGCCTGCACCGCGTCAAACGCCGCATCCCCGGCATAAGCAGCGCTATAAACCCCCGAAATCACCGCAACCTCGCCCTGATGCCGGCCGAACACCGCCTCCATCGCGTCAGAAATCTCTCCCACCGTCGCCCTGGCCCGCGCCGCCGCCACCGCCGCCCCGAGCAGATTTCCCGTCCCACGCGCCGCCACGCTCAACGCCGCCAGTTCCGCCGCACAGGCCGCCGCATCCCGCCCCGCCCGCACCTGTTTCAGCCGCGCAATCTGCGCCTCGCGCACCGCGTGATTGTCGACAACCCGGATCGCCAGTTCTTCCTCCTCGGCCAGCCGGTATTTGTTGACCCCGACGATCACCTCTTCCCCCCGGTCAACCAAAGCCTGCCGCCGCGCTGCCGTCTCCTCGATCCGCCGCTTCGGCAACCCCGCCGCCACCGCTGCCGTCATGCCGCCCGCCGCCTCGACCTCCTCCATCAGCGCCCAGGCCTTGTCGGCCAGTTCCGCCGTCAGGCTCTCGACATAATACGACCCCGCCAACGGATCCGCGACATGAGTGATCCCGGTTTCTTCCTGCAGGATCAGCTGGGTGTTCCGCGCAATCCGCGCCGCAAAATCCGACGGCAACGCCATCGCCTCGTCGAATGAATTGGTGTGCAGCGACTGCGTCCCGCCCAGCGCCGCCGCCAAGGCCTCATAAGCTGTGCGCACGATGTTGTTGTAGGGGTCCTGCTCCTGCAAGCTGACGCCCGAAGTCTGGCAATGCGTCCGCAACATCAGCGACGCAGGATTTTTCGCAGAAAAATCTCTCATGATCCGGTGCCACAACAGCCGCGCCGCGCGCAGCTTGGCGGCCTCCATGAACAGATTCATTCCGATGGCGAAAAAGAACGACAGACGCGGCGCGAAGGCGTCGACATCCATGCCACGCGCCAAGGCAACCCGGACATATTCCCGCCCGTCGGCCAAAGTATAGGCCAGCTCCTGCACCAGATTGGCCCCGGCCTCCTGCATGTGATAGCCCGAGATCGAGATCGAGTTGAATTTCGGCATCTCGGCGGCGGTATATTCGATGATATCCGCCACGATCCGCATCGAGGGTTCCGGCGGATAGATGTAAGTGTTCCGCACCATGAACTCTTTCAGAATGTCGTTCTGAATGGTCCCCGACAGCGCCGCCCGCGCCACCCCCTGCTCCTCCCCCGCCACGATGAACGACGCCAGCACCGGGATCACCGCGCCGTTCATCGTCATCGACACCGAAACCTTGTCCAACGGGATCCCGTTGAACAGCAGCTTCATGTCCTCGACCGAGTCTATTGCCACCCCTGCCTTGCCGACATCGCCGGTCACCCTTGGATGGTCGCTGTCATAGCCGCGATGCGTCGCCAGATCGAAGGCCACCGACACGCCCTGTTGGCCCGCTGCAAGGGCCTTGCGGTAAAACGCATTGCTCTCTTCCGCCGTCGAAAACCCGGCATATTGCCGTATCGTCCACGGTCGCCCGGCATACATCGTCGCACGCACCCCCCGGGTGAACGGCGCCACCCCGGGCATCCCGCCGACATGCGCCAGCCCCGCCACATCCTCCGCCGTATACAGGGGCTTGACCGCAATCCTCTCCAGCGTGTTCCAGGTCAGGCTGGCCGGATCGCGCCCCTTCAGTTCTTTGCGCGCCAAATTCTCCCAATCAGAAACGCTCATGGCCTAATCCTTTCATTCTGGTGCAAATCTCCACGCGGTACGGGGCGAGGCCCCAGCTATTCAAATTCGAGGATCACCGCATCGACTTTCAGGCTTTCGCCTGCCACAGCCACCACCCGCTTGACACGACCGCTGCGCTCGGCCTTCAGGATGTTCTCCATCTTCATCGCCTCGACCGTGGCCAGTGCCTGCCCCTCGACCACCTCATCCCCCGCGACGACCTGCACCGCAACCAGCATCCCCGGCATCGGGCATAACAATACCTTCGAGGTATCTGGCGGCAGCTTTTCGATCATGTGCCGCCCCAGTTCGGCCGAGCGCGGGCTGCGGACCAGCACCTTCAGATCGGCACCACGCAGCCGCAACCGAAACCCCATCGGCGCCTTGCCGACCTTCATCACCAAAGCCGCCCCGTCCACCATCATCTGCGCCAAGAGCTGTCCGGGCTTCCAGTCGCTGACCACCCGCATCTGGGCACCATCCTCAAAGGTGATGGTCGCGCCGCCGTGGTCCGCCGCAATTGTCACTGCCATCGCCAGGCCCTGCAACTCCACCACCCAGGCGTCGCCGATCTTGCGTTTGTGATTGTCCATGGTGCCGGAAATCCGGGTCCGGCGGATCTCGGCCACCCGGTGCATCGCCGCCGCCGCCGCCACCACCCGGCGCAGCGTCACCGCGTCCAGCGTGGCGCCCTTGAACCCGTCGGGATATTCCTCTGCAATGAACGCCGTGGTGATATTGCCCGCCACAAAGCGCGGATGGTCCATCACGGCCGCGACAAACGGCAGGTTATGGCCAATCCCCTCTACCTCGAACTGGTCCAGCGCCAGCCGCATCTCTTCAATCGCCGCCTGACGGCTGGGCCCCCAGCTGCAGAGTTTGGCGATCATCGGATCGTAAAACATCGAAATCTCGCCGCCTTCATAGACCCCGGTGTCATTGCGCACCACGCCACCGCGCGACGTCGCGCCCTCGGTCGGCGGGCGGTAGCGGGTCAAGCGACCGATAGAGGGCAGAAAGCCGCGATACGGGTCCTCGGCATAAAGCCGGCTCTCCATAGCCCAGCCATTGATCTTCAGGTCCGCTTGCGCAAAGGGCAACGCTTGCCCCGCCGCCACCCTTATCATCTGTTCAACCAGATCGACCCCGCTGATCAGCTCGGTCACCGGATGTTCGACCTGCAACCGCGTGTTCATCTCCAGAAAGTAGAAATTCCGCGCGCCATCCACGATGAATTCCACGGTGCCCGCCGAAGTATAACCCACCGCCTTCGCCAGGGCACAGGCCTGCTCGCCCATTGCCTTGCGGGTCGCCGCGTCCAGAAACGGCGACGGCGCTTCTTCGATCACCTTCTGGTTGCGCCGCTGAATGCTGCATTCCCGCTCATGCAGATACACGCAATTGCCATGACCATCGGCCAGCACCTGAATCTCGATATGCCGGGGTTGCGTCACGAATTTCTCGATGAAGATCCGGTCATCGCCGAACGACGCTGCCGCCTCGTTCTTCGAACTCTGGAACCCCTCGGCCACCTCGGCCTCACTCCAGGCAATCCGCATCCCCTTGCCACCGCCGCCGGCACTGGCCTTGATCATCACCGGATAGCCGACCTCGCCGGCAATCTTCACCGCCTCTGCCGCGTCGGCGATGATGCCCATATAGCCCGGCACCGTGGAAACCCCCGCTGCCATTGCCAGCTTCTTCGAGGTGATCTTGTCGCCCATCGCCTCGAT
>JBDTQR010000172.1:0-9714 GCA_039932095.1 bacterium | reverse complement strand
AGCAGGAAGATGGCGACGAAGAAGGTCGCCGTCTGCCACGTCCACGCCATCCATGACAGGTCCAGCCACGAAAAATCCATCACACCCTCCCCAGGGCAAAGCCCTTGGCGATGTAGTTGCGGACGAAGTAGATCACCAGGGCACCTGGCACGATGGTCAGCACCCCGGCCGCAGCCAGCACGCCCCAGTCCATCCCGCTTGCCGAGACGGTGCGGGTCATAGTGGCGGCGATGGACTTGGCGTTGACGGCGGTCAAGGTACGCGACAGCAGCAATTCCACCCAAGAGAACATGAAGCAGAAAAACGCCGCGACGCCGATGCCCGAGGCCACCAGCGGCATGAAGATCCGGATGAAGAACCGGCCAAAGGAATAGCCGTCGATATATGCCGTCTCGTCGATCTCTTTCGGCACGCCGCGCATGAATCCTTCAAGGATCCAGACGGCAAGCGGCACGTTGAACAGGCAATGGGCCAAGGCCACAGCGATATGGGTGTCGAACAGTCCGATGGACGAATAAAGCTGAAAGAACGGCAGGGCAAAGACGGCAGGCGGCGCCATCCGGTTGGTCAACAGCCAGAAGAACAGATGCTTGTCGCCCATGAAGGTATAGCGCGAAAAGGCATAGGCCGCGGGCAGGGCGACAGTGATCGAGATCACCGTGTTCATCACCACATAGATCATCGAATTGACATAGCCCATGTACCAGGCCGGGTCGGTCAGAATGGTCCTGAAATTGGCGAAGGTCAGGTCGTTGGGGAACAGCGAGAAAGTCGACGTGATCTCGGTGTTGGTCTTCAGGCTCATGTTGACCAGCCAGTAGATCGGCACCAGCAGGAACAGCAGGTAGACGGTCATCACGATGGCGGAGGAGCGGTTGCGCATCACTTGGTCTCCGCATTGTCGAGGGTGGTCATCACGGTGTAGAATACCCAGCTGACCAAGAGGATCACCAGAAAATACATGATCGAGAACGCGGCTGCGGGACCAAGGTCGAACTGGCCGATGGCCATTTTCACCAGATCAATCGACAGGAAGGTGGTCGAATTGCCGGGACCGCCGCCCGTCAGCACGAAAGGCTCGGTGTAGATCATGAAACTGTCCATGAAGCGCAACAGGACAGCGATCAGCAGCACGCCCGACATCTTTGGCAGTTCGATGTAGCGAAACACGCTCCACCGGCTGGCCTGATCGATCTTGGCGGCCTGATAATAGGCCTGCGGGATCGATTGCAGCCCGGCGTAGCACAACAGCGCCACCAGCGAGGTCCAGTGCCAGACGTCCATCACGATGATGGTGATCCAGGCGTCCACGGCGTCGTTGGTATAGTTGTAGTCGATGCCCATCGCGGCCAGACCATGACCCAGAAGCCCGATGTCAATTCGGCAGAAGATCTGCCAGATCGTGCCCACCACGTTGAACGGGATCAGCAGGGGCAGGGCCATCAGGACAAGACAGAAGCTGGCCCAGAAGCCCTTTTTCGGCATGTTCAGGGCGACAAATATGCCCAGCGGCACCTCGATCGCCAGAATGATCGCCGAGAATATCACCTGGCGACCCAGGGCCGAATGCATCCGTTCGGACGCCACCATTTCCTCGAACCAGCCAAGGCCGTTCCAGAAGAAATCGTTCGATCCAAAGGTGTCGTTGACCGAATAATTGACCACCGTCATCAGCGGGATAACGGCTGAGAACGCCACGATGACCAGCACCGGCAGGACAAGGAACCATGCCTTGTTGTTCTGGGTCTTGTCCATCAGACGGCACCTCCCTGCACGCGCCAGTCGTCGGCATAAACGTTGATCCGTTCGGGGGCGAAGCGGACGCGGGCCTGGTCGGCGCTGATCTCGGCACCTTCGGCCGCGATGATGTTGACGACCTGTCCGGCCGCTTCACCGCGGATGATGCGGTGGCGGCCCACATCTTCGACGCGACTTATGGTGATCGGTAGACCCTCGGCATCCGACAATTCGCAATATTCCGGGCGAATGCCAATCTGGATGCGGCCCTTCAGTGAGCCATAGGCCGCACCCAGCTGCAGATCAACGCCCTGAAGCCGGGCGGTACGGCCGGTCACGTCGGCATCGAGCAGGTTCATGCCCGGCGAGCCGATGAAATAGCCTACAAAGGTATGGGCCGGGGTCTCGAACAGCTCTTCTGGGGTGCCCATCTGCACAACCCGACCGTCAAACATCACCACCACCTTGTCGGCGAAGGTAAGCGCCTCGGTCTGGTCATGGGTCACGTAGATCATGGTATGGCCGAACTCGCGGTGCAGCTGTTTCAGTTGGGTGCGCAGTTCCCACTTCATATGCGGGTCGATGACGGTCAGCGGTTCGTCGAACAGGATGGCGTTGACATCCTCGCGCACCATGCCGCGCCCGAGGCTGATTTTCTGCTTGGCATCGGCGGTCAACCCGCGCGCTTTGCGGTTCAGCGTGTCTTCCATGCCGATGGTCGCGGCAATCGTCGCAACGCGGGCCTTGATATAGGCCGGGTCCATGCCGCGGTTACGCAGCGGGAAGGCGAGGTTTTCGCGGACGGTCATGGTGTCGTAGACCACCGGGAACTGAAACACCTGGGCAATGTTGCGCTCGGCAGTGGCGGCGTCGGTCACGTCGGTATCGCCGAACAGCACCCGGCCCTGGCTGGGACGCAGAAGGCCGGAAATGATATTCAAAAGTGTCGACTTGCCGCAGCCTGAAGAGCCGAGCAGCGCATAGGCGCCGCCGTCCTGCCAGACATGATCCATCTGTTTCAGCGCAAAGTCGTCGTCACCCTTGGGGTTGGGGAAGTAGCTGTGGGCGAGGTTCTGCAGGGTGATCTGAGCCATTATGCAGCCACCGCGTAAGAGGCGGGCAAGGCCAGACGCCCTTCAGTATCAAAGACATAGACATGGGCAGGGTCGAGCCACAGGCTGACCTTGTCCCCCGCGCGCAGGCTGTGAACTCCGTGGACCAGCGCAACAAAACGGTCCGCGCCATGCTGCAGATGCAGGAAGGTTTCCGACCCGGTGATTTCGGTGATGCCGACCGTGCAGGGGAACTCCATGGCCTGTGAGCTGACGCTGTGCAGGTCCAGATGGTTGGCCCGGAAACCGGCGGTGTAGCTGCCGTCGGCGAGGGTGGTGAAAGTACCACTGGCCTCTGAAGTCCCGCTTTCGCCGAAGCGCAGGCGGCTTCCCTGTTTGGCGAAGTTGATGAAATTCATCGGAGGATCACTGAACACCCGCGCCGTGGTGGCATCGACCGGGTTACGGTAGACCTCCGGTGTGGGGCCGAATTGGGTGACGCGGCCCTGCCACAGGGTGGCGGTGTTGCCACCCAAGAGCAGCGCCTCTTCCGGCTCGGTCGTGGCATAGACGAAAATCGCGCCGGATTTCTCGAATATCCGCGGGATTTCGGCGCGCAGTTCCTCGCGCAGCTTGTAGTCGAGATTGGCCAGCGGTTCGTCCAGCAGCACCAACCCGGCCTCTTTCACCAAGGCGCGGGCGAGGGCGCAGCGCTGCTGCTGGCCACCCGACAATTCCAGCGGCTTGCGCGACAGCATGGGTGTCAGCTTCAGCATCTCGGCGGTTTCGTGAACAGCGCGGTCGATGTCAGCGGCGGATTTGCCGATCAGTCGAAGCGGCGAGGCGATGTTTTCGTAGACCGACATGCCGGGGTAATTGATGAACTGCTGGTAGACCATGGCGACCTTGCGGTCTTGCACCCGCATGCCGGTCACATCCTTGCCCTGCCACAGGATCTTGCCAGCCGTCGGTTGATCGAGCCCTGCCATCAGCCGCATCAAAGAGGTCTTGCCCGCCAGAGTCGGCCCCAGCAACACGTTCATGGTGCCGTTTTCCAGCACGAGGTTGGTGGGCTGAATATAGCTTTGCCCCTTGACCACCCGCGACACTGATTGCAGTTCAATCGACATTCAGGTTCCTCATTCCGCAGCCGGGCTGACTGCCCGCTGGGATTTTTCGGCTGCCATGAACGCTTTCAGATGTTCAATCTGCGGGGCGTTCAATCTCAGGCCAAGTTTGGTGCGCCGCCAGATGATGTCGGCAGCCTCAGTGGCGAATTCGTGGGTGATCAGCCAGCGGACCTCGGTTTCGGTCAATGTGCCGCCAAAATCCTCGCCCAGATCGGCGGCAGTTGTGGCGCTGCCCAGCAGGGTCGCGGCCTCGGACCCATAGGCGCGGATCAGACGGGCTGCCCAGTAGGGCGTCAGGAAAGGATAGCGTGCGGCCAGACTGTTGGTCAGCTTTGCCACGTCGGTATGAAGAAAATCGCCTCCGGGTAGCGCGACCCGGGCGGTCCAGGCTGGCGTGGCGGCAGGGAAGAACGGCGTCAGTTTGGCAAGCGCACCCTCAGCCAGACGGCGGTGGGTGGTGATCTTGCCGCCGAACACATTCAATAGCGGCGCGCCGTTGCGGTCCAGCGACAGCACGTAATCGCGCGTCGCCGCGGTGGCCGAGGCAGCGCCGTCATTATACAGCGGGCGAACGCCGGAATAGGTCCAGACCACATCCGCGACCGTGACCGGCTTGGCGAAATACTCGCTGGCAAAGGCCAGCAGATAGTCGCGCTCTTCCTCAGTGCAGACGGCGTCCTTCGGCGCGCCCTGATGGTCCTTGTCGGTGGTGCCGATCAGGGTGAAATCCTGCTCGTAGGGGATGGCAAAGATAATCCGGCCATCGGTACCCTGAAAGAAGTAGCAGCGGTCGTGATCATAGAGTTTGCGGGTGACGATATGGCTGCCGCGCACCAGCCGGACACCTTCGGTCGAGTTGATATGGGCGACATTGCGGATGATGTCTTCGACCCACGGCCCACCGGCGTTCACCAGAGCGCGGGCAGAATGGCGGACCGTCCCCTGCGGCCCATCGGTTGTGACACTCCAGAGATCGCCGATGCGCTCGGCGCTCAGCACCCTGGTGTGGGTCATGATCCGCGCGCCGCGCTGCGCCGCATCACGGGCGTTCAGCGAGACGAGTTTGGAATCTTCGATCCAGCAGTCGGAATATTCATAAGCCTGGGCAAAGCGTGGCTGCAGCGGTTTGCCGGCCGGATCCACGGTCAGATCCAGAGTGCGGGTCGGCGGCAGGATCTTGCGGCCCCCCAGAGTGTCATACATGAACAGGCCCAGACGGATCAGCCACGCGGGACGGCGGCCACGCATCCAGGGCATGAAGGTCGCCATCAGCTTGCCGGTGGGGGTTTCGCCTTCAAACCGCATGTCAGGGTGATAGGGCAGCACAAAGCGCATCGGCCATGAGATGTGCGGCATGGCGACCAGCAAGGTCTCACGCTCTTCCAGAGCTTCACGTACCAGACGGAATTCGAAATACTCCAGATAGCGCAGGCCGCCGTGGAACAGCTTGGTTGACGCGGACGAGGTGGCCTGCGCCAGATCGCCCTGTTCAGCCAAGGCAACCGACAGACCGCGACCGCTGGCATCGCGGGCTATCGCGCAGCCATTGATCCCGCCGCCGATGATGAATAGGTCAACCGTTGCCGGCTGCTGCTCAGCTGTCAAACCAGGTGCCTCCCTTGACGGTACGAACCTGCTGTAATCGAACAGTTCGGTCAACCAAAATATTCGTTTTAGTGCGATTTCATGAAAAGCGAACATAATTGGATGATATATGATCCGCATACCCTTGAATATGTTCGATTATTTCCAGAAGCGCGCAATTTCGCGCTGCGCTGCGGCACGAATTGTAATGCGTTGCAGCAAAGTTTCCGGCTTGATCGGACGGGAAACTTGACCGAAAGATGTAGCTCGCTGCGCGCAATCTGGAAGGGCGACTCTTGGCTTTGAGCTTTCGGCAGAGTGAGATCGTCGAAATCGCGCGGGCGGACGGTCGCGTCGTCGTCGATGATCTGGCGCAACGTTTTGATGTCACCCTGCAGACGATCCGCCGCGATCTGACCGAGCTTGCCGACTCGGGGTTGCTGGACCGGGTGCATGGCGGTGCCGTTCCGCGTACCGGCGTCACCAACCTCGGGTATGAAGAGCGGCGGCATATGAATGCAGCGGCCAAAACTGCGATTGCCAAGGCCTGTGCGGCGGCAATCCCGGAAAACTGCTCGATCATCATGAATCTTGGCACCACGACCGAAGCCGTCGCGCGTCAGTTGTTGCACCATCGCAATATTACCGTGATCACCAACAACATGAACGTCGCAAACATCCTGGTAGGCAATCCGGGCTGCGAAATCATGGTGGCCGGTGGCGCATTCCGGCGCTCGGATGGCGGTCTGGTTGGTGAATTGACGACGCAATTCTTTGAACAGTTCAAGGTCGACTACGCGATCATCGGGTCGTCCGCGCTGGATGCCGACGGCGACCTGCTGGATTTTGATCTGGCCGAGGTCCGCGTGTCCAAGACGATCATCCGGCAGGCGCGGCAAGTGTTTCTTGTCTGCGACCACTCCAAACTCGGCCGCTCTGCCCCAGCCCGGCTGGCATCGCTGAGCGAAGTCAGCGAGGTCTTTACCGACCAGGCTTTCCCGACGGACCTTGCTGGTCTGTGCAATGGCTGGGGTACCAAGATCAACAGCGGCTGACTCTGGCTTTTCGAAAACGGCTGGAAGGCACGTCCCGACACCACGCCACACCAGCCGCGTGACAGGTCATGCCAACTGTGCCACGTTCACGCCACAGTACAGTTGGACTGGAACCCAATGACAGATGACATGCAAGACAACGGCGACCAGGGAGAGTTCGACCTTGAGGCGTTTCTGCCTTATCTGATCAATAAGGCGGCCGAAGTGACTTCGAAGTCTTTCCAGCCAGCCTACAAGGGTCCCTATGGCATGACGCGGACGCAATGGCGTGTGCTGGCAAACCTTGGCAAGTTCGGGGCATTGACAGCCCGTGACATCTGCAGATTCTCGCATATCGAAAAGACCAAGGTCAGCCGGGCCGTGGCGGCGCTGGAATATGACGCGCTGTTGAAACGTGATCCGAGCACGCAAGACAGGCGGGCGGAAATCCTGACGCTGACGGACCGGGGAAAAGTCGTGTTCGAAGGTTTGGGACAGCGGGCCTCCGCCTTCGATGCGGCGCTGCGCGCCCAACTTGGGGCAGACGTGGCGGCAAATTTCGAAGCAGTCCTGCGCCGGATCGTTGCATTGGGCAGCAGCGATAGTGGCGACGACACTGATTGAAGGCGGCCAATTGCGGGCCTGAAAAAGTCTACCAGACAACAGGGGTTGGCCATCCAGGCGAATTCAGGCCGCATGGTCAATAAGCATCCACCGTCTTTCTGGCTGGACTCAAGGTCAGGCGGCAAACAGATGGGCCTCTTCAGGATTGAAACGCAGCGAAATCGGCGAGCCGATCTCGAACACCTCATCGCGGGCCATGGCGACGATCAGCGGCTTGCCGTCGGTCGTCATCGCCTCGACAACCGTTTCGGCACCCAACCGCTCGGTCAACACGATCTTGCCGTGCAACACGCCGGTTCCGCTGGCCACATCGGGCGACAGATATTGCGGGCGAACGCCCAGGCGCGCCTTGCCCCCGGCCGTGATGCCGGGATGGCGGATCGTCAGGGTGACCGGGTCAAGGGCGGCATTGGTGACTGTCGCGCGGTCGCCTTCAACTGCGGTGATGTCGACATCCAGAAAGTTCATCGACGGGCTGCCGAGAAAGCCCGCGACAAAGGCATTGGCCGGGCGGTGGTACAGATCCATCGGACTGCCGATCTGCTGGACCAGCCCATCCTTCAACACGACGATCTTGTCGGCCAGCGTCATCGCCTCGACCTGATCATGGGTTACATATACCATCGTTGCCCCAAGCGTCTGATGCAGCTTGCCGATCTCCATCCGCATGTCCATTCGGAGGGCGGCGTCGAGGTTGGACAGCGGCTCGTCAAACAGAAAGACCTGCGGCTTGCGCACGATGGCGCGGCCAATGGCAACCCGCTGGCGCTGCCCGCCTGACAATTGTGACGGGCGGCGGTCCATCAGATGCTCCATCTGCAGGATGCGCGCCGCTTCGGCGACCTTGGCGTCCTTCTCCTCCTTGGAGGCCCCTGCGATGGTCAGGCCGAAGGCCACGTTTTCCCGGACCGTCATATGCGGGAAGATCGCGTAGCTCTGGAACACCATGGCGACGCCGCGATCCTTGGGCGGCAGATCGTTGACCACGCGGCCGCCGATCGACAGGGTGCCCTCCGAAATGTCCTCCAACCCGGCGATCATCCTGAGCAGGGTGGATTTGCCACAGCCAGAGGGGCCGACGAAGACGACGAATTCGCCGTCGTCGATCTCGATGTCGACACCCTTGATGACATGGGCGTTGCCGTAGGATTTCTTCAGACCTTTGAGAATGATGGCAGCCATGGCGCTACTCCGCAGCTTGGGGGACAGGGGGAAGGGAAAGCAGACCGTGGGGGCCCGCGACGACGGGTTCGGGGTCCATGACATAACCGCCGAACTGGTCAGCAGGCCCATGGGCAAAGCCAAGGATCACCAGCCCCTCCGGGCCATCGACGATGCGGGCGGCATAGCGGCGTGCGGGGTCGGCGCCGTCGAGAAAGCCGGGGGCGATGCGCCACGGTCCGCGCGGATGATCGGCCATCAGATAATGCGTGCCGGTGACCGGGGTTTGCGGGTTGACGCGGCGCTGCTGGTCCGACCATTGAGGAGCGGCGGTGCAGAACAGGCAGTACCAATGACCGTCATGTTCAAAGACCTGCGGTACTTCCAACTGACCAAAGCCGCCATGGAACACCGGCGGACAAAGCCTCCAGCTGTTCAGATCGGGCGAGGTGGCAAAGCCGATCGCCCCACCGGCGTTGGGCTCGGGTACACCCGGCACACGCGCAGTGAAATACATCAGCCAGCCCTTGCTGTCAGGGTCGCGCATCACCCATGGGTCACGCATCGCCCGGTCATGCCAATGGCCGACCATGTGGTCTTTCTCATAACAGTCGGCGACCGGCCCGGTCAGATCGAGGCACAACCCGTCACCGACGCGCTGCCAGTTGTGCAGGTCCGTCGAGGTGGCATGGCCGATCCGCTGATATAGCGACGCTTCCGCCAGTGCCGTACCGGTGTAGAACAGATGCCACATTCCGTCGTCACCCTGCACCACTGACCCCGTCCAGGTCGTGCTGTCATCCCAGGCCGGGCCGTTGCGCTGCGGGGTGAACATGGTGCCAAGATGCTGCCAGTTCACCAGATCCTTCGATGTCGCATGGCCTTGAGTGACGTTCATATGGCGCAGATCGGGGTCGATCAGGCCGGTATCGGCCTGCAGGAAAAAGCCGTGGAACATGTCGCCGTCCTTGGCGTACCAGCTGTCCCAGATCCATTTTCCGTCGATTGCGATGACCATTAGGTAGTTCCTTGTTGTTCCGTCGCCCGGGGGCCAGCCCCGGGTCCCCCGGGATATTTATGGACAGATGAATGGCAAAGGGCAGGGCATGGCTCAGCCTTTGACGCCGGTGGAGGCGATGGAGGCGATGAAGGCCTTTTGCAGGTAAAGGTAGAACGCCAGCACCGGCACCGTGATGAGCGACAGATAGGCCATGATCTCGCCCCAGGCACGGTTGAGCTGGAAGAAATATTGCAGCCCGACCATGACTGGCCGGTAGCCTTCTTCCTGCGTCACCATGATCGGCCAGAGATACTGGTTGTACATGGCGAGGAATTTCAGGATCGCCGCGGTGGCCAGCACCGGGCCCGAGAGCGGCATCACGATGTGGCGGT
>JBDTQR010000171.1:0-9898 GCA_039932095.1 bacterium | reverse complement strand
TGCGTTCCTGGATCGACATCAGCTCGAACTGGGTATGTTCGCGCAGCTTCTTGTCGAGGGCGGCGAGGGGTTCATCGAGCAACAGGAGCTTCGGTTGCCGGGCGAGGGCGCGGGCGAGGGCGACACGCTGACGCTGACCGCCGGAAATCTGATGCGGTTTGCGGGTGGCAAACGGCGTCAGTTGCACAAGTTCGAGCATTTCGCGGACCCGGGCCTGACGCTGCGCCGGGGAAATGGGTTCGTGTTTCAGCCCGTAGCCCACGTTCTTTTCGACCGTCATATGAGGAAACAGCGCGTAACTCTGGAACATCATGTGGACCGGGCGGTCCCACGGCTGGACATGGCCCATATCCTGCCCGTCGATGAAGATGCGGCCGGCGGAGACGTCTTCGAAGCCCGCCAGCATCCGTAACAGCGTGGTCTTGCCACAACCCGAGCCGCCGAGCAGGGCGAAAATCTCGCCCTTCTCGATGGTGAGGCTGACATCCTTGACCGCCTGAAAGGTGCCAAAGCTTTTCGACACGTTTTCGATGCGGATCAGTGGTTCTGTCACGATCTACCCCGCCTTGATCTCGGTCCAGGCCCGGGTCATCTCACGGTCCTGTTCTTCGGTCTGCGGTTGGGGGGTATACATACGGCTGAGGGTTTCGGCATCGGGATAGATCGCCGGATCGCCGGCGACCGAGGGGTCGACCAACGGCGTCGCGGCGCTGTTGGCATTGGCGTAACCGGTGAAATCGGTGCATTTCGCGATGACTTCGGGCTGCATCATGTAGTTGAGGAACACATAGGCGTTGTCGGCATTGGGCGCGTCGGTCGGAATGCACCACAGGTCGAACCACGCCGGCGCACCGGTCTTGGGCACGAAATACTGCAGGTCCAGTTCGATCCCCGCTTCCGCCGCACGGGACTTGGCCACGCCGTAATCACCCGACCAGGTGTTGGCCACGCAAAGTTCCTTGTTGGGCAGCGTGGTCAGATAGTCGGCATTGTCGAAGGTGGTGACATATTTGCGGATCGGTTTGAACGCGTCGACCATCTTGGCGTAGTCGTCCGGCCCGGCCTTGGCAGGGTCGATGCCGAGCCAGCTGAGCACCATGTACCCGATGTCGGTCGGGCTGTCCAAAAGCGAGATGCCGCAATCGGCGAGTTTGGCGATGTTCTCCGGCTTCATGATGACGTCGAGGCTGTTCAGATCGACACCGGGCAGGCGTTGCTTGATCATGTCCATGTTGTAAGTCATGCCGACCGAGCCCCACATATAGGGTTCGCCATACTGGTTGCCGGGGTCGAAACCTTCGACGATCTTCAGGATCTTCGGGTCGAGGTTGCCCCAGTTGGTCAGTTTGGACTTGTCGAGCTTCTGGTAGACCCCGGCGGTGATCTTGTTGGGCAAGTCCATGCCCGACTGAATCACGACATCATAGCCAGTGGACCCGGCCAGCATCTTGGCCTGCATCTCCTCGGCCGAGGCATACAGATCGTAAACCACGGACAGGCCACTGGCCGCCTCGAAATCCGCGATGGTGGTTTCGCCGATATAATCGGACCAGTTGTAGATGTTGACCGTGCCAGAGGCGGCCCAGGCGGGGCGGACCCAAGGTGCGGCCAAGGCTGCGCCAATTCCTGCTAGAGTGGTGCGACGGGTAAGGTTCATCGGTCGTTTCCTCCTGTTGGGTGCAGTCTTGTGGCTGCGGGGTTTGCGGTGAAGTGTGGTGTGGTCAATCGTCTGTGCCAAGCATTTCCGTGTTGATCCGGGCAATTTCAGCCTCAGGTGGTGCGGTTTGCTGGGTCATCACCGGCATGATGCCACGCAATTGGTCGTGGTGGCGGCGCACGCCATATTCGAGATCGGAGAGGTGGAAGCCTTCAAACGCGCTCGACTTCATCGATTCATTCGACCAGATCGACAATTGCTGATCCTCTTCCGAGGTTTCGCGGTCGATCCGCATGAAGAGGTAGCGGGCAAGGCGCGTAGCCCGGTCTTCGTCTGGGCGTCGGTACATCCGCCCGGTCAGCCGCGTACGACCGGGCGACAGCGGAAACTCCTGGTAGT
This sequence comes from bacterium, assembly GCA_039932095.1. Lineage (GTDB taxonomy): Bacteria > Pseudomonadota > Alphaproteobacteria > Rhodobacterales > Rhodobacteraceae > Stagnihabitans. The sequence goes on along the minus strand of JBDTQR010000171.1, from coordinate 7,842 downwards.
ACTGCACCGACTCGGGGGTGAAGGAGAAGACGGCATTGGGAAACAGACCGTAATAGGTCCATTTGTTGGCCAGCCGGTCGGGCAGCCAGGTCTGCTTTGGCGCAAGGTTGACATAGTTGCGGACCGACCATCTGCGCCCCGGCACATCGCCAAATTCGCCGATCGACATCGAGAGCGCGCCTTCAAGACTGTAATCCTTGTAGGTGCGGCCATAAAGGTCCTGCAGACCGGGATGGGCCATGGCGACGTGGTAGCCCTCGTTGTCGACATCGCGGACCGATTTCCAGTTGACCGGCAGTTCGGTGTCCCAGGTCGGAGCGGCGACTGGCACCACCTCGGGCAGGCGGTAGGCGGTGAAATCGGTATCGAACGGGGCGAGCATCGTGGCGATATCGGGCTGCGGGCCGGGATGGAAACGCAGGAAGATGAAGCCGTGGAACGTCTGCATCTCAATGGGTTGCAGGCCGAACTTCGACTTGTCCATGTCATCAAAGCTGGTCGGAACGGCCGGCCCGCGCAGGGTGCCGTCAAGATTGTAGACCCAGCCGTGGAACGGGCAGATGATGGCGTTGCGGCAATTGCCTTGATCACCACTGACCACCCGCGCACCGCGGTGGCGGCACAGGTTGTGGAAGGCGCGGACCACGCCGTCCTGACCGCGCATCACTACGGCACGTTCGCCCAGCATGTCGAATTTCAGCCAGTCGCCGGGGTTGGGGACATCGTTGACATGGCCGGCGATCTGCCAATGGGTCAGAAAAAGCTTCTCGCGTTCCAGGTCGAACATGGCTTGCGAATGATAGGTCCAGCCGGGTAGGCCACGGCGGTCCCAGGTGTTTGGGATGGTCAGGGTTTGGAAAGTCAGGTCGTTCATGTGGTGGCCTCCAGTTCGGTGAGGATCCATTGGTGAAAGCGATGGATGTCGAATTCTTGCGGCATCAGACGGCCTCGTCGGTACGAAGGCGAGCGGATGCCGCGTTGGTTCATCTCGACAGCGTCGCCGTCCTGTTGCAGCACGATCTTGGCGAAAGCCGCGACGTCTGCGGCGTCAAAGCCGGGTTGAGCGAGGGTTTCGGGCGCGAAATGCCATTCGGCGATCAGACGGGTCTGTTCGGGGCCGAGGGGTTCAAGGCGGACCGAGCGGACGTAATCGACATGGGCGACGATATAGGTCGAGGGGTAGAGGGTGACGAAGCTATGGCCATCCTGACGCTGCTGCGGTGTCAGGTCCGGGAACAGCGGGCCGCAGGGGCCACCGGTCATTGTCCAGCTTTGCGCGCCGGTTTTCAGGCCGGGCGTGGCGGGCAGGTCGGCGGTCCAATCAGCGGCCTCGGGCGGCGACATGATGCCTTGGCCATAGATCGGCACCATGTCGCAGAGTTCGGGGTGGATGCCGGGACAGTGCAGGCATTCGTTGTAGTTTTCCCAGAACACCTTCCAGTTGCAGTTCAGAATGCGTTCGTGGCGGTGGCCGGTCTGCAGGTTGTCCATCGGCCAGTTGGTCAAGGCCCCGAGGCCGGGGTCTGGGGACGGCGGGCCGGGGTTTTCGGACAGGTTCAACAGGATGAAGCCACACCAGATCATGTGAGAAACGGGTCGCAAGCCGTTGTCCTGTTTGTGGAAATCGGCGGTTGGGGTGGCGAAGGCGATGGAGACGAGGTGGCCATCGGTCGCGGCGTAGGACCAGGCGTGATAGGGGCAAGTGATCAGCTTGCCGAGCGTGGTTTCATGGCCGCAAAGCTCGGACCCGCGGTGGCGGCAGGCGTTGTGATACGCGGCCAGATCGCCGTCAGCCCTGCGAGCCAGCAGGACCGAGGCACCGCCAACGATGACAGGGCGCATCGTGCCGGGGGGCAGGTCGTTCAACCGGCCGACACTCACCCAGTTCCGTGACCAGATCGTTGCCTGTTCACGGGCGTACCAGTCGGCGCTGAGATAGGCCGCCTGCGGCAGCGTCTCGGGGCAATGGGTCAAAAGGGGCGAGAAATGTTCGGTCATCAGAACCTCGCGGGAGGGGTGGCGCGCTTGCGGGGCGGGTTGAAGAAAGGCCGGTCGGTGACGGTGACTTGCAGCATCAGCTTGACATATTGCAGTTCCCGCAAGGCATAGATTTCGACCCACAGGTCATCACCTTTTCGGTATTTAGCCTGCACCTGCGCAATGGCAACCGACCGTTTGGTGCTGGGCGACCATGCGGCGGCAGTGATGAAACCGGCCTCACGCTTCTTGCCGTGGTACAGGATAGAGCCTTCTGCCGAGATATTGCCCGGCACATCCAGCCCGACCATGGCCCAGTCAGACCCTTTGTCCCGCTCGGCCAGCAACGCGCGGCGCCCGGTGAAGTGACCCTTGTCCCAATCGATCATCCAGTCGAGGCCGATCTCAAAAGGCGAGCGGGCGCGGTCTTCCCGGACCGCCTGATCGGCGGGGATGAAATCCATGTTGGTGATCAGAAACCCGGCCTCGATCCGCGCCAGGTTCAAGGCGTCCGTGCCGATCGGGCGGATGCCCCAGGGCGCGCCGTGGCTGAACAGATGGTCCCACAGCGGCAGCGCCTGATCGGGGGTGGTCCAGAGTTCATAGCCAAGGTCGCCGGTGAAACCGGTGCGCGAGATTGTGATTTGCCCACCACCAAACGGGAAGGTCATCATCCGGAACGGCTTCAGCGCCCAGATGTCGAAGCCTGCGGCGTCCAGCACCGAGGCGGCGCAAGGGCCTTGCAGCGACAGGGCGGCGATGTCTTCTGTCGCCTCGGTGACCGTCACGTCAAACCCCTTGACCGACGCTTGCAGCCACGGCAGGTGGCGTTCCTGACAGCAGATCAGATAGTCTTGCGACCCATGGCGGAACAACGTTCCGTCATCGAGGATCTTGCCCTCATCGTCGCACCACGCTGTGTAATGCACTGAACCTACGGGCAATTTCGCCGCGTTGCGCAGGGTGAGCCGGTTCAGATAGTCGGCAGCCTCCGGCCCGACGATGCGGTATTTCACCATCGGGCACAGGTCATAGACCGAGACGGCGTTGCGGATGGCGGTATGCTCCATCGCGGTGTCACCGTAGCACAGTGCGGTCATGTAGCCCGCCCACGGCCCCCAGTTGTTCAGGACATTGGCGGCTGCGGTGCGGGCGTGGAACGGGGTTTGCAGCAGCGGGGTCTGGTAATGTGTCAGGCTCATGAGGCCCTCAATATCTGTTCGGCGGCATTCCAGCCGGCGGTGCCGTTGATGCCGCCGCCGGGGTGGCTGCCTGCGCCGGCGAGGTAGAGGCCGGGGATCGGGGTGGCGTATTGGGCGGCCTCGCGCAGCGGGCGCAGAAACAGCATCTGTTCGACGGCAAGTTCGCCGTGGTGCCAGTTGCCGCCGACCATGCCGAACCGCGCCTCGATATCCTGCGGCATCAGAAGTTCGGCCTGCAGAACCAGATCGCGCAGACCGGGGATATTGGCCTCCAGCGTGCCGAGGGTGTTCTCCAGCATCTCGTCCCGGGCCGCCACAAGACCATGTTTCGGTGCGTGCGGCGCAAACTGGACCACCGCTGACAGACTGTGCTGACCATCCGGGGCGAGGTTCGGGTCATACGCGGCTGGAAAGATGAATTCCAGCACTGGCGATTTGGGGACCTCGCCGTATTTGACCGGGTTGAAGGCCGTCTCAACTGCGTTCACCGACGGGGCAATGACATAGCGCGCTTTCAGGTCACCGAGGTCGGGGGCGGATTTGAGGGCGAGGTGAAGCTTGGCAGCACCGCCGCGCGACCGGATATGATCGGTCCGGTCAAAGAACCCCGCATCGAGGTAGCGCGGGCCGACCAGGGTCTGGAAGGTGGTGCGCGGCGAGATGGCCGAGATGATCAGCGGGGCGTGCAGCGCGGCCTCGCCGGCGATCTCGACGCCGGTGGCACGGTCGTTGGCGAGGGTCAGTTGGGTGGCGCGGCGGTTGCAGATGATCTCGACGCCAGCGGTCTGGGCGGCCTTGGTCATCGCCTGCGACAGCGCGGCCATGCCGCCCTTGGGCAGCAGCGTATCCGGCCCCATGGCGAGGTGATTGAGCAGCATGATCAGCGTGTTGGGGCTGCGGGGGCCAGCCCAGGCACCCAGGGTGGCCTCAAAGGCCAGCAAGCCTTGCAAGCGAGGATCGGTCAGATCGTCCTCGACGACATCGGCGATGTTGATCAGGATCATCCTGAGGAATTCGCGGAAATCGGTCTTGCCGAGGGCCCGGATGCCGAGGCCGAGGCGGGCGAGGCGGGTCCAGTCGTTGCCCTTGCTCGTCAGACGGGGCGGGGTCAGCTGGCGAAACGGGGCGAGGACGCGGGCGAAATTGGCCAGCTTGGCGTAAAGCGCGGCAAAGGCGGCGGCGTCGGGGCCGGTGGTGAGGCCACGGGTGATGGTGAGGGGCGGCCCGCCAAGCAAGGTGGTGGGCAGGGCGGGGTGAAAGCTCAGGCCGTGCTTGGCAAGGTCCATGGCGGCTGCGACGCGCGGGTCGAGTCCCCGGGTGGTGTGGGCGAGGCTGGGGGTGGTGAAGCCGGGATGGAATTCATGCACGGTGGCCCCACCACCGGGTGTAGCCTGCGCCTCAAGCACGACGACCTTGCGGCCCGCCTTGGCGAGGCGGGTGGCGCAGGCGAGGCCGTTGGGGCCGCCGCCGATGATGATGGCGTCACAGGACGGCATAGGCGTCACTCATTTTGGCGGGCAGCTTGGCGTCGCGCAGCACTTCGGCGGCGGCATTGCGTCCGGGCGCACCCATCACGCCACCGCCCGGATGGGTGGAGGATCCGCAGATCCACAGATCCTTGATCGGGCTGCGATATTGGGCATAGCCCGGCACCGGACGGTTGAACAGCAGCTGGTCGAAGGTCAGTTCACCCTGAAAGATGTTGCCCTCCGTCAGGCCAACCTCTGCCTCGAGCTCACGTGGCGTGCGAACTTCGACATGCAACACCTTGTTTTTAAATCCAGGTGAGAATCTTTCGATCTGATCGAGGCAGGTCTGGCCAAAGGCATGGCGGTCGGCGTCGGTCCATTCCCCACCAGCGATTTTCGGCGGGGCGTATTGCACAAAGCAGGACATGAAATGCTTGCCGGGCGGCGTCATGGTCGGGTCGATCATGGTGGGGATCATCACATCCTGAAACGGATCACGGCTGAAATGGCCGGATTTCCAGTCGTCATAGGCGCGCTCCATCTTTTCGATGCTGTCGGTGAAATGCAGGTCGCCCTTCAGGTTGGGCGCGCCTTTGGGTAGGGCGGGAAACTCCGGCGCGGCGTCCAGCGCGATGTTCAGCTTGCCGGAGGAACCGCGAATCTTGAACGCCTTGACCCGTTTGACAAAATCGCCGGGCAGGTCGCTCTCCGGCACATGCTTCAGGAAAGTGCGCTTGACATCCATGTTGGAGATCACCCGCTTGGCCCTGATTTCATTGCCATTTTCCAACGTCACGCCTACCGCGCGCCCACCCTGGACCAGCACTTGCGCGACGCCAAAGCCAGCACGAACTTCGCCACCCGACGCCGCCAGTGACTTCGCGAGGGCCTGGGTGATCGACCCCATGCCGCCCCGAGCAAAGCCCCAGGCGCCGACATTGCCGTCGACGTCGCCCATGTAGTGGTGCAAAAGGACATAGGCCGATCCGGGGCTCATCGGACCAAGAGCGGTGCCGATGATGGCAGAGACGGCGAGATAGGCCTTGATCACCGGATGCTCGAAATATTCGTCGAGGAAGTCGGAAATCGACATGGTCCAGAACCGGATCATCTCGGCCAGTTGGCGTTCGGACATCTCACCCATCTTGCGGCCCAGCCAGATCAGTTCGGCGATGTCGCGGGGACGGAACGATGAGGGGTCGGGCGGGGTGCGCATCAGCATTGGGCGAATGAAGCGGCAGAACCGCATGATATCGCGGGAATAACGGTCATAGGCCTCGGCGTCGCGCGGGGAGTGGCGGGCGAATTCGCGGCGGTTGGCGTCGTGGTCGCGGAACATGCCAAGATAGCCGCCATCCTCGGTAAACACAGCCCCGCCCTCATAGGGCAGGATTTGCAACCCGTGCTTTGGCAATTCCAGATCCCGCATGATTTCGGGGCGGAACAACGACGACACATAGGAGCAGTTGGAATAGGTGAAGCCGGCGTAGAGCGACCGGCTGACCGCAGCGCCGCCGACCCAGTCGTTCTTCTCGACCACGCAGACCTTCATGCCGGCGCGGGCGAGGTAACAGGCGGTGACCAGACCGTTGTGGCCGGCTCCGATGATCAGGGCATCATAGCTCACGACGGTTGCACCCAAATGCAGACATTGCGCGCCGCGACTGGCGGGCGCGGGGCGTTCGATTTGATCAGGACCCGGTTCAGGGCAGACGACATGCGATACCTCGTTGCAGCGACGCGGCTAGGTTCGCAGGATTTTGACTGGTTTGTCAATCAAAATGGGTCTAGGCTGGCTTGGGTGAATATATCCCACTGTTCCCGAAGGATTGTTCTGTCTAAACTTGTGTGACTTTGCAGGAGCTTGACGATGTCCGACCCCCAAGACGCCGAGGCCAGCCCGCCACCGCGCAAGATGAGCCGCGCGACAAGACGTCAGCAATTGATTGACGCGACGATCGAGGTTCTGGCCCTGCGCGGCTTTGCGCGTACCACGCTGACCGAGGTGGCGCGGACGGCTGGGCTGTCGCATGGGCTGGTGAACTTTCACTTCGAATCGAAGGAAAAGCTGCTGACAGAAACCCTGCTCTACATGACCGAAGAATACCGCGAGAACTGGATGCGCTATCTGGCAGAGGCGGGACCGGACGCCGCCCAACAGCTGGATGCTTTGTTGCGCGCCGACCTTGACCCGGCCATCTGCACCCCTAGTCGCCTGATGGCGTGGCTGGCCTTCTGGGGCGAGACGCAGGGGCTGCCGCTGTACCAGGAACGGGCAGGTGAGAATGACAGCAGATATATCCAGATGATGGAGGAAATCTGTGGACGTCTGATGACCGAAGGTGGCTATCACGGCCATGTCCAGCGTGTGGCCCGGGTATTGCGGGTGACGACCGAGGGGGTCTGGCTCGACATGATGACGATGACCACGCCTTATGATATCACGGAAAGTCAGGCGACGATCTATGCCGGGGCGGCGGCGTTTTTCCCGCGGCATTTCGGACCCGAGGGCCTTATTCAGCCGCGTTGACTTGGGCCCCTCGGGCCGTCCATGTTGCCAGACAAAGGGGGGTGGAGGATGACGCCAGAAGACCGGGTCAGGGCGCTGCCGATCTGGACGGGGCCGGTGACGGTGGTGCCGTTGGGCGGCGGCATCACCAACACCAATTTCGTGGCGACTGACGCGGTGAAAAAGACTGTCGTGCGGATTGGCGACGACATTCCCTTGCATCAGATCCTGCGGTTCAACGAATTGGCGGCGAGCCGTGCAGCACATCAGGCCGGGGTTTCGCCCGCCGTACTGCACAATGAGCCGGGCATTCTGGTGATCGACCATATCGACGGTCGCACCCTGTCAGCCGCCGATCTGCAGCAGGATGACATGCTGGACCAGGCGCTGACCCTGATCCTGCGCACCCATCAGGTGATCCCGCAATTCCTGCGTGGCCCAGTGCAGATGTTCTGGCCGTTCCATGTGATCCGCGACTATGTCGCCACTCTGCGCGACGGGGCGAGTGAGCATGAGCCATTGTTGCCGGCGCTGCTGGACGAGGCTGCGATCTTGCAGCTGGCGGTCGGGCCGATTGACCTGGTCTTTGGCCACAACGACCTGCTGCCTGCCAATTTCCTGCATGACGGCGAGAGGCTGTGGCTGATCGACTGGGACTATGCCGGCTTCAACTCTCCACTGTTCG
>JBDTQR010000170.1:0-9913 GCA_039932095.1 bacterium | reverse complement strand
TAAAGGACGACGTTCCACAGACGACACTCGACAAAGTCAAACAAAAAATTCAGCACTATCAATGGCTTACCGCACTCAACCTTCACACTCTGTTAACCCGTCCCATAACACCCCTGAACCCTATCTAAAATTTCCCCCATTCACCCGTCCCCAAATGCCCCACGGGGGAGGCTCTGTTGCTGAAACCGACAGAGCCCGGGGGTGTGAAACCCCCGGCCGCCCCAAACCCGTCAGACCAGGCTCAATTGCCGGTCCCGGTCCCAGATGCATCCGGCACAATCCCCTGCGCCGCCTCGATCGCCCGCCATTTCGCGACGTTCTTGTTGTGCTCCTCCAGCGTTGTCGAGAAGGCATGACCCCCGCTGCCATCGGCAACAAAGAACAGATAGTCGGTCGCCGCCGGGTTCAGCGCCGCTTCAATCGACAACCGCCCTGGATTGGCAATCGGCGTCGCCGGCAGCCCCTCGATCACATAAGTGTTCCACGGCGTCTCCCGCCGCAACTCGCTTTGCCGCAGCCCACGCCCCAGCACACCCTGGCCCTTGGTCACGCCGTAAATCACCGTCGGGTCGGTCTGCAACTTGATGCCCTGCGCCAACCGGTTCAAAAAGACCGAGGCGACAATCGGCCGCTCTGCCGCCACCCTTGTCTCCTTCTCGACAATCGACGCCATGATCAGCGCGTCCTGCATGGTCTTGTAAGGAAGCCCGTCCGCCCGCCGTGCCCACAACTCCTCCAGCGTCGCCGTCTGCCGCGCCGCCATCAGGGCCAGCAGCTCATTGCGGTCGCTGCCCTTGTCGACATCATAGCTTTCCGGCTGCAGCGTGCCTTCCAGCGGCACAGTGGCCACATCGCCTTTCAGGAAATCGGCGTGTTTCAACGCCTCGACCACGTTCCATGAGGTCACACCCTCGGCCAAGGTCACCCGCCAACGCAGATCAGCGCCCTGCTCGGCCTCGGTATAGTCTGCCGGCACCGGATCGCTTGCCGGATTGAACTTGGCGACTTCGACATAGCGGTTGGTCGCCGGGTCAAGTTTCTGCATCACGATCAGCGCCTGCGTCACGCCGATCACATAATTGACTTCCTGGCCGCAGGTCGATTGCCCGCCCGCCGTCAGCCGCCCAACGATACCTTCCATCGAGCTTTTTGGGTCGATCAGGTAGGATCCGAATTTCAGTTTGGCAGCTTGCCCCGAGTAATTCGCCCCGACCCGGAAAATCCGCCCGTCACTGATCGCGCCCTGCTGCAACAGCGCCTGACTGACCGCGCTCAGCGTCGTGCCCTTTTCCACCTTGAAGCAGATCGCCTGCGTCAGGGGACCAGGCCCCACATACATGTTCCGCGCCATGGTCAGCAGGCCCGACAGAACGACCAGCACCACGATGAACAACGTCAACGCGTTCGAGGCAATATTGCGAAACATCAGGCAGCAACCCGCCCCAGCACCAGACTGGCATTGGTGCCGCCAAAGCCGAACGAATTCGACAGCGCCACATCAAGCCGCCGCTTCACCGCCACGTTCGGCGCCAGATCCAGCTTTGGCGCAACCGCAGGATTGTCGAGGTTGATGGTCGGCGGTGCCACCTGATCGCGGATCGCCAGCACACAAAAGATCGCTTCCACCGCACCGGCAGCCCCCAGCAGATGGCCAATCGACGATTTGGTCGACGACATCGTCGCCCCCGCTGCCGCATCGCCCATAAGCCGCTCTACCGCCGCCAATTCGATGGTATCGGCCATGGTCGAGGTGCCATGTGCGTTGATGTAATCGATCTGATCCGGCCGCAGACCGGCCCGGTTCAACGCCATCTGCATCGCGCGAAAGCCCCCCTCGCCATCTTCCGACGGTGCCGTGATGTGATGCGCATCGCCCGACAGCCCATAGCCCAGCACTTCGGCATAGATCTTGGCGCCCCGGGCCAATGCGTGCTCGTATTCCTCCAGCACCACAATCCCCGCGCCTTCACCCATGACAAACCCGTCCCGATCAACATCATAGGGCCGTGAGGCCTTGGTCGGGTCATCGACCCGCTTGGTCGACAGCGCCTTGCAGGCGTTGAACCCGGCAATGCCGATTTCGCAGATCGGGCTTTCCGAACCGCCGGCAACCATCACATCCGCGTCGCCCCACTGGATCAACCGCGCCGCATCGCCAATCGCATGGGCGCCCGTCGAACAGGCGGTGACCACCGCATGGTTGGGCCCCTTGAAACCGAAGCGGATCGACACCTGCCCGGAAATCAGATTGGTCAGCGCGCCCGGAATGAAGAACGGCGACACCCGTTTCGCGCCCTTGTCGCGGATCAAAAGCGCCGTCTCGGCGATTGTTTGCAACCCGCCGATGCCCGACCCGATCATCACGCCGGTCCGGCACTGCTCTTCATAATTGGCCGGCTCCCAGCCCGAATCCCGTACCGCCTGCACCGCCGCCGCCACACCATAAATGATGAAATCGTCGACCTTGCGCTGATCCTTCGGCTCCATCCAGTCATCGGGATTGAAACTGCCATTGCTGCCATCGCCCCGCGGGATTTCGCAGGCATATTGGGTGATCACGCCTGATGGGTCAAAACGGGTGATCGGGCCCGCCCCCGACTGCCCGGCAAGCAGCCTCGCCCAGGTTACTTCGACACCCGAAGCCAGCGGCGTGACCATTCCCAGACCCGTTACAACAACCCGACGCATCATCCTGCAACTCCCGCAGCCACTCCAAGTCCCGGCGGTGATACACGGCCCCGCCGCACACTGCAACAATCGCGGGCCGGGCGGAAATTTGTTTCCCTTCTGCTGCACTGCGGCAAAAACAGCACTTCCCATGCTAATGTAAATAGATTATACATTAGGGCGATCGGTTGCCTCTTGACCTTTACGTCAATTCTCTTCAGTAGTGAATGAACGTTCATTCTCGCGAATCAGGACCCAAGATGCAACTCGCCGTGCCTAGCCCTGCCGACCAACGCAGTGTCGAGATCCTCGGCCGCGCCCGTCAGGCCTTTGTCGAAAAGGGCTTCGACGGCGCCTCGATGCAGGACCTCGCCCGCTCCGCCGGCATGAGTGTTGGCAATTTTTACAGGTACTTCCCCTCGAAAGCTGCGATCATCAAGGCGATGATCGAAATCGACCTCGCCGAGATTCAGCGCGACTTCGCCGAAATCATTTCTTCTGCCGATCCGATGGCGACCCTGCACAAGGTGATTGCGCTGCGCATCCACGACGGCCATCCGCAAGCTGATGGCGAGTTGTGGACCGAGATACAGGCCGCCGCCTCCCGCTCGCCGGAAATCGGTGCCGCAGCGCAGCAAATGGAGACGACCGTCACCACCGCACTGGTCGCCATCTTTGCCGCCGAAACCGGTCTGAGCGAAAAAGAGGCACACGCGCGGTTTTCCGCCTCTGCCAGCTTCATAATGGTCATGTTCAAGGCGGCCTCCTGCCTGAATTGCGCCAAAGACGTTGATCAAATTGAACTGAAATCCATGATCATCCGTACCATCGACAAGACGCTGGATGACGTCGTCAATTCCACCCAGAAAGCCTGACCTCATGCGCTCCGTTCTCTCCGCCGCCGCCCTTGTCCTGTCGATCCTTCTGGCGGCCCCGGCTTTCGCCGAAACCGCCACGCCCGTTGCCGCGCAATCCAGCAGCGACCTGCCGGCCATCACCGTCATCCAGGTCAGCGACCGCAAGATGGAAGACCATGTGCTGGCCGCCGGCCTGATCGGCCCGGTCGAACAGGTCTATGTGACCCCGCTGATCGAAGGTCAGCAGATCGAGACGCTGGATGCCGAAGTGGGCGATAGCGTCAGCGCCGGTCAGGTCCTTGCCACCCTGTCGACCGCCACCCTGACCCTGCAGAAAAGCCAGATGCAGGCCAATGATGCCTCGGTCAAGGCCGCCATCGCTCAGGCGCAGGCCCAGTTGACCAATGCCCGCAACGCGGCAGCCGAGGCGCAGAAAACCGCCGACCGCAGCGCCGCCTTACTGAAGCAGGGCGCAACCTCCACCGCCGCCAATGATCAGTCCCAGATGGCCGCCACCTCTGCCGCCGCCAGCGTCACGGTCGCCGAACAGGCGCTGGAATCTGCCAAGGCGCAGCAGGACCTGCTCGCCGCCCAGATGGCCAATGTCGACCTGCAACTGAGCCGCACCAAGGTCGTGTCACCTGTGACGGGCGTGGTTTCGGCCCGCAACGCCCAGATCGGTGCCGTCGCAACCGCCGCCGGTCAGCCGATGTTCGTCATCATCCGGGACGGTGCCCTCGAACTGCGCGCCGATGTGGCCGAGGCCGACATCGCCCGCATCAGGGTCGATCAACCCGCAACCCTGTCGCTGGCCTCATCTGCCACCCGGATCACCGGCCATGTCCGTCTGGTCGAGCCGACCGTCGATACCACCACCCGCCTTGGCCGCGCCCGGATCTCCCTGGACGCCGATCCCAGCGTCCTCGCCGGCATGTATGCCGAGGCCGACATTCTGGTCACCTCACGCGATGCCCTTGCGGTGCCCGTCACCGCAGTCGGCTCGTCCGGCCTCGAGACCACCGTCATGGCGGTCAAAGGCGGTCTGGTGTCCCGCGTCCCGGTCACCACCGGCATCCGTCAGGACGGCTGGGTCGAAATTCTCACTGGTCTGTCCAAAGGTGACACCATCGTCGCCAAGGCCGGCGCCTTCGTGAATGACGGCGACCAGATCAATCCCATTCCATCCGAAACGAATTGAAGCGGAGCTGCCGACATGAATTTCTCAGCTTGGTCCATCCGCAATCCCGTCGGCCCCCTCCTGGCCTTTGCCCTCTTGCTGCTGGTCGGCATTCAGGCGTTCTACGCCCTGCCGATCACCCGCTTCCCCAATATCGACGTGCCGATGATCATCGTCTCGGCCAACCAGCCCGGTGCCGCCCCCGCCGAACTTGAAGGCCAGGTCGCCAAGGTGATCGAGGATGCTCTGGCCGGGGTTGCCGGGGTCAAGAACCTGACGACAAACATCACCGATGGCAATGCCACCGTGATGGTCGAATTCCGCATGGAAGTCGCCACCGCCAAGGCGCTGCAGGATACCAAGGATGCCATCGACCGCATCAAATCGGACCTGCCGGCCGACGTGGAAACGCCCAATGTTACCCAGCTTGACATCGAAGGTCAGGCGATCATGGCCTTTGCGGTATCTTCGCCCGACATGACGTTTCAGGACCTGTCATGGTTCGTCTCCGATACCGTCAAACGCTCGCTGCAAGGCAAGCCCGGCATTGGCCGCGTCGACGTGGCCGGCGGTGCCGACCGTGAAGTGCAGATTGCACTTGACCCGATCAAGCTTGACAGCTTCGGCATCACCGCCAACGCGGTCAGCCAGCAATTGCGCGCCACCAACACCAACCTCGGCGGTGGCCGGGCCGAATTTGGCGGCGGCGAACAGGCGATCCGCACCATGGGCGACACCAAGGACGTCGCCCTGCTCGCCGCCACCCCCATCGCTTTGCCCAACGGCACCCATGTCACCCTCAGCGACCTTGGCACCGTGACCGACGGCAGCAAGGAACTGCGCAGCTTTGCCGTTGCCGGCCAGACACCGGTGGTGACCTTCTCGATCTTCCGCTCCAAAGGCGCCTCCGAAGTGTCTGCCGCCGAGGTCGCCAATGCCGAAATCGACAAGATCATCGCCGCCCATCCCGAGGTGAAGATCACCAAGGTCGACGACATGGTACATTTCACCTATGGCAACTACGAAGCCGCCATCCACACCTTGCTGGAAGGCGCCCTGCTCGCCGTCATCGTGGTGATGATCTTCCTGCGCAACTGGCGCGCCACGCTGATCTCCGCCATCGCCCTGCCGCTGTCTGCGATTCCGACCTTCTGGGTGATGGACATGCTCGGCTTCTCGCTGAACCTGGTGTCCTTCCTGTCCCTGACCCTCGCAACCGGGATTCTGGTGGACGACGCAATTGTCGAGATCGAGAACGTCTCGCGCCACATCCGCATGGGCAAAACCCCCTACAGGGCCGCGATGGAGGCCGCCGACGAAATCGGCCTTGCCGTGATTGCAACCTCCGCCACCATCATCGCGGTCTTTGTGCCGGTGTCGTTCATGCCCGGCATCCCGGGGCAGTATTTCAGCCAGTTCGGCATCACGGTCGCCGTGGCCGTCGCCTTCTCGCTGCTGGTCGCCCGCCTGATCACTCCGATGCTGGCCGCCTATTTCATGCGCGCCTCCGACGGCGGCACCGAACATGAAAACCGCGACGGCTGGATCATGAATGGCTATATGCGCTTCATCCGCGCCACCACATCGCACCGTTGGTACTATGCCACACTGGGCGCTGCCCTCGTTGCCGTGGCGTTCTCGCTCTACCTGATGTCCACCATCCCCGGCTCGTTCATCCCGCCGGACGATTCTGGCCGTGTGACGGTTTCGGTGCAACTGCCGCCTGGTTCGACTCTGGACGACACCCGCAAGACCACCGGGGTGATCTATCAGAAACTGAAAGACATCCCCTATGTCGAATCCATCCTGACCATGGGCGGCACGTCGCCCACCGGCGACATTGACGTGCGCAACGCCGCCATCACCCTGATCCTCGAACCCAAGGACCAAAGGCTGCTCCTGAAACTCAGCCAGGTCGCGTCCAGCACGCCGCTGATCGGCCCCTTCCTGCCCACCATAAAGGATCAGGGCCGCCCAACCCCGCAAAGCGAGATCGCCGCCGACGTGTTCAAACGGCTGGCCTCGGTGCCTGACATCCGGGTGCAGAAGGTCGACGAGCGCGGCAGCCACGAGTTTTCCTATGCCATCCTGGCCGACAACGAACAGGACCTGAACGGTGCCGTGAAACTGGTGCTCGACCGCCTGCGCACCGTGCCGACGCTGGCCGATGTGGTGGCCGACGGCGCCCTGCCACGACCCGAGATCCAGATCAGCCCGCGTCCGGATGAGGCGGCCCGTCTGGGTGTCACCGCTCAAGCCATCGCTGCCACCGTCCGGGTGGCCACCGTCGGCGATTACGACGCCGCCTTGGCCAAGGTCTCGCTCGACAGCCGGCTGATCCCGGTTCTGGTCCGCCTGAACGACGCCAGCCGTGAAGACGTTGCCCGGATCTCGGCGCTGAAGATCCAGACCGCCAGCGGAGCAATGGTCCCGCTGTCCACCGTTGCCGACATCAAACTGGGCGAGGGCCCGGCCACCGTCAAACGCTACAACCGCCAGCGGCTCGCCATGATTGGCGCCAGCCTGCCGGTCGGCGTGGCGCTTGGAACCGCGACCGAAGACTTCCTCGCCGCCACCAAGGAACTGACCCTGCCAGGCACCGCTGTCCTGGCCGCAACCGGCGACAGCGAGGTCCAGACCGAGATGACCGCCTCATTCGGCAAGGCCATGCTGCTCGGCCTCCTTCTGATGCTGTCGGTGCTGATCCTGCTGTTCCGCTCGGCCATCCAGCCCTTCACCATCCTGTTCTCGCTGCCGCTTTCCATCGGCGGCGTGGCGACGGCACTGATCGTCACCGGCTCCGCCCTGTCGATGCCGGTGCTGATCGGCCTTCTGATGCTGATGGGGATCGTTGCCAAGAACGCCATCCTGCTGATCGACTTCGCCATCGAAATGCGCGCCCGTGGCATGACCCGTCTCGCCGCCGTGGTCGAGGCCGGCCACAAACGCGCCCGCCCCATCGTGATGACCTCCATCGCGATGTCCGCCGGCATGTTGCCTTCGGCTCTCGGCGTCGGCGAGGGCGGCAGCTTCCGCGCGCCGATGGCGACAGCCGTGATCGGCGGCATCATCGTGTCGACCGTGCTGTCGCTGGTCGTGGTGCCGTCCTTCTACCTGATCATGGACGACCTCGGCTGGCTTCTCGGCAAGGTCTTTGGCCGCCTGGTCGGCAAGAAAGAGGTCGAGGCCACGGTTGACGACAACGCCGTCCTCACCGAACGCATCGCCCTTCTGGCCGCCGAACAGGCCGATCTGCGCGAGCGGGTCCGCGACCTGACCGACCGCGAGGATCACCTGAATGAGCAGATGCCCGCACAAGGCATGGCCGCCGAATGACCAATGAAAACCCCGCCACAGTCTGGCGGGTTTTTTGGCGATGACGGGCTGAACGGCGGCACTTTCAACGACAGCCTGCGCGGCGGCATCGGCGACGCTGTGCCGCAGCGCGCGCAACCAGGTGATCCCCGGTTGGCTGACCCCGCGATATCCCGTCATGACAATGCGGTGCCATGACATCCGCACCCGGACTTCCGGCCCGGGCGTCGCCCGACAGACCCGCGTCGCAACGCCCCAAGAATCCCTTGCCACACAGCCCGTCGCGGCCCTGGTGTCAGACCAATTCCCTGAACGTCCAGATCCGGACGTTCAAATCCGTTGCCGGGCGATCACCCCCAGAACCCCGGCCAGCAGTTGCGCCGCCATCAGCGCCCCCTGTCCGTCAATATCCCGCGACGGCATCAGTTCCACCATGTCGAACCCGGCGATCCTCGCCTTTTCCGCCACCGCCCCGATCAGTTCCAGCACCTGCCAATAGGTCATCCCTCCCGCCGTCCGCCCGATCACGGCAGGCATGATCGCGGGGTCAAAGGCATCGACATCCAGACAGACGATCACCTCCGCCCCCTCGGGCACCAGATCAACCGCCCGCCACACCCCGTCGCGCGCCACTTCCCCACCCGGCAGGAACGTCACCCCCCAGTCCAGCGCATCCTTGACATCACTGTCCCGCGCCGACCCGATGCCGCGCTGCCCGACCTGGATGATCTGCACCACATGATCCATCTCCGACGCCCGCCGCATGGTCGAGGACAGACCCAGCCGCTCGCCCTCTACCTCGTCGCGCCAGTCGATATGGGCGTCGATCTGCAACACCACGAACTGCCGCCCCCGCGCCCCGAACGCCTCCAGCATCGGGATCGGCAGACTGTCGTCGCCGCCGATCAGGACCGGCACGGCACCGGCGTCCAGCACCTGACCGACCGCACCAAAGATCCGCGCCCGGTTGCCCGCCGCATCGACCGGGTCCTGCGGCAGATCACCGCCATCCACTGCCACCACCCCTTCGGGCAGCACCGCCCCACCCAGATCGAAGTTCATGTGACCCAGCGCCGCGCCATAGGCCACCCCCGCCTCACGGATCGCCGCCGGCCCGCCCGCGCAATAGAACCCAACCGAACTGTAAGGCGTACACCCCGCCGCGCCGATCAACACGACATCGGCGGCCATCCGGCCCAGATCGCGGTCAAGGTCGCGACATTGCGGCAGGCCCAGAAAAGTCTGCGCCCCACGTCCCGCACCGAACATATCTCCCAAACTTGGCATCCAACTCTCCCGGTTCTCTGCAGAATTGCCGCATTGGGCGCGTCTGGCAACGACAAAGACGGGCCACCGGCAAAGCCCCGCAGATGCCGCCGCAGGCCGCCCCAAGAATCTTGTAGCCAAGGGGCTTTATTGCGCCTAGCACTTGCGCATGGCGGCCCCTGCGCATTTTGGGCCGACCTGTTTTCAGCTACCTCATTTCACATTCAGGATCGCCGCTTTGACACAAATCGTCACCACAGACTCGCTCACCGCCTTCACCCAATACAACCTGACCTCGTTCCAGTCGTTGCTCCTGGCCGAAGGCGTCACCATCGCCACGACCTCTGGCCTCGGCATTCTGGGCGATGGCAGCTCCATCACGCTTATCATCAACGGCAACATCATCGCCGCAGGCGATGGCATCGACATCGGCGATCAGGTCAACAGCGGCAATGACGTGATCATCGGGCGCACCGGCTCTGTCTTGGCCGACGGAATAGGCGGCGTGGTCATTTACAACGCCGCCACCAATCTGACCAATCTGGGCACGATCAGCGGCACCTACGCGGGGGTCTGGCTGTCCACCAACACTGGCGACGCGGTGGTCATGGTCAATGACGGCACCATCGTC
>JBDTQR010000169.1:0-10043 GCA_039932095.1 bacterium | reverse complement strand
CGCCCGGAGCGCTGCCCCGATGGTGCCATCGTCAAGATAGTCGAGTTCGCCGCCAATCGGCACGCCTTGGGCGAGAGAGCTGATCTTGACGGCGGTCGCCGCAAGGGCGTCGGCGATGTAATGCGCCGTGGTCTGGCCATCGACGGTGGCGTTGAGGGCGAGGATGATCTCGGTAATGTTCTCGCTGGCGATGCGGTCAATCAGCTGCGGGATGCGCAGGGTGTCGGGGCCAACGCCGTCAAGTGCCGACAGGGTGCCGCCGAGGACGTGGTAGCGGCCCTTGAAGGCGCGGCTGCGTTCGAGCGCCCACAGATCGGCAACATCTTCGACCACACAAATCTCTCCCGTCGCCCGTGCTTCGTCAGCGCAGATCGCACAGGTGTCCGAGGTGCCGATATTGCCGCATAGGCTACAGTCGCGGGCCGAGATCGCGACGCTGGCCAGTGCGGTGGCGAGCGGGGCCATCAACCCGTCGCGTTTCTTCAGCATGGCCAGCACGGCGCGGCGGGCCGAGCGCGGGCCGAGGCCGGGCAGGCGGGCCATCAGGTCGATCAGACTGTCGATGTCGCGGGGCGTCTGGGTCATCAAAACGGCAGTTTCATATCCGCCGGCAGGCCCATGCTTTCATAAAGCCGCGCCATTTCCTGCTGGGCGCGGGCAGCGGCTTTGGCCTGAACGTCATGGATGGCGGCGACGATCAGGTCTTCAACGACTTCCTTTTCCGAGGCGACAAGGATCGAGGGGTCGATGTCGAGTCCGGTCACCTCACCCTTGGCGGTGGCGCGGGCCTTGACGAGACCACCGCCAGCCTCACCCATCACCACGATGCCGGCCAGTTGGCCTTGCATGTCGGCCATCTTGGCCTGCACATCCTGCGCGGCCTTCATCATCTTGGCCATGTCTCCCAGGCCGCCCAAACCTTTCAGCATTCTGTCATCCTTCAATTGTCTTCAAACGGGTCCCATTCGTCGTCCACCTCGGGCAGTGCCTCGGCGGCGGCGGTGGCCTGCAGTGCCTCGGCGGTGCGGATCTCGGTGATCTTCGCGCCGGGAAAGGCCAGCAGGACGGCCTGCACCAAGGGGTTTGCCATGGCTTCGGTCTGGGCCTCTATCTGGTCACGGTCGCGGTCTTCGGCAAGGGTCGCGGCCCCTCCGGTGGCGACGACCGACACGCCCCAACGCGCGCCGGTCCAGCCTTGCAGGCGCTGGCCGAGGCGAGAGGCGAGGTCGGGCGCGGCACCGGGGGCAGGTTCGAACTCGATCCGTCCGGGGGAATAGCGGGCGAGGCGCAGGCCGTGTTCAACCTCATACAAGAGCTTCATGTCGCGCTTGTCGCGGATCAGGGCAACGACCTGGTCGAAAGTGGCGTAGACCGTCAGCGGGGCTTCGGCGGGGGCAGCCTGAGCGGCCAGCATGGTCGGGCCGCGTGAGGGGGCGCGGAGCATCGGGCTGTGCAGCGTTCCGCCGCCAGCGGGGGCGCTGCCGGTGGCTGGGGCGGCAGACTGTCCGGCGGGCTGCTGGGATTGCAGTTTGCGCAGCAGGGTTTCGGGGTCCGGCAGGTCGGCGACATGGGTCAGGCGGATCACCGCCATTTCGGCCGCCATCATGGCGTTGGGGGCCAATGGCACCTCTTCCAGCGCCTTGAGCAGCATTTGCCACATCCGCGACAGCACCCGCATCGGCAGACGCTGGGCCATGCCGAGGCCACGGGCGCGTTCATCGGGCGGCACGGTGGGGTCGTCGGCTGCTTCGGGCGTGATCTTGATCACCGAGATCCAATGGGTGATCTCGGCCAGATCGCGCAGCACGGCCATCGGGTCGGCGCCGTCGGAATATTGGGAGGCGAGTTCGGCGAGGGCCTGGGGGGCGGCTCCCTGCATGATCAGATTGAACAGGTCGAGCATCCGGCCACGGTCGGCCAGACCCAGCATCGTGCGGACCTGATCGGCGGAGGTTTCGCCCGCACCGTTGGAAATCGCCTGATCAAGCAGCGAGGTCGCGTCGCGGGCAGAGCCTTCGGCGGCCCGGGTGATCAGGGCAAGGGCGGCGTCGGAGATCTGGGCACCTTCGCCGGTCGCGATCTTGCGCAGGAGCGTCAGCATCACCTCGGGCTCGATCCGCTTCAGGTCAAACCGCTGGCAGCGTGACAGGACGGTGACCGGGACCTTGCGAATCTCGGTCGTGGCGAAGATGAATTTCACATGGGCCGGCGGTTCTTCCAGCGTCTTCAACAGGCCGTTGAAGGCGGCGGTGGACAGCATGTGGACTTCGTCGATGATGTAGATCTTGTAGCGGGCCGAGGCGGCGCGGTAGTGGACCGAGTCGATGATTTCGCGGATGTCGCCGATGCCGGTGCGGCTTGCGGCGTCCATTTCCATCACGTCGACATGGCGGCCCTCGGCAATGGCCTTGCAGGGTTCGCAGACGCCGCAGGGATCGGTGGTGGGGCCGCCTTTGCCATCGGGGCCGACGCAGTTCAGACCTTTGGCGATGATCCGGGCGGTGGTGGTTTTGCCGGTGCCACGGATACCGGTCATGATGAAGGCATGGGCGATGCGGTCGGCGGCGAAGGCGTTTTTCAGGGTGCGGACCATCGCCTCCTGGCCCACCAGATCGGCAAAGGTTTCCGGCCGGTATTTCCGGGCGAGGACGCGGTAGGCTTGCGGAGCGTCGGTCACATGCGGCCTTTCGGGATTCGGAACCTGATCAGATTAGGGGTTTGGCGCGACGAGGTAAACCAGTGAGGTCAAAACGCGCCAGTTAGAACGAGATGGGGTGGAGCCATTGCAGATCAAGGGGTTGGGGTGGCCGGTTTTTTGGGGCAATGCGATGGGCAAGCTAGTGGAATGTCTGGGTGGGGCGGCGTGATTTTTCACAGAAAGATCGTTGGTCGTCGTGATGGGCGATTTTTCTGCGAAAAATCCGGCGCGGGTCACGAACGGCTCAGACAGGCGATCTCGGCCAGAACTGCGGCGCTGTAGCGGTTGGCAAGGTCTGCATCGGGCGTGGTTTGCATGCGATGGGCGCAATAGGCGGCGAGGCGCCAGAAATAGGCGGGTTCCAACGCGGGCAGGCGGGCGGTCAAGTCGGCGTCGCCCAGCACCTGCAGGAAGCGGGCGCGGTGATCCCGGGTCAACGGCGGACGGGCGTAAAGGGTGCGGAACGCGGCGGAGAACAGCACCGCGACATCCTCGGCCAGATCGCCGGCAGCGGGGCATTGCCAGTCGATCAGGCGCAGGCTGTCGCCTGTGCCGATCAGGTTGGCGGCGGCAGGGTCGGTGTGGATCAGGCTCAGACGGGTGGCGGCGGTGGTTTGGGCGTTCGGGCGGCAGGCAAGCAAGGCCTCTGTCGTGCGGTCCGGGTTGCAAAGGGCGAGAATGGTGTCGGCCTGGGCGAGAATCGCTTCTGCAGTCGTGGGCACCTCGCGAAAGCCTGCGGGGTCGGCGCGGGACTGCCGGCGCAGCAGGTGAGCAGCGGCGGTCACATCGTCCTGCCATTCGGGGCCGGGCAGGTAGTGGTAGATCAGCACATCCTCGTCCGGCCAGAAGCCCATGAGATCGGGGGCGACGTCGAGGCCGTGCAGACGCTGGAGGGCGCGGGCCTCGTCGGCGGGCAGGTTGGGGAACAGCGGGTTGTCCGCTGTCCTGTGATATTGTTTGAACACCAGATCGCCGTGGCTGGTCGTCAGATGCAGCACCTGGTTCCAGAAGCCGCTGGTAAAGGCCTCGGCCGAGGTGACAGCAAGGTCGAGGTCATGGCGGGCCATGAAGGCGTTGAGGCTGGGCAGGGTCCACCGGGTCATGTCACGCCTTTCACGTCTGGATGTGCTATCGCAAAAGCGGTTGCCCGGGGCAAGGTCTGCGGTAGATCAAGGTTTCAGCGGGCAAAGCCGGGTAGAAAGTGGCAAGGGGGGCAGGATGGTCATGGATCAGGCAGAGCACCATGAGACGGCGACGGAGCCGCGCCATCGCCAATTCGAGGCGATATTAACGCGGGCGGAGCCGTTGCCGCCCTTGGTGACTGCGGTGGTGTGCCCCGAGGATGCCGCCTCGTTGGAGGGCGCGGTGCTGGCGCGGCAGCATTCGATTCTGGATCTGGTGCTGGTCGGCGATCCGGCGCGGATTGCGGTGGCGGCGGCAGAGGCGGGTGCCGATCTGGCCGGGATCGAGATTGTGGCGGCCGCTGGCGAGACGGCGGCGGCCGAGATGGCGGTGAGGCTGGTGCATCAGGGCCGGGTACAGGCGGTGATGAAGGGCCATTTGCACACCGATGTGCTGCTGCGGCCGATGCTGGTTCGCGACACCGGTCTCAGGATCGGGCGGCGGTTTACCCATGTCTTCGTGCTTGACGTGCCGCGGTTGCCGCATCTGCTGCTGGTGACGGATGCCGCGATCAACATAGCACCGGACCTGATGACCAAGGTGGATATCGTGCAGAACGCAGTTGATCTTGCCGTGGCCCTGGGGATAGCCGTGCCACGGGTTGCCATTCTGTCGGCGGTGGAGACGGTCAACCCGGCGATCCCGTCGTCGATGGATGCGGCGCTGTTGTCGAAGATGGCAGAGCGCGGTCAGATCAGGGGTGGCGTGGTGGACGGGCCGCTGGCGATGGACAATGCGATCGATCTGGCGGCGGCGCGCGGCAAAGGGCTGGCCTCGGTCGTGGCGGGGCGGGCCGAGGTTCTGGTGGTGCCGGATCTGGATGCCGGCAACATGCTGGTGAAGCTGTTGACCTATCTGGCGCTGGCGCAAGCGGCGGGGGTGGTGATGGGGGCGAAGGTGCCGGTGATCCTGTCGTCGCGTTCGGATTCCGCGATGGCCCGGCTGGCCTCGGCGGCGGTGGCGGCGATTTTGTATCATGGACGTTAGAGGGGTTCAGGACTTCATGCCAAGAACGACATCGAAAATCGTGGTCTCGCCCTGCGTGGGGCAGCGGTCTTCGCGTCTGATCAACCCTGAGCCGCTTTAGATGCGGACGGCGTTGGTCACCGACATTCATGGCAACCGCGAGGCCCTGACGGCTGTGCTGGCCGATGTGGCGGCGCGGGGTTGTGACCGGATCGCGGTGCTGGGCGACATTGTCGGTTATGGACCGGACCCAGACTTTTGTGTGGACGCGGTGGCGGGGCTGGTGGCGGCAGGATCGCTGTGTGTGCAGGGCAACCATGATGCGGCGATTGGCGAGGGTGGCGAGGGGATGAGCCGCAACGCCAGGGTGGCAATAGACTGGACGCGGGGGCGTCTGACTGCGGCGCAGGCGGAGTTCCTGGCCGGGTTGCCGTTGACGGCGATGCTGGGCGAGGCGCTGCTGGTGCATGCCAGCGCCGAAGCGCCGGGCGATTGGCTTTACGTCACGTCGGACGCGCGGGCGGCCGGGGCGCTCAGGGCGACCGGGGCGCGGCTGGTGTTTTGCGGTCATGTCCATGTGCCGGCCCTGTATGCGGCGGACCGGGCCGGGATGGTACGCGAACAGCGGATCAAGATCGGCGTGGCGCTGCCGCTACTCTTGTCGCGGCGGTGGCTGGCGGTGGTCGGATCGGTGGGCCAGCCGCGTGACCGCAATCCGGCAGCTGGCTATGCGATCTGGGATGAGGCGGCCGCGGAACTTACGTTCCGGCGGGTGGCCTATGACTGCGGCAAGACAGCGCTGAAGGTGCGGGCGGCGGGGTTGCCCGAGGCGCTTGCGCTGCGGCTTTTGGGAGGGGACTAGATGCGGCGGCCCTACAGCGGAATGGAAATTGACGGGTTCACGCTGGGCGAACGATTGCATCAGGGTGGGTTTGCGACGATCTGGGCGGTGACCCATGCGCTGCACCGGACAGCGCTGGTGATGAAGGTGCCCACCATACTCGACGGCTATGACGGGCCGACCATTGTGGGGTTCGAGGTCGAGCAGATGATCATGCCGCGTCTGACGGGTGTCCATGTGCCCAAGGTCTGCGGCGTCGGCGGGTTTGACGACATGCCTTATATCGTGATGGAGGCGGTGGCGGGCGGGGCGTTGGTCGAGCGGTTTGGCCAGCCGTGGACGCTGTCCGATCTGGTGGAGACGGCAGCGCGGATGGCGGGGGCGGTGCATGATCTGCATGTGCAGGGTGTGGCGCATCTGGATTTGAAGCCGGGCAACATTCTGCAGCGCGCAACGGGCGAGATGGTGCTGATCGATTTTGGTCTGGCGCGGCATGACGATCTGCCGGACCTTCTGGCCGAGGAGTTCACCATTCCGATGGGCACCTATCCCTATATCGCGCCGGAACAATTTCTGCGGCAGCGTGATGATCTGCGCAGCGACATCTTTGCCCTTGGCGCGATGATCTACGAAATGGCGGTGGGCCATGCGCCGTTCGGGGTACCGGAGACATTGAAGGGCGCGCGCAGGCGACTGTGGCGTGATCCGGTGCCGCCGCGGTCGATCAGACCCGACCTGCCGGAATGGGTGCAGGAGGTGATCTTGCGCGCGTTGGAGGTTGACCCGTCGCGGCGTTATCAGACGGCGGCGCAGCTGTTGTTCGACTTGCAGCATCCGGGGCAGGTGGTGTTGACGGCGCGGGGGCGCAAGCTGCGGGCGGATGAGGTCTGGGTGGTCTGGCGGCGCTGGTGGCGGATGCGCCGGGTGCATCGGTTTGCGCCACCGGTCAGTCATGGCGAGGTGATGGAGCGGGCACCGATCCTGCTGGTGGCGGTGGATCTGTCGCCGGACGGCGAGGCTTTGGCACCGCGACTGATGCTTTGGGTCCGGCGGATGCTGAGCCTGCAACCCGACAGCCGGATTGCGGTGGTCAATGTCATCAAGTCGGCGGTGCTGGGGCTGGACCAGACCACGGATGATGCGGGCGAGAACCTGCATGTGGTGCGGCTGGTGGCGCTGCGTGCCTGGGGGGCGGGGCTGGACCTGGCGGAGGCGCAGCTGACGTTTTCGGTGCTGGAAAGCAGCGATCCGGCGGCGGCGATCATCGATCATGCGGCGCAGATGCGCGCGGATCATATCCTGATGGGCGCACGGGGCCATTCGACGACGCGGCGCTATCTCGGGTCGGTCTCGGCGCATGTGGTGGCGGAGGCGGCCTGTTCGGTTACAGTCATCCGCAATCCGGCCATTCCCAATTCGGCCATTCGCGAGCCTGCGGTTGCAGATACACGGTAAATTCTTGACTGTCCGGTCAGGGTTGGGTCTTGTGACGCGGCGAGACGGCGATGGCACTGGACCCGGAATGCAAATCGAAACGTGGAGCTTGACCGGCGATTCGGCCGGGACGCGACGGGAACTGACGCTGTATCGTTATGGTCAGGTCGGTGCCGCGCCCTGCGTCTATCTGCAGGCCGGGCTGCATGCCGACGAGATGCCGGGTGTGCTGGTGTTGCAGCATCTGCTGACGCTGCTCGATGAGGTTGACGCGCGCGGCGGCATTGTTGGCGAAGTGCTGGTGGTGCCGGTCGCCAACCCGATTGGCCTGGCGCAATGGGCGTTTCAGCGGCCATTGGGGCGGCAGGACGCTGACACGATGCACAATTTCAACCGGGGTTATCCGGAACTGGCCAAGCTGGTCGGTGATGCCCTGGAGAACGAGCTGACCCAGAACAGCCATGAAAACCGGGCCTTGATTCGCAAGGCGTTCCGGGCGGCCCTGGCTGACATTCGGCCGCGCAGCGACATGCAGGAGCAGCAGGTCGCCTTGATGACCTGGTCGTGCAGCGCCGATTACGTGCTGGACCTGCATTGCGACCATTTCGCGGTGATGCATCTTTATGCCAATGCACGGCGGCCGGATGACACGGCGCTGCTCTGCCGCTGCACCGGATCGAAGCTGGCATTGATCGAGGATCTGTCGGGCGGCAATGCCTTTGACGAGGCACATACCGTGCCGTGGTGGCAGCTGCGTGAGCGGTTCGGCGCGAGGTTCCCGATCCCGGATGCGACCTTTGCCAGCACGCTGGAATATCGTGGCCAGTTCGACGTGCATGACGACCTGGCGGCGGCGGATGCGGCCGGACTGATGGTGTTTCTGGGTGCCATTGGCGCGTTGTCCGGCGGGCCGCAGCTGCCCACGCTTGACGGCGCGGTGCATTTGCCGCTGGGCGGGGCGGCGGATGTCCATGCGCCGCAGGGCGGCGTGGTCAGCTGGGCGGTGGCTGTCGGCGCGCAGGTCGCGTCGGGGCAGGTGCTGGGCCATGTGACCGACCCGGTCAGCCGCCGCCGCCTGCCGTTGCTGAGCCCGGTGGCGGGGATGCTGTTTCGCACCGAGCTGTGGCGGTCGTGTCTGCGCGGGCAAAGCCTGGCCCATGTGGCCGGGGAAGTTGTCATCCGCGCAGGAGACCTATTGTCAGACTGAGCGCGATAGTTCTTAATCAACTGTATAACAAGAACGGGGAGTGTTCGGACATGAAGATCAGAACTGTACTTGGGCTGCTGGCCTTGACGGCGGGGTTGGCGGTGATGTCGCCGGCCTATGCCGATGACACGCTGGACCGCGGCATCGGCTCGGAATGGTCCTCGCTGGACCCGCAGATCAACTTCGATGCGGCGGCGGGCTGGATCCAGATGGATGTCTATGAGGGGCTGGTCAACTTCGACGGCACCGGCAAGGTGATCCCCGGTGCCGCCGAAAGCTGGGACATCAGCGACGACGGGCTGACCTATACCTTCCATCTGCGCGACGGCTTGAAATGGTCGAATGGTGACCCGCTGACCGCGCAGGAATTTGTCGACGGCATGTTGCGGACGCTTAACCCCGATACCGCATCGGAGAAGGGCTATTACTTCTCGTCGGTCATCCAGATCAAGGGTGCCGCTGAACTGGGCGATGGCACGGCGAAGGATGCATCGGGGTTCGGGGCAACTGCGCCGGATGCACGGACGGTCAAGATCGAACTCTTGACGCCGTCGCCCAATGTGCTGGACATCATGGGAGCGTTCCAGATGGCGCCGCTGCATGGGCCGAGTTTTGCGGCAAATGGGGCGGCCGGCTTCATCGACCCGGCCAAGGTGGTGTCGAACGGTGCCTATGTGATCAAGGAAGTGGTGCCGCAAAGCCATGTGCTGCTGGCGCGCAACCCGAATTACTGGGACGCGGCGAACGTGAAGATCCCGTTCGTGAAATACCATGTGACCGAGGATGTCGCGACCGAATTGAAGCGCTATCAGGCCGGCGAGATTGATATCACCTATGATATCCCGTTGAACCAGATCGAGGAATTGAAGGCGTCGATGCCGGATCAGGTGATGATCTCGCCCTCGACCGAAGTGATCTACTATTCGTTCAACCTGACCCATGAGCCATTGCAGAACATCGACCTGCGGCGGGCGTTGACCCTGGCGATTGACCGCGATGTGCTGGAAGGCAAGATCGTCAAGGGTGGCGCAATCCCCGACATGTCCTATGCCGGCGGGTTCGATCCGGCCTACAACGGGCCGGAGATTGCCGAGGCGACGATGACCCAGGCCGAGCGCGAGGCCCTGGCGAAAGAGTTGTACGCCAAGGCGGGCTATGGGCCGGACAAGGGGCTGACGCTGAACATCGTGTCTACGGTGTCGGAGGATGCGACGCGGCGCGCCCAGGGCGTGGCGCTGATGTGGAAGAAGGTGCTGGGTGTCGATGCCAAGGTCGAGCCGATGGAACGCAAGGCCTGGCTGGATGCGTTCTATGCCGGCGGTTGGGACGTGTTCTCCGACGATCTGGTCGGCGATTTCGCCGGGCCGGAGACCTTTCTGGCCTATATGCGGCCGTCGGGCGAGCCGGGCTACAACTGGGTGAAGCCGGAGTTTGACGCGGCGATGGATGAAGCCGCAAAGATTGCCGATCCGTTGAAACGTTATGCCGAACTGGCCAAGGCCGAGAAGATCCTGCTGGACGATTATATCTTCGCGCCGATCTCGATTGTGCCGAACCGCCATCTGGTCAAGCCCTCGGTGCATGGCTGGGCGGCGTCGGCGGCAGGGTACAACAACTCGCAGTTCCTGACGCTGGACTGACAAAAGCCGGGGGGGTTCACACCCCCCGGACCCCCCGTGGGATATTTATGGACAGATGATGGGCACGCGGTGCTG
>JBDTQR010000168.1:0-10049 GCA_039932095.1 bacterium | reverse complement strand
CTGCTTGCATAGTCGGTTTTCATCTGGGCGGTGGCAAGGGCTTCGCGGCTGAGTTCCTCGACCGCGCGACCGTGCTGCATCACCAGCACCCGGTCGCACATGTGGTCGATGACGGCGAGGTCGTGGCTGACCATCAGGAATGTCAGGCCGCGGTCCTCGCGCAGCCGGGACAGCAGGTTCAACACCTCGGCCTGCACCGAGGCGTCGAGCGCCGAGGTCGGCTCATCCAGCAGCAGGATCTTTGGCTCCAGCATCAGGGCGCGGGCGATGGCGACCCTCTGGCGCTGGCCGCCGGACAACTGATGCGGATAGCGGAAGCGGAACGAGGTCGGCAGGCCGACATCGGTCAGCGCGGTCATCACCCTCTGGTCGCTGTCCCTGATGCCGTGGATGGCCAGCGGTTCTGACAAGGTGCGGTCAATGGTATGGCGTGGGTGCAGGCTGGCATAGGGATCCTGAAACACCATCTGGACTTGGGCCGCGAAGGCCCTCGCGCGGGGGGTCTTGATCGGCTGACCCGCGATGCGGATCGTGCCGCCCGATACCGGCGCCAGACCGCAGATCGCCCGCAGGATGGTGCTCTTTCCCGAACCGCTTTCGCCGACCAGACCGAAGCTGGCCTTTTCATCGACCTTCAGGCTGACCTCTTGCACGGCGCGCACTTTGCGGCCTGCGGCATTGAAAGTGACGGTCAGGTTTTCAATCTCGATCAGCGCCATCAGCGTGCCCATTCCGCGTTGCGGTCCAGCCCCGGCAACGGGCCACGGCTGCCACCGATGCGGGGCAGGCAGTTGAGCAGGCCCTGTGTATAGGGATGGCGGGCCTTCAACAGATCGCGGGCGGCAAGTTCCTCGACCACGCGACCCTTGTACATCACCAGAACCCGGTCGCAGAACCGCGCCACCAGCCGCAGGTCATGGCTGATGAAAATCAGCCCCATGCCACGATCGCGAACCAGTGCATCAAGGATCGACAGCACCTCGGCCTGCACCGTGACATCCAGCGCCGAGGTCGGCTCATCGGCGATCAGGAGGTCGGGGTTGGGGATCAGCATCATCGCAATCATCACCCGCTGGCCCATGCCGCCGGAAAGCTCATGCGGATAGGCGTCCATCACCCGTTCCGGATCGCGGATCTGCACCGCATTCAGGGCGGCGACCGCCTTGGCGCGCGCCTCCGCGCGGCCGACATGATCGCGCTGGCGCAACCCCTCCATCAGCTGCGCGCCGACCCGCATCACCGGGTTCAGCGAGTATTTCGGGTCCTGCATCACCATCGCCATGCGCGGACCGCGCAGGGCGCGCATCTCGGTCTCGGACGCGTTCTTGATGTCGATGCCGTCAAAGGTCATCGCATCGGCCGCAATCCGGCCAGGCGGGCGGATCAGCTTGAGGACAGAGCGTCCGGTCATGGTCTTGCCCGAACCGCTTTCGCCGACGATCCCCAGCCGTTCGCGGCCAAGGTCGAACGACACCCCGCGCACCGCCTCGACCGGGCCGGTTTCGGTATCGAAGGTCACATGCAGGCTTTTCACCGACAACAGCGTCATTTGCCGGAACTCCTGGGGTCAAGCACGTCGCGCAGCCCGTCGCCCAAGAGGTTGAAGCCAAGCGACACGATGAAGATCGCCAGCCCCGGCATGGTGGCCACCCACCATTGCTCGAACAGAAACTTGCGCCCGGCCGAAATCATCAACCCCCATTCCGGCTGCGGTGGCTGCACGCCAAGGCCGAGGAAGCCCAGGCCGGCGGCGGTCAGGATCACCCCTGCCATGTCCAGCGTCACCCTGATGATCACCGAGGGCAGGCACATCGGCATCACATGGCCCCATATCACCCTGAGCGCCCCCGCGCCTTGCAATTTCACAGCGGCAATGTAGTCGGAGTTCCGCACCGTCAGCGTCTCGGCCCGCGCCACCCGCGCATAGGGCGGCCACGAGGTCAGCGCGATGGCAAGGACGGCGTTGACCATGCCCGGCCCCAACACGGCGACCAGGGCAAGGGCGAGAATCAGCTTGGGGAAAGCGAGAAAGATGTCGGTGATCCGCATCAGGATCTGATCCACCCAGCCGCCGAAATAGCCCGCGACCGTGCCGATTATGAGCCCGGCCACCGGGGCGGTCAGGATCACCAGCAGCACGATGTAGAGCGTGATGCGCGAGCCATACAGAATCCGCGTCCAGATATCGCGGCCAAAGTCATCGGTGCCAAGCCAGTGGCCGTGGGTCAAAGGCGGTTGCAACCGCTCGGCCAGGGTCTGGGTGATCGGATCATAGGGCGCCAGCAGCGGCGCAAAGATCGCCATCAGCACCAGCGCCACCGAGATCAACAGCCCGATCATCGCCAGCTTGTTGCGGCGGAACCTGAGCCACGACAGATAGCTCTGCGCCATCCGCGATTGCAGGCGCGACGACGGATTGGGATCGCGCAGCCATTCGGTCAGGGTCATTTGGCCCTCGGATCGGCAAGGCGGTACAGAAGGTCCGAAAACATGTTGATCCCGATATAGACCGCTCCCACCACAATCGTCCCGCCCAGCACGGCCGGCATGTCGGCGACCAGCAAAGCATCGGTGATATAGCGGCCAAGACCGGGCCAGGCAAAAATCGTCTCGGTCAGAACTGCGCCTTCCAGCAGGAACGAATAGGACAGCGCCACCACCGTGATCAGGGGCACCATCACATTCTTCATCGCATGGACCCAGATCACCCGCCGCTCCGGCATGCCCTTGACCCGGGCCGTGGTGATATATTCCTGCCCCAACTCGTTCATCATGAAGGACCGGGTCATCCGACTGATATAGGCCATCGACAGATAGCCCAGCAGGCTGGCCGGCAGAATGATATGCGACACCGCGTTGGCGAACATGTCCCAGTTGCCGCTCAGCGCGGTGTCGATCAGCACCATGCCGGTATATTGTGTCACCTGAAATTGCATCATCATGTCGAAAGCGGCGTCCAGCCGCCCCGGACCGCCGACCCAGCCCAGCTTGCCGTAGAAGATCAAGAGCCCCATCAACCCCAGCCAGAACACTGGCATCGAATAGCCCATCAGGCCGACCAGCCGCACCACCTGATCCATGATCGAGCCGGGTTTGGTGGCAGCCAGCACCCCGGCCGGAACCCCGACCAGCGTGCCAAGGATCGTGGCAAGCGTCGCCAGTTCCAGCGTCGCCGGGAAATAGCGGGCAATCTCCGCCAGCACCGGGGTCTTGGTTCGGATCGAGGTGCCAAGATCCCCGTGCAGCGCGTCCCAGACATAGATGCCGAATTGGGTGAACATCGGCCGGTCAAGGCCCAGCTTGGTGCGCGTCGCCTCGATCTGCGCTTCGGTAGCGCGCTCCCCCAGGATTGACAGCACCGGGTCGGTCGGCACCACCCGGCTGATGAAGAACGTGACAGCCAACAGGCCGATAAACGTGATCAGCAGGGTGAAAATCGTCTTGCCCACCTGCCGCAACAGGCGGCCAAGATGCGATGGCGGGGCGTCTGGCAGATCGGCTGAGGTCATGGGAAACGGCGCGCCCTGATGACAGGGCGCGCCAATGCCTTACTTGGTCACAAGCCAGTAGGCCGCCGCATCGACGGCGCCCCCGGTGTAGAAGTCCTTCACATTGGACCGCAGCGCCGTGTTGCGGGCCTGTTGGAAGATCACGATGAAAGGCGAAGTTTCGCGACTTTTCTTCTGCAGATCGGCGTACATCTCGACCCGCTTGGCCGGATCACGCTCCAGCACGGCGGCCTGCGATTCGGCGGTCAATGCACCGGGATCATAGGCGTTGCGCCAGGCGAGGTAGCCGGTGTTCTTGGCCTCATCCGAATTGTCCGGGTTCTCGGCGAAGGTCGACGAGTTGGTGTTCGGATCGGGGTAATCCGGCCCCCAGGTCTGCAGCGTCGCGTCATGCTGGCGGGCACGGTATTGCTTCAGCTGCTCGGCACCCTCGCCCACCTCCAGATCGACCGTGATACCGGCCTGACCAAAGGTGTTCTGGATCGATTGCGCCACATCCATCCGGTCGGCGGCATTGCGAACCGAAAGCGTGACATGCGGGTCCTTGATCCCGGATTCCGCGATCAGCGACTTGGCCTTTTCGATGTCGAGACTGTAGGGCAGATCGTCCAGCGCCCCCAGATAGCCCTTCGGCAGGAACGACTGATGCGGGATCACCACGCCCTTCATGATGGTGTCGGCCATGCCCTGATAGTCCACCGACCAGCGCATCGCGTCGAGGAACTTGGTGTTCTTGTATTGCTCGACCTTCTGGTTGAAGGCGAGGTAGTAGATCTGCCCGCCGACGTCCTGCTGGATGTTCACATCTGCATTGCCAGCCAGACCGGCCAGATCGACCGGCGTCAGAGTACGCGCCAGATCGACATCGCCCTTTTCCAGCTGCAACCGCTGGGTGGCGGCTTCCGGCACATGCATCATGAAGATATGCGCCATCTTGGCATCGCCGCGCCAATAGCCCGGCCGCATGTCCATCACATAGCCCTGGTTCGGCTTGAACGATTTCAGCACATAGGCCCCGGTCCCCGCCGAATTGGTGTTCAGCCACACGTTGCCCATGTCACCGTCGACCTCATGCTGCATCACCGTGTCAACATCCACGATCGACGCGACACCGGCGGTCAGACAGTTGTAAAGGAAGGTCGGCGCATAGGGCTTGTCAAGTTTCAGGGTCAGCGTGTCACCATCAGCGGTGATCATGGTGTCGACATTGTCCACCGACCAACCGAACTGGGTCAGGATGAACGCCGGGGTCTTGTTCAGCTTGACCGCGCGTTGCAGAGCCTTGGCTGCCGCCTCTGCCGTCACCGGATTGCCACTGGAGAAGGTGATGCCGGATTTCATCTTGAAGCTGAAGGTCAGGCCGTCATCCGATACCGACCAGCTTTCTGCCAGCCCCGGCTCCAGTTCCAGAGTGGTCGGGTTGATCTCGACCAGACCGTCATAGGTGTTGTTGACGACGTCCAAGCCCGAAAATTCATAGGCCTCGGCCGGATCCAGCGACACGATGTCATCAATTGCGTCGGCAATCACCAAAGTATCGGCCGGAGTTGCGGCAAACAGCGCGGTCGGTGCAGCACCCAGCAACAAGGCAGCCACCGAGGCAGCCCCGACTTTGCGGGCAAAAGGAAGAAAGGACATGAAGAACTCCCTGTTCTTGGTGTGTTTATCGTCGGTGCCCGGGCCTTCTGTCTGAGTCCGTGGCAAACCTTGACCAATTGGGCAACTTTCATTCCTGCTTGTCAACATGGCATTGTGGTCCGCCAGATTGTCGGGTCAGATGTCCGGGCTCTGCTGAAGATTTGGGCAGCGGATCAACCTGCGAAAGGACCTCGGATGACCTTGCCTAATGCCGCCTGTTCGGCCTGCATCGAGATGCTGTTTACCGCCGAAACGCCCGACTATGCCCAGCGCATCCATCTCGCGGCCAGGGCCGGGTTTGCCGCGGTGGAGTTCTGGGGCTGGCGCGGCAAGGACCTCGGCGCCATCGATGCTGCCGTGCAGCAGACCGGCCTGCGCGTGGTGGGCTTTGTGGCCGAAGGCGTCACCGCCCTGACCGATCCGGCGACCCATGAGGCATTCCTCGCTGCCCTGCCCGCCTCCATCGCCACTGCCCAGCGCCTCGGCGCGCCGTTCCTCTACATTCAGGCCGGGCGCAATACTCCTACCCATGGTCGCGCCACCCAGACCGTCACCCTGATCCACGCCCTGACCCGGGCCGCCGACCTGTTGCAGGGCAGCGGCGTCACCCTCCTGCTGGAGCCGGTCAGCGACGCGAAGGACGGTTTCCTGTCCCGCGCCGCCGACGGCCTGCCCATCGTGGCAGCGGTCGACCGCCCCGAAATCCGCCTGCTCTACGACCTCTACCACGCCGCCATGGCTGGCGAGGCCACGGCGCCGACCATCGGTGCGAACATCGATCTGATCGGCCATGTCCATGTCGCCGACCACCCGGGGCGCGGCGCTCCGGGGACCGGCACCCTTGACCTCGACCGCGACATCGCGTGGATAAGGGCGCAAGGCTATGACGGGCTGTTCGGCCTCGAATATGTGCCTGCGACGCGAGCATAGGGGCGAAGATGACGAAACTGGCTCTGGTCACCGCCGGCACCTCTGCCATCGGTCGGCATCTGGTCGCGGCACTGGCAACCGCCGGCCATGACGTGGCCTTCACCCATCTGGGCATGGCATCCGACGCGGACCAGCTTTGCGCCGAAGTCGCGGCCCACGGCCAACGTGCCATGGCAAGCGAAAGCGATGCGGCGGATGAGGCGCAGGTCCTGGCCTTCCATGCCGAAGCCGCCGCATGGGCCGGTGCCACCCCGTCAGTCATGGTGAACAACGCCGGCGTCCAGACCTGGTCCAGCCTGGTGGATCTGTCGGTGGATCAGTGGGATACCGTGATCGCCACCAACCTGCGCGGGCTGTTCCTGAACACCCGGACCGCCGCCCGCGCCATGATCGCGGCCGGGGTCAAAGGCAACGTCATCACCCTCGGCTCCGGCTGCAACAAAGTCGCCTTCCCCCGACTGGTCGATTACACCACGTCGAAAGGCGGCATCGAGCAGTTCACCAAAGTCGCCGCCGCCGAACTCGGGCCGCACGGCATCCGGGTCAACTGCATCGCCCCCGGCGCCATTGAAACCGCGCGCACCAGGGCCGAGGCACCAGACTACGCTGCCACCTGGTCACCGCTGACCCCGCTGCGCCGCATCGGCACCCCGCAAGACCTGACCGGCCCGCTCTTGTTCCTGATCTCCGACGCCGCCAGCTTTGTCACCGGCCAGACGCTTTACGTCGACGGCGGCGTGTTTTCCCAAGCGCCCTGGCCCTATCCGACCTGACCCAACAGCACCGCCACAGACTCCTGCACCGCCTGCAGACTGCTGTAGCGCGGCGCATAGCCGATCAAACGGCGCGCCTTGTCGATCGCATGGCAGGGACTGCGCGCGATATGCTCCCATGTCGCCTGCGCATCCTCGGCCGCCACCCCCTGCGCCCACGCATCATAGGGCGCATAGCTCACCTGCGGCTCATGCCCGAAATGCCGATACATCGCCTCGGCATAGCCGCGCAGGCTCAGCGCCGCCGGCGACACTGCATTGAACGCCTCACCTACGGCGCCCGACCAATGCGTCAACGCCCCCATCACCGCCTGCGCCACATCATCGGCATGGACGTGATGCACCGTTTCCAGCCCGAAATTCGGCAAGATCAGCGGTTTGCCATCCCGCATGTCGCGAAACACCTGCGGGTTGAAATGCCCCACCGGGTTCAACGGCGCCCATCCCGGCCCGACCATATGGCCCGGCCGGATCACCGTCGCAGGCAGCACGCCGCGCCGCGCCCGCCCCAGCAGATCATCCTCGATCTGGGATTTCCACACGCCATAGTCGCCAAATGGCGCGCGCGGGTCCTCTTCATGCGAGGGCGTCCACTTGCTCGCCCCGTGCACCCAGATCGTCCCGATATGGATGAAATGCTGCACCTTGCCCGCCAAGGCATCAGCCAACTGCGCGTTGCTCTCCGGCGTAAAACAGATCATGTCGATCACGACATCCGGCTGCATCCCGGCCACCACCGCGCCAAACCGCCCCGAGGCCTCCTCAACCGCCCGGTCCAACACCACCTGCCGCACCCGCCCCCAGGCTGCATGTGCCTGATAGGGCCCCGCCAGCCCCCGGGTGATATTCGTCACCTCATACCCAGCCTCCACCAACCGAGGCACCAGATGAGTCCCCACATGCCCCGCCCCACCGATGATTACTACTTTCGCCATCTGACCCTCCTCGCGCCGACCATGATGACCACTTGGGATAGTCGCCAACCCGACTATGACGGCCTGCAAATTACCCTAACAAATGACATGGTCCGAAAGAAACCCCATCGATTCACGGCGTCCTGTCAACCTCCATTCACGCGGAAGTTGCCTTCAGGGCAATGGCTGACTGCCAAAGCCTCAGTTCCGGTCAAATTTCTGCCCCAATAGCGTTCTAACCAATCCAAACCCAGCAAAAGGCCAGCCTATGTCGAAAATCTTCACACCAACATCCTCTCCGCTCGACTGGAAGGTGTTGCTGGCTGACCCGGAAAAGCATTGGCGTCCCGGATTCTCCGCGATGTCGGCGGCTCTGTCTTGGCAGGATGCCAAGGGTTTACCCGCTGAAATTGCCACTATATTTGGTCCGAACACCGAACTGCTTCTTGCCATTCCGGAACATAAGGTGGCGATGCCCGGTCGCGGCCGCGCCAGCCAATGTGACATCTTCGCCCTTGTCCGTGCGGGCGTCGACACGATTGCCGTCGCTGTCGAGGCCAAGGTTGACGAACCCTTTGGCCCTACCGTCCGCGAATGGTTGGCTGCGGAGTCGGTTGGCAAGCCAATACGGCTGACGGCAATTTGCGCGATGCTCGGATGCGCCCCGCCACCGTCCGATCTGCGCTATCAGCTTTTCCACCGCACGGCTGCCGCGGTGATCGAAGCCGCTCGGTTCAAGACCGACCGTGCTGCGATGGTGGTGCAAAGCTTCTCCCAAAGCCTCAAATGGTTTGATGAATTCGCCGCCTTCGCCCGCCATCTCGGAGTCGAAGTCGCACCGGGGCAGCGCGCAGATCTCACATTGCCCAATGGAACAGTTTTGACCCTGGCTTGGGTCACGAGTCCCGTGACGGCCTGACAGCCCCGCGTTTCGGACCGAATAGCTGGCGCTGTGCAAGACTTGTGTTCAAGGCAAACTCCCTAACGCCGGGGCAATTTCCTGGAGCCAACCCATTGATTTAAAACACTTCCATAAAGTGTCCAGATCTGGACGGCCCACCCCCTTCCCCCCGGCCTCAAATCCCCTATCTTGCAGCGATGATCCTCCCCCCCGCCCTGCAAGACTGGTTCAACACCCAAGGCTGGACCCTTCACCCCCACCAGACCCAGATGCTGGCCCTCGCCGACAACCCCGCCACCCTCCTCATCGCCCCCACGGGCGGCGGCAAGACCCTCGCGGGCTTCCTGCCCACCCTCGCCGAACTCGGCAAGCCAACCCAGGGCCTCCACACCCTCTACATCTCCCCCCTGAAAGCCCTCACCGCCGACATCCGCCGCAACCTCCGCCGCCCGGTCGAGGGCGCGGGCCTGCCGATCCGCATCGAGGATCGCACTGGCGACACCTCCTACACCCAACGCCGCCGCCAACGCGCCGACCCGCCCCACATCCTGCTGACCACCCCCGAAAGCCTCGCCCTGCTGCTGACCTACGAAGACGCCCCCCGGATGTTCGCCGGACTGCAGCGGGTGATCGTCGACGAAATCCACGCGCTGGCCGAGTCAAAGCGCGGCGACCAGTTGATGCTGCAACTCGCCCGTCTGACCACCCTGTCCCCCAACCTTCGCCGCATCGGCCTGTCCGCCACGGTGGAGGATCCCCCTGCCCTCGCCCGCTTCCTCGGCCCGAATACCAAGATCCTGCTCGCCGACCCCGGCCCCGACCCCGACATCCGGATGCTGGTCACCAAAGAGCCGCCCCCGTGGAGCGGCGGCGGCGGCAAATACGCCATTCCCGCCATCCTCGAACAGGTCAAACAGCACCGGATAACCCTGATCTTCCACAACACCCGCGCCCAGGCCGAGATCTTCTTTCACAACCTCTGGCTCGCAAATGAAGACCTGCTGCCCATCGGCATCCACCACGGCTCGCTCAGCCGCGAACAGCGCGAGCGGGTGGAACAGGCCATGGTCGCGGGCCAACTTCGCGCCGTGGTCTGTACCGGTTCGCTCGATCTCGGCATCGATTGGGGCGACGTCGATCTGGTGATCCAGGTCGGTGCCCCCAAGAACGTCAAGCGTCTGGTCCAAAGGATCGGCCGCGCCAACCACCGCTACAATGCCCCCTCCAAGGCCCTGCTGGTCCCCGCCAACCGCTTCGAGGTCGTCGAATGTCAGGCGGCACTGGAGGCGGTCCGCGACCACGACCTTGACGGCGACCCGCGCGGCCCGGGCCCGCGTGACGTGCTCTGCCAGCACATCCTCGCCACCGCCTGCGCCGGGCCGTT
>JBDTQR010000167.1:0-10152 GCA_039932095.1 bacterium | reverse complement strand
CTTCTTCCACGACCGCCTCAAAGTCTACCTCCGCGACGAGGGCATCCGTCACGACATCATCGACGCCTGCCTCGCCATGCCGGGCAGTGACGACCTGACCCTGCTTGTCAAACGCGCCGAGGCGCTCGCCGCCTTCCTGAAAACTGACGATGGCCCGAACCTGCTGCAAGGCTTCAAGCGCGCCAACACCATCCTGACCCAGGCTGAGCAGAAGGACGGGGTGGAATACTCCTTCGGCGCCGACGTGAAATTCGCCGAAACTGACGAGGAGCGCGCCCTGTTCGCCGCCCTCGACAGGGCCGAGGCGCAGATCACCCCGGCGATGGCGCAGGAAGACTTTGCCACCGCCATGACCGCGATGGCCCAACTCCGCGCCCCGATCGACGCCTTCTTCACCGCCGTTCAGGTCAATTCCGACAACCCGGTCACCCGGCGCAACCGACTGAACCTGTTGCACCGCATCCGCACCATCTGTTCGGGCGTGGCGGATCTGACCAAGGTCGAAGGCTGACCCCCTACATATTGGCCCAAATATCCCACAGGGGCAGGCCACATGGCCCGCCAGGGCGATGCGGCCCCGGGGGATGTGAAATCCCCCGACTTTCTGCCTAGAAAACTTGCACGACGTCCATTTCCGCCTATGCTGCGACTGAACAATGAAAGTCGCCGCAGTGCAGAAACCTGACCCGCTTCTCGAATTCACGGTGATCACTCCCACGGCGCGGATCAATGCCACGACCCATGGCTGGCGGGCGAAGTGTTTGCAGCGGCTGATCCGGCTTGACCTGCCGGTGCCGCATACGGTGGCGTTGCCGGCGCCGACGGTGCGGGCGATTGCCGGTGGCACGCAGGTCGATGCCGGGGCAATCCTCAACCATTTCGGCGAAACGCCGCTGATTTCGGTGCGGCCCAGTCCGGAAAACCCCGATTGGGGCGGGCCGTCGACCGTTCTGAATATCGGGATGAATGCAGCGCGGCATGCGGCGCTCAGGGCGACGCATGGGGCACAGGCGGCAGACGCGTTATATCTGCGTTTTGTCCAATCCTATGCCACCCATGTCGCGCGGCTGGACCCCGACACCTCGGAGGCCGGCATTCCCACCGCCGAGGCGCTGCGCGATGCGCTGCACCAGTATGAGCGCGAAATGGACGAACCGTTCCCGGAAGACCCGGCCCAGCAGTTGACCGAGGTCTTGAGGTCGATGGCGCGGGCGTGGGAAGGCACATCGGCCCGGCTGCTGAGGCAGGCGAAAGGCGCACCGAAGAATGCGACGCTTGGCCTTGTCGTCCAGCAGATGGCGCAGGGCATCGGGCAGGGGATTTCCGGCTCTGGCGTCATCCAGTTTGTCGACTCGGTCACCGGGCAGCAGCAGGTCACCGGCCGTTATCTTGGCCAGTCGCAGGGCCGTGATGCGCTGAAAAAGACCGAGGCGCTGTATCTGACCCGCGACCCGCGCGGCCCGTCGCTGGAGGAATTGTTGCCGACCGCCTTTACCGACCTGTGCCATTTCGGTGCGGTGTGCCGGGTGAAGCTGCGGGAAGAGATGCAGGTCGAGTTCACGCTGGAGGACGGCCATCTGTCGGTGCTGGATGCGGTGCGGGTGGCGCGGTCGGCGCGGGCGGGTCTGAAGATTGCAGTCGCCTTGGCGGATGACGAGGTGATCAGCCGCGACGATGCGGTGCTGCGGGTCGAGCCGCGGTCATTGACGGAACTGTTGCACAATCAGGTCGATCCGCGCGGGGTGCGTGACGTGTTTGCCAAGGGGATTGCCGCCTCGCCCGGTGCTGCGACTGGGCGGATCGTGTTCACGTCTGCGGCCGCACAGGATTCGGCGTCGCGGGGCGAGCCTTGCATCCTGTGCCGGCGCGAGACTGAGCCGGAGGATATCAGGGGGATGAACTCGGCGGCGGGGGTTTTGACCGAACGCGGCGGGGTTACCAGCCATGCGGCGGTGATTGCACGCGGGCTGGGGGTGCCTTGTGTGGTGGGAGCGTCGGGCCTGCGGCTGGATGCCAAAGAGCGCAAGCTGACGACGGCGGATGGTCGGGTGCTCGATGAGGGCGACATCATCACGGTCGACGGCACCACGGGCGATGTGTTGGCCGGGTCGGCGGCGATGCTGGCCCCGGCATTGGACGACAGTTTCCGCAAGCTGCTGTCATGGGCGGACGCCGTGCGCGACATTGGCATCCGCGCCAATGCCGACACGCCTGCCGACGCCGCAACCGCCCGCAAGTTCGAGGCGCAGGGCATCGGGTTGTGCCGGACCGAGCACATGTTCTTTGACGAAGACCGCCTTGTCGTGATGCGCGAGATGATCTTTGCCAACACCTCCAAGGACCGTGCGGCCGCGCTGGAACGCCTGCTGCCGATGCAACGCGCCGATTTTGTCCAGCTGTTCAGCATCATGGAAGGCCTGCCGGTCTGCATTCGGCTGTTCGACCCGCCGCTGCACGAATTCCTGCCGCAAAGCCGCGAGGGTCTGCGCGAACTGGCCGAGGCGATGGACCGACCCCTGTCCGAAGTGATCCGCCGCGCCGAGGCGCTGTCCGAGGCCAACCCGATGTTGGGGATGCGCGGGGTGCGGCTGGGCGTCGTGCTGCCGGAGATCTATGACATGCAGGCCCGCGCCATCTTTGAGGCAACGGTTGAGGTCACCAAGA
The DNA here is from genome assembly GCA_039932095.1 of bacterium. Classification (GTDB taxonomy): domain Bacteria; phylum Pseudomonadota; class Alphaproteobacteria; order Rhodobacterales; family Rhodobacteraceae; genus Stagnihabitans. Next base: position 7,488 of record JBDTQR010000167.1, on the reverse strand, counting down.
TGGGCGCGTCCGTGGTGCCCGAGATCATGATCCCGCTGGTGTCGGCGCGGCGCGAGGTGGAACTGGTCAAGCGCAATATCGACGCGGTGGCGGCGGCAGTGCGGGTCAGGACCGGGGTGAATTTTGACTTCAAGCTGGGGGTGATGGTGGAAACGCCGCGCGCCGCGTTGCTGGCGGGCAAGATCGCCCAGCATGCGTCCTTTCTGTCATTCGGCACCAACGACCTGACCCAGATGACCTATGGCCTGTCACGCGACGACGCCGGGCGGTTCATGAATACCTATGTCCAGCAGGGGGTTTTCCCGGAAGATCCATTCCACACACTGGATGTTGACGGGGTGGGCGAGTTGCTGTTGATCGGGGCTGAAAGGGGTCGCAAGACCCGATCCGATCTTGTGCTTTCAATTTGTGGTGAACATGGCGGCAACCCCGAATCAATCGACTTTTGCCGCCGTGCCGGGTTCGATTACGTCTCCTGTTCACCCTATCGTGTCCCTTTGGCGCGTCTCGCGGCAGCACATCTGGCACTCGCCGATCGTGTGGGTGGTTCGAAATAACGCACAATATCATGTAATTGTGGGCTGTTTCTAAAGTGGAAACAATGTAAAATTCGGCGGATTTCCGCGCAAAAAGCCACAAAAACCGTTGCATTTTTGCCGACAACATGGACGCCCCGGCCCGTGGCCTTTAGTCGAAGCGGCTGTCGTCGGGGTTGCTGCCAATCTGCGCCCGGGCGTTTTTGGGGAAACGAAACCGGGAACAGTAAGAATGCGCTTGCATCTATGCCGGGCGATGGTCGCTGCTGCGACAATCGTCCTGAGTGGAGCGGCCTTTGCCGATGTGACGGTAAGCCAGTCCAACGATCCGACCACCTTGATCGGAGAACAATTCGCCTCGCTGTTTGGGGCCGAGCATGACGCCGTCAACGCGATGCCCGAAGCACAGCTCGAGGCCTTGGCCAACTCTGTGACGCCGCCCGCGCGGAAATCCGGTGCGCCGGTCGTCATCGACTATTCGGATGCCTGGCTTGCGACGCTACCCGCGCCGGACGGTGACCAGCAATGGGATTGCCTGCGCAAGGCGTTGTATTTCGAGGCCCGGGGCGAGACGCTGAAAGGCCAGTTTGCCGTGGCGGAGGTTGTTCTGAACCGCCTTGACAGCCCCGACTATCCCAAGACGATCTGCGGTGTGGTGCAATCGCGTGGCCATGGCGCCTGCGCTTTTTCCTGGGTTTGCGACGGGATCAGCGACGTGATGCGCGATCCCGAGGCGCGGGACCGGGCCGGGCGGATCGCCCGTGTGATGCTGGACGGTGCGCCGCGCACGCTGACCATGGGGGCCACCTTCTTTCACACCCGCTATGTCCGGCCGAACTGGGGCCATGTGGTGCAGACCGCAGCGATTGGGGCGCACCTGTTCTACCGCGCGCCGCTCTCTCGCCAACCATAAGTGTCGGCGCTTCGGCGCCTCTGGTCGGCTTTGGTCTTTTCTGCGGGGCGCTGTGGCGGTAAACTGGCTACAGCCCCCTGACAGAGCCGAGCATGACCAGCGACATCCGCCTAGCTTTCGCCCATCCCGAAGAACGCGCGGCGGCCTCTGCCTCGGCAGACCCGCGCGACCGGATTTCCTTGCGCGACCACGTGGTCGAGACCGAGATTGGCGCGTTTCAGAAAGAGCGCGGCCATACCCAGCGGGTGATGTTCAACGTGGTGGTCGAGGTGCGGCCCGCCCGCCAGCCATTGAACGACGACGTTGACCGCATCCTGTCCTATGACCGCATCACCGAATCCATCGCCGCCGAACTGGCGGCCGAACGGCTGAACCTGCTGGAGACGCTGGCCGAACGGGTGGCCGAGCGTATTTTGGCCGAACCCCAAGCCATGCGGGTGTTCGTGCGGATCGAAAAGCTGGACATCGGGCCCTACAAGCTGGGCGTCGAAATTGTCCGCTCGCGCGCCGAAACGGCGGTGCAGGTCGTGGGGCAGGACGGCCAGGAAGCCTCGCTGCATCCCTTGATCGTCTATCTCGACAATGCCGCCATTGCTGCCGCTGATCTGTCGGACCGGTTGGACGTTTGGGCGGCGCGGGGTCTGCCGGTGATCCTGACTGTCGGAATGCCGGATATTCCACGCCCCGAGACTGGGCACCGCCCGACCCAGCGGCGGATCGACCTGTTGGCCATCGAGCAGAACGCCTGGATGTTGGCGGCGCGGGATGCACGCTGCGTGGTAATGGCAACCCGGACCGAGATCGACTGGGCGGTCAAGCGCGGCCAGATGATGGTCTGGGCGCCGGGCAAGATGGTGATGGACGCTGTCGACGGGCCGCAATCGCGCGATCCGGTCGCCCTGGCGCTGTGGCTCGCCGAGGTGATGGCAGCGGACCGGCTGATCGTTCACGGCGATGTTGCACTTCCGGCAGGAAGTCGCGTGACTGTGGAGCGGGCCTGAGCCTTGGCTCTTGTCTGCACAGTGGTTCGGTCTTAGGCAATCTGCATGGAATATCATCGTCCCGTCGCCATGACCGATCCCGCGCGCCCGCCGGATGCGTTGCCCTTGGCCGGGGGGAGGTGCTGGTTCAACCAGGTCGAAGTTCTCAGCCGGAGCGCCGCTGCGCGACTGGTTGCGGCGCGTGATCTGGCACCCGAGGTCCGTGGCCGGCTGTCGGCGCGGCGGCCGGCCTTTGGCGGGCTGGCGATGGACCGGCCCCTGATCATGGGCATCCTGAATGTGACGCCTGACAGTTTCTCGGACGGCGGGCTGTTCCTGCGGCCCGAGGCGGCGGTGATGCAGGCGCGGATCATGGCGTCCGGGGCTGACATCATCGACATCGGCGGCGAGAGCACAAGGCCCGGTGCGGCTGAGGTCACCGTGACGGATGAGGTGGCGCGGACTGTCCCGGTGATTGCAGTGCTGCGGGCGGGCGGGCTGGATCGGCCGATCTCGATTGATAGCCGCAAGTCTGACGTGGTGCGTGCGGCCTTGGCGGCCGGCGCGGCCTGGGTCAATGATGTGACGGCGCTGCGCCATGATCCGGAGATGGCGGGGGTTGTGGCCAAGGCGGGGTGTCCGGTGATCCTGATGCACTCCATCGCCACCCCGGCGACGATGCAGGACGATCCGGTCTATGACGACGTGCTGCTGGACGTGTTCGACGCCCTCGCCGCTCGGGTTGCGGCGGCCGAGGCTGCCGGGATTGCGCGCGACCGGATCGCGGTGGACCCTGGGATCGGCTTTGGCAAGACCTTGCAGCACAACCTGACCCTGCTGGCCCGGCTGTCGCTGTTTCATGATCTGGGGGTACCGGTGCTGCTCGGCGCGTCGCGCAAGCGCTTCATCGGCACGGTCAGCGCCGAGGATGACGCAGCGCGGCGGATGCCCGGGTCGCTGGCGGTGGCTTTGGCCGGGGTGGCGCAGGGGGTGCAGATGATCCGGGTCCATGATGTGGCCGAGACGCGGCAGGCGCTGTCGCTGTGGCAGGCCGTGACACAAGGAGAGACGGCATGAGCCGCAAATTGTTTGGGACAGACGGCGTGCGCGGGCAGGCGAACACCTATCCGATGACGGCCGAAATGGCGCTGAGGCTTGGGGCGGCGGCGGGGCGGTTCTTTCGCCGCGACGGGTCATCGGGGCACCGGGTGGTGATTGGCAAGGATACAAGGTTGTCGGGCTATATGCTGGAGAATGCCTTGACTGCCGGTCTGTGTTCGACGGGGATGAATGTCTTGCTGCTCGGCCCGGTACCGACCCCGGCCGTTGGCTTTTTGACCCGGTCGATGCGGGCTGATCTGGGGGTGATGATCTCTGCCAGCCACAACCCGCATCAGGACAACGGCATCAAGTTCTTTGGCCCCGACGGGTTCAAGCTGTCGGATGAGGCTGAACTGGAGATCGAGGCCATTGTCGGTGGCGAGATCGCACCGGCTTCACCCGACCGGATCGGCCGGGCAAGGCGGATCGAGGACGGTCGCGGGCGCTATCAGGAATTTGTCAAGACCACCTTCCCGGCGGGCCTCAGGCTGGACGGGTTGAAGGTGGTGATCGACTGCGCCAACGGGGCGGCCTACCGGGCGGCGCCTGAGGTGCTGTGGGAACTCGGCGCCGACGTGATCCCGGTCGGGGTGACGCCGAACGGCACCAATATCAACGACCGGGTCGGCTCGACCCACACTCAGACCGCCGCCGAGGCAGTGGTGATGCATGGCGCCCATGTCGGGATTTCGCTGGACGGCGATGCCGACCGGGTGATGATTCTGGATGAGACGGGCAGGGTGGCGGACGGCGATCAGATCATGGCGCTGCTGGCGGGTCGCTGGGCCGATGACGGGCGGTTGAAGGGCGACACTCTGGTGGCCACCGTGATGTCAAATCTGGGGCTGGAGCGGTTTCTGACCGGACGGGGATTGCGGCTGGAGCGGACTGCGGTCGGGGACCGGTATGTGGTCGAGGCGATGCGGCGCGGCGGCTGGAATCTGGGCGGCGAGCAGTCCGGGCACATCGTGATGACGGATTATGCGACCACGGGGGACGGGTTGATCGCGGGGCTGCAGTTTCTGGCCGAGATGGCGCGGACCGGCCAGCCTGCAAGCCGGTTGATCGAGCAGTTTGAAACGGTACCGCAGCTTTTGCAAAACGTCCGCTACGGCGAGGGGATGCGGCCGCTGGAGGCGGCCTCGGTCAAGGCGGCGATTGCCGGGGCGGAGATCCGGTTGAATGGCAAGGGGCGGCTGCTGATCCGGAAATCGGGGACCGAACCGCTGGTGCGGGTGATGGCGGAATGTGAGGATGAGGGGCTGCTGAAGGCTGTCGTGGCCGAGATTGTTGGGGCTGTTCAGGCGGCTGTCTAGGCTGTCCACGCGTGAAAAGTCAGAGTCGTCGTTCCAGATCAATGGGTTGGACTTCGCTGTTAACCCGATCTTAATATGTGCGATCTGGTGGCGGTGCGTGTCACAGAGGGACGGGTTGCGCTTGCGGCGTCATGCGTTGCACCAGCAGCGCCATGACCCCGGCGCCAACCAGAAGCCAGAGTGCCGCCATCCAGAGCAGGCTGTAGCTGCCCGTGGCGTCAAACACGTATCCGCCGAAATAGGCGGCTGCGGCGGCACCGATGGCATGGCCTGCCGAGATCATGCCCATCGCCTGACCCATGACGGAACGGCCGATATGGCTGGCGGCAAGGCTGGCGGTAACGGGGACTGTCGCATAGTCGACGAAACCGAACAGCACGGCAAAGGCGAACAGGGTCTCGATCCCGGTGCCGGGCATGTTGGCCAGAATGATATAGGTCAGGCCGCGCAGCAGGTAGATCGCGGCCAGCAACAACGGGCGGTTGACCCGGTCGGTCAGCCAGCCCGCGCCGACCATGCCGAACAGGTTGACCAGCGACAAAAGGCCAAAGGCGGTGGCACTGGGCAGCGGGGGAAAGCCGCAGAAGGCTGCAAAGGGCAAAAGATGGGTTTCGATGGCGCCGGCGGAGGTGAAGCCGCAGATCAGATAGCTCCAGAACAGGGCATGGAATGCCGGGCGGCGCAGGATATGGGCGAAATCCTCGGCAAAACTGCTGTGTGGGCGGGCGGTCCCGTGGCTTTCGCCTGTGGTCTCGCGGGCCAGCATGGCGCGGATGCAGGGGATCAATGCCAGAGACCCGAGCGATAGCGCCCCAAAGCACCACCGCCAGCTGGCAAAGGCCAGCAGGGCGGCAATCAGCGGCACGATCACAAACATGCCCCCGGTCGAACCGGAGGTGGCGGTGCCGACGGCCAGGCCCTGATTTCCCGAAAACGACCGGGTGACGGCAGTTGCGACGACGTGGCTGGCGACAATGCCGAAGCCAAGTGCGCAGAACCCGGCATAGCCGATGACGAACATCACCTGGCCGTTCATCAGAGCGACCATGCCGCAGCCGAGGCCGAGCAAACCCAGACCGAGGTTGAGGGTGAACCTTGGGCCCATCCGGTCGACCAGACGCCCGGCAAAAGGCGCGACGCCGGCCATGACAATCAGTGCCGTGGCACCAACCCCGGAAATGTAACTGCTGGTCCAGCCAAATTCAGCCGTCCAGACCGGCATCAGCAGGCCAAGCGTGGCGCGGCCGGAGGAGGAGATTGCAAGCGCCAGAAACCCGAAGATGACGATCGACCACGGCTGCACGGCGCGGGGACTGCCGGGGGTGTTTGGCATGGCTTGGATCACTGGACCCTCCGTTTCGCAATGCATCGCATGCAAACGGCCCTCGACCAAGGGGAATTCAGCGGTGGCTATTTCGGGAGGCCGATGTCAGGGCGGTGCCGGTCGGGTGTCTAGAGGGCTCAGGCAATGTCATCCGGCGCAGGGCTGCGCTTGTCGCCTGTCACCATCGCCTTGAGCAGATTTTCATGATGCTTGACGCTGGCAAGCGCCACCCCGGCCAGATGCAGAACGATCAATCCGACCAGAGCATGGGCCAACAGTGAGTGCAGGTTGACCACCCAATCCTCGCCATACCAGGCGTCGGTGAACATCATCCAGCCGGTAAGACCGAGACCCAGCACCCCGGCCATCAGGGTCAGAACCATCGCGCCGCCCGCTGGATTATGGCCGATGTGGCGAGCCTCGTTGCCTTGCGCGATGGCGGCGAGATAGGCCATCACCCGACGCGGACCGGTCACGAAACTGGAAAACCTGGCATAACGTGTCCCGATCAACCCCCACAGGATGCGCAGGCCAATCAGGCCAGCGGCGGCATAGCCAGCCCAGATGTGCAGATCCTCGGCGCGGTTGGCCGAGAACCACGCCAGCGTGAAACTGGCGACCAGGGTCCAGTGGAAGAGCCGCACCAAAGGGTCCCAGACGCGCATCTTTGCAGGGGGACGATGCGCGTCTGGAACGGCCGGTGAAGAGGGATCAGCCTTCACCAGCTTCGGCATTGGCAACGGGTTCCAGAGTTTCGGCATTGAAGCCGAGGGTTGCCTTCTTGCCATTGGCGTCTTTGGTATAAGCCTCGTAACAGCCGCTTTCGGTCTTGATCTTGACCACGGTCAGGCCCTGGGTCTTCAGCAGCGCGATCAGGTCGGCCTGCGGTTTGAAAGCCGATGTCGGCGCGGTGGAGCAGGTGACGGCTGCGGCGGGCGTGGCTGTGGTGTCGGCATAGGCCGGCACAGCAAGCGACAAGCCCATGGCGGCGATGGTGAGAATACGACTCATTTGAACACTCCGATGGATGTGACGACAGGCTCGTCACGGTCAGGTCGTGCGCCGCAACCTGTGCGGCTTGGCCTGGCGCCGTCTTAGGCGGTGAAGCTGACACGGACCTGAACAGACGCGCAGCTGAACCTGGTTTTATGCCGGGCGGATTTTGGCTTGCGTGGCGGAACCAAATGCCGGGACGGGCCGTTGGGGCTGGATCTGGAAAAAAGGAGGTCCGAGATGGACGGAAGTTGGATTGTCCCGCTGTTGTCGTTGGTCACGCTGCTGGCGGTGGCCGTGTTTGCGCTGATCAGCAAGGAGCGGG
>JBDTQR010000166.1:0-10230 GCA_039932095.1 bacterium | reverse complement strand
GGCTGGAGCGCGTTGAACTGCTGGCCGAGGATCGGCTGGGTTACTGGGAGAGCGAAGCAGGCTACCATAATCGGGCGGACCCGTGGCGCGAAGAACGTTATGTCGCCCCGGACGTTTCGCCGCAAGACGTGAAACTTCTGCTGCAAAACCTGATTTCCAACGCGATCAAGTTCAGCGATCCTTCTCGGCCGCCCGTGGTTACCCTGGCGCACAGCATAACGTCGGCCGGCAGGCTGCAAATCTCGGTGCAGGACAATGGCATCGGCATCGAACCGGCGCATTTCGATCGGGTCTTCGGGCTGTTTCAGCGTCTGCATTCGCATGACGTTTATGGCGGCAGCGGTATCGGGCTGGCGCTGTGTCGTCGCATCGCGGTCAACCATGGCAGCGACATAAAACTGGCCTCGGAACCGGGGCGGGGCAGCTCTTTCACGTTTTCACTGGAAAGGCACATCGAATGACCAAAGCTCTTTTCATCCCGACCGTGATGCTGATTGACGACGAAAGTTTCGATCAGAAGCTGTATAAACGGGTAATCGCCAGAACCGGAATCGTTGGCGAAGTTCTGTCGTTCCTCTACGCGGATGAGGCCCTGGTATTTCTGCAATCGACCGACAGCAGGCCGGTTGATGTGATCTTTCTCGACATCAACATGCCGCGGATGAACGGATTTGAATTTCTGGAGGCGGCGACGGCTACCCTTGGTGGCAGGCTGGCCAAGATCATTGTCGTCATGCTGACCACGTCGCTGATCGAAAGGGACCGGGAACGGGCAAACTCCTATGCGGTTGTGCGCCGTTTCATCAATAAGCCACTAACGGCAGATCATCTGATCGAGGTGGCCCAGATGCTGGCAAGGCTGAAAATGGAAAATGCCGCCGTTCAGCCCAGCGGCTGACCGGCGGCTTCAGTCAATTCTTGGGATCTTGGCCCAATTTGGTAAGCGCCGACCACAGCGAGACGCATCGCGCTTCCAGCTTGTCCAGTTCTGCGGGCAGATCAAGATCGGGATATTCGAGCGAGGTGCGCAGGGTGCGTACATTTCGCACCACGCCGGCCAATTCTGGCTGAAGTGCTTCGCGAAACTGCGCCAGGATGGCATGGGACAAGGCCTGAGCCATCTCGCTTTTGCGGCGCTCGGTGCCTTGGGCCATTCCCGATTTCTCGATCGCGCTGGCCACGGCCTGGCGCAAGGTTTCAGCGGTCATCTGGCTTTTGGCAAGAAAATCGGAACATCCCAGCCGCATCGCACGGATTGCCACATCGGGATCGGCAACGCCCGTGACCATGATCGTCGGCACATGGGCATTTTTGGGATGCTTGCGCACCATCTCCAGTGCTTCCAGCCCATCGCCGACGTTCAGCCGGTAATCCAGCAGGATGATGTCGAACTGATCTTCGTCCAGCAGGTCCTGAAGACCGGCTATCGTCGCCACCTCATCCAGGTAGATCGCCATCCCGGTTTCCCGGCTGAGGCGGCGGATCCGGTGGCGGTCAAATTTGCTGTCGTCCAGGATCAAGGCGTTGATCGGTTGTCCCGTGACGTTCGGACGTGGACTGCTCCATTCAGATTCGGCGACGGCGGCATACATGGCAGGGCCTTTCAGGTTGGACGCGGGAAACGCTAAACCCGACAATCGCCGGGTCACATTTCCGATTGGTTAAAATATTGCGGCATAAACTTGACCCCTGAATAAAATCCTAACGTTCCGCGCCAAGGCGGCAGGGAACTGTCCGGCAAATTGAATAGCATTGCGGCTATTAACAGAGTCTTAGAAACCTCGGCGTTACTGATCTTGCAAAGCCAAGAGGTGATCCGTGAATATACAGGTTGACGCCAGACCAACTGCATCGGTTCCCGCCGCCTCGCAGGATTTTGAGGATTTCATCTATCTCATCAGCCATGATGTCCGCAATTCTGTCCGCGCGCTGATCGAGGTGCCGCAGTGGATCGCCGAGGATCTCTCTGAAGCCGGCTACCGGATCGACGGGTCGCTGGCGGAAAACATGGGCCTGATGAACACCCACACCCAGCGGCTCGACCGGATGCTGGCGGACCTGTTGACCTATTCGCGCATTGGCCGGATGCAGGGCTGCCGGTCGGTCGATCTGGCAGAGGCCGTCGAGACCATCTGTCAGGAGATCCGCATTCCGCGCAGCATCAGGCTGGAGATTGATCTGCAGCATCCGACCCTGAACATCGGCGACAAGGATGCGATGACCCTGTTGTCGGCGCTGATCCTGAATGCGCTGCGCCACGGCGACGCCGGCACCAGCCTGATCCGCATTGCATCGCGGCATGAGGATGACGCAACGGTGCTGACCGTGGTCGATGACGGTCCTGGCATTCCGCCGCAGTTTCGCGAAAAGGTCTTCGGTGCCATGATCACACTGAAATCCCGCGATGAAGTGGACGGCAGCGGCATGGGCCTTACCCATGTTCGCAAGGTCATCAACCACTACGGGGCGACCCTGCGCTGGATGGATCTTGACGGTACGCGCGGTGTCGGCTTTGAAATGCGCTTTCCCGACTGATCGGGCCGCCTTCGCGCGCGACGGATGCCTTGTGCATAAGAGATGCCTTGTGCTTAAGAATTGAGTGAAGCTTGCATCGCATCCTTCACAACCATTCCGCCCCTGCCAACGGAAATTTACACTTCATAAGGTGTTGTGGCGCAGATTCGACCTTGGGGAAAACAACTCGGGGTAGGGTAAATGATGCGGCAGCAACCGGGGTCGGATTCCGGCCCACATGGCCTACTTCCGGCCATTCGCACGCTTGTGCTTGACGACAACAGCTTTGACCGCAAACGCATCTGCCGCCTGGGTGGCGGAATCGGCTTGCCGCTGGTCTTTGACGAGGCGTCATCGGTCGAAACCCTGAAGCAATGTCTGGACCGGCAGGCCTATGATCTGTTCCTGATCGACTATGTGATGCCCGGTGGCGACGGTCTGGCGGCGCTTGAGATTATCCGCAACCACGCCCGGCAACGCGATGCGGCGTCAATCATGATTTCGGGCAGTCCGGACACCCGGGTTGCGGTGTCGGCGTTGAAGAACGGATGCCATGATTTCATCGTCAAGGAAGACATGTCGATGGAGGTGCTGCAGAAATCCGTGCTGACGGCGTTGAACAACGCCCGCAATCTCGCCCGGCAGATCGATCAACCCAAACAGGTGATGGATGTCGAGGACATGCGCAGCCTGATGCGGCTGGCGCTTGACGATCAGACGATCCGCGACATCATCCGCGCGCCGCTGGAGGATGGGTTGCAGGCGGCGGCGCGGATGGTCGGCGTCGGTTGGGGCCTGCAGATGACCCCGGATATCCAGCAATTCCTGATCGACTTCACCAAGGAGGACGAGTTCGAATTTCGCTGAAATCAAGACCCGCCGGCCGCGAGTTCGGTCGGCGGGAAAGTCTCAGGCAGGTTGCGCCGCGAAACTTGGGCGCGCAAACGGCCGGAAAGTTGTCGCGGTCAGGAAGGCCCCAAGTCCCAAGGCAAAGCAGGTGATGTACATCACGCCGTACCCGCCGGTGGTGTCAAAGATCCAACCTCCCAGCACCGGTCCTGTCGCCATGCCCAGAGAGCCGGCCATTCCGGTGCCCCCCATGATGGTACCCAGCATCTTCATCGGGAAATTCTCACGCACCAGCACCGAATAGAGCGGCATCACCCCGGCATAGATAAAGCCGAACAGCGCCGCCACCGCGTAGAACGCTGACAGGTCGCGGGCGAAATAATAGCCCAGTGCGCCGATTGCCTGCACCAACAATCCCGCCACCAGCACACGCTTGGCACCGAACCGGTCGCCCATCACACCAAAGCCGATCCGCCCGAACATCCCGGCAATCCCCTCGACCGAATAGATCGACACCGCCGCCAACGCACCAATCCCGCACAGTTCGGCATAGCTGACCGTATGAAAGATCGGCCCGGAATGGGTAGCACAGCAAAAGAAATTGGTCATCACCAGCACGATGAACTGCGGTGACGTCACGGCATTGCGCACCGTCATGTCAGACGGCGGCGCGTCCATCATCGGCCCGGATTGAACCTGCTCTGGCGGGCGGCGCAGCAACAGCGCCGTCGGGATCGTCACCACGGCCACCACAACAGACAGCAAGCTTAGCACCATGCGCCAGTCATAGGCCTCGGCCAAGCGCGCGGTCAGCGGTGACATCGTCACCGGCGCCATGCCCATCCCCGCCGAGACCAGCGACACCGCCAGCGACCGTTGCGTGGTAAACCAGCCCATGACGGTTGCCATCATCGGCGCGAAGAACGCCGCGACTGACCCACCTGCCATCACCCCGAAAGCGATCTGAAACGTCAACAGCGACGGCGCATGACCGGCCAGCCACAGGCTTGCCGCAAAAATCGCGGCGCCGGTCATCACCACCGGTCGGGCACCAAAGCGATCCGACAGCGCGCCCCAGACCATCGACATCACGGCCATCGCCAGAAAGCCGATGGTCATCGCCGCCGATATTCCGGTCCGAGTCCAGCCTGTCGCTTCGACCATCGGCGTCAACAGCACCGGCAGCGAAAACAGCGCCCCCATCGCAATGCAGCCCATCAGGCCGCCCGCCGCCACCACGACCCAACGATAAGGACTGTCCGCCATCACGCCTCCTTGCGACCATCCGCCGCTGTGCCTATTGGTTGAATTCCACCGGGTACTTTGATATCAATATAAAATGGATGACGCAAGACTTCCCCTTCGGACCATAGAAGAGATTCGTGATCAGTGCCTGTGCCTCGCGGCCCAGCGTGCGGCCCGTGTGCTGGCACGGCGATTTGACCGGCTGTTTGCCCCTTTGGGCCTGACCAATGGCCAGTTTTCGCTGATGGTTTCGCTCAGCGGCCAGTGGACGCCACGGCTAGGCGAACTGGCCGAATTTCTGGCGATGGACCCGACCACGATGACCGCAGCGGTAAAGACGCTGGAAAAGCGCGGGCTGGTTGCCTTGCATCCGGATGAAACCGACGCCCGTATCCGCCGCCCGGTGCTGACGACAGAAGGGCGCATGGCCGTTGCGCGCGCCGTGCCGTTGTGGCGCAGCGAACATGCCAGGGTGCAGGACGAACTGGTCGGGCAAGACCCGGTCGCCTTGGCGCAGATTCTCAGCCAACTCGGCTAAACCGGCGAAACTTCGCGTCAAGCACCCTATCCGACCACCGAACGTCGCTTGCGCCCGCTGGACCCATGGTGCAACCTGCTTTAGCTTCTGGTCAGACAAAAACAGCGGGCCGCCAACGGTGACGCCCGCAACCACGTTCAGGGAAGGAGAGGCCATGCTTTATGCAAAGCCAAAAACGGCGGGTGAGGCCGCACAATTGCTGGCCGCAGAGTCCGGTATTACCCGGGTCCTCGCCGGCGGCACCGATGTTCTGGTGCAACTCAAGGCCGGCATGATCGAGCCCGCATTGATCGTCGACATCAAGGCCATCCCCGGCATCCGCGCGATAACCGCCGAAAAGGGCGGCTTCCGGATTGGCGCTGCGGTGTCTGGCATCGAACTTGGCGAACATGCAGCCCTGTGCGCGATGTATCCCGGTGTCACCGAGGGCGCGCAGCTGATCGGGTCCAAGCAAGTGCAGGGCCGCTGCTCGATGGTCGGCAACCTGTGCAACGCCTCGCCCGCCGGGGACGCCGTGCCGGGACTGGTCGCGGCCCAGGCTACCGTCCGGATCGAAGGTCCGAACGGCAGCCGCGACGCAGCCGTGCTCGACATCCCCACCGGCCCCGGCAAAACCTCGTTGAAAAAGGGTGAGATCATCACCTCGGTCTTCCTGCCGGCCACGGCGCCACGTACCTCGGACGCCTATTTGCGCTTTATCCCGCGCACCGAGATGGACATCGCCGTCGCCTCCGCCGCCGTCAGCCTGACGCTGGATGCCGCCGGTACCATCACCGCTGCCCGTGTCGTGCTGGGGGCCGTTGCCGCGACCGTGTTGCTGGTTGAGGCGGCTGCAAAGGCGATCGTTGGCACGAAACTTGACGCCGCCGCCCAGGCCGCGCTGGAAAAAGCCGCCTCTGCTGCCGCCAAACCCATCGACGACAAGCGCGGCACCATTGAATTCCGCACCAAGGTGGCCGGCGTCCTCGCCCGCCGCGCTGCTGTCATTGCTTACGAACGCGCCGGAGGTCAGAAATGAAATCAATCCATGTAGCCACCCAGATCAACGGTGACGCCGTCGAATTCGTCTGCGCGCCGGATGAGCCGCTGCTCGACGTGCTGCGCAACCGCCTCGGCCTGACCGGCGCGAAAGAGGGCTGCGGCACCGGCGATTGCGGCGCCTGCACCGTCACACTGAATGGCCGGATGGTCTGCTCCTGCCTCGTGCTGGGTGCCGAGGTTGACGGGGCCGAGATCACCACAATCGAAGGCATGGCCGCCGAGGGTGAGCTTCACCCCCTGCAACAAGCTTTCATCGACCACGCCGCGCTGCAATGCGGCGTCTGCACGCCGGGCATTCTGGTCGCAGCCAAAAACCTGTTGGACCACAATCCCAACCCCAGCGACACCGAGTTGCGCTACTGGCTTGCCGGCAACCTTTGCCGCTGCACCGGCTATGACAAGATCATCGCCGCCGTTCAGGACGCCGCCCACAAGATGAGGACCGCATGATGGACACCGGAACCAAAGCCCGCGTTTTCAAACAGGTCGGCACTCGCCCGGCCCGCCCCGACGGCGTTGACAAGGTCACCGGCCGCGCCATGTACGGCGCCGACATGGTGGCCCCCGGCATGCTGACCGGCCGCATTCTGCGCAGCCCTCACGCCCATGCCCAGATCGTGTCGATCGACACCTCGGCGGCCGAGGCGATGCCCGGCGTCAAGGCCGTCGTCACTGGCAAGGACCTGATCGCACAAGACAATGACTTCATGCGCGACATTCAGGAGAACGTCCTCGCCATGGGCAAGGCGCTCTATGACGGCCACGCTGTCGCTGCCGTTGCCGCCGTGGATGCCGCGACCGCCAAGGCCGCGCTGAAGGCGATCACGGTCACATACAAACAACTGCCACATGTCACCGATGTCGACGCTGCGATGAAGGCCGACGCCCCCATCGTGCAGGCCGGACGCAGCCTCGAAACCGTGCCCAAGGGCATGTCGGCCAATGTCACCAACCAGTGCGAATTCGGCCATGGCGACCTCGCCACGGGCTTTGCCAAGGCCGATCTGGTGCTGGAACGCTCTTTCACCACCGCCGCAACCCATCAGGGCTATATCGAGCCGCATGCCTGTCTCGTCTCGGCCACCGCTGATGGCAAGGCCGACATCTGGTGCTGCACCCAGGGCCATTACAACGTCCGCGCGGTCTGTGCCGCGCTATCAGGGATGGAGGGCAGCCAGATCCGGGTGACCGCCTCCGAAATCGGTGGTGGCTTTGGTGGCAAAACCGCCGTCTTCATCGAACCCGTCGCCCTCGCCCTGTCGCGCAAATCCGGTCGTCCGGTCAAGATCGTGATGACCCGGGATGAGGTGTTCAAGGCCACTGGCCCCACCGTCACCACCTCGATGGATGTCAAGATCGGCATGACCAAAGCAGGCCGCATCACCGCCGGTCAGGCAATCCTGCGGTATTCCGGCGGGGCTTTTCCGACTGGCACGGTCGAAATGGGCGCCTCGGCTGCCTTCGCCGCCTATGATCTGGACGCGGTGCACACCCTTGGCTGGAACGTGCTGACCAACCGCCCGAAAGAGGCCGCCTACCGCGCCCCCGGCGCACCACAGGCAATCTATGCGGTCGAATCCGTGGTCGATGAACTGTGCCAGCAGCTGAACCTCGACCCGCTGGACGTGCGCCTGAAAAACGCCGCCAAGAAGGGCACTCTGTCGTCCTACGGCCCGACCTTCGACGACATCGGCCTCGTCGCCACGCTGGAGGCGGCGAAGAAACACCCGCATTACTCGGCCCCCTTGGGCAAGAATCAGGGCCGCGGTCTGTCGGCGGGCTTCTGGTTCAATTTCGGCGGCAACACTTCGGTGTCGATGACCGTAAACACTGACGGCACGGTGTCGGTGGCCGAGGGCAACCCGGATATCGGCGGCTCCCGTGCGTCGATCTCGCTTATGGCTGCGGAAGAACTGGGCATCGGCTATGACAAGATCCGCACCATCATCGCCGACACCGCCTCGTTGGGCCATAACGACATCACCGATGGCAGCCGGGTGACCTTCTCGGTCGGTCTGGCGACGATCCACGCCGCCCGCGACGTCATCAAGAAGATGTGCCACCGCGCCGCCCGGATGTGGGGGATCGACGACGATGCGGTGGAATGGAAAGACGGCGCCGCAGTTCCGGCAGGCGACAACGCCGGAAAGTTCCCGCCGATGCCGCTGGCCGAAATCGCCGCCTCATCGCATCAGACCGGCGGTCCGCTGGCCGGCCATCACGAGTTCACCGCAGACGGCGCCGGGGTCAGCTTCGGCGTCCATCTCTGCGATGTCGAGGTCGACCCGGAAACCGGCATGACCACAGTGCTGCGCTACACGGTGTTCCAGGATGCCGGCAAGGCCGTGCACCCTGACTATGTCGAGGGCCAGATGCAGGGTGGTGCGGTGCAGGGCATCGGCTGGGCGCTGAATGAGGAATATATCTACGGCGCCGATGGCCGGTTGCAGAACGCGGGCTTCCTTGACTACCGCGTACCTGTGGCCTCTGACCTGCCCAAGATCGACACGGTCATTCTGGAGATCCCCAACCCCGGCCACCCCTACGGCGTGCGCGGTGTCGGCGAAACCCCGATCGTGCCGCCACTGGCCGCCCTTTCCAACGCGATGTCCCACGCAATCGGCAAGCGCCTGCACAGCCTGCCGATGTCGCCGCCGCGCATCCTCAAGGTGCTGTCCGAAGGCTGAGGCCATGGTTGCGGTGACCCTGTTCGGCTCGATTCGCGCCCATGCCGATGGACAGGCGCAGGTTGAAGTGCAAGCCACTACCTTCAAGGAACTGCTCGACCGTCTGGTCGAGCAGTATCCGGGCATGCGGCCGCAGATCGACCGCGGTGTATCAGTTGCCATCGACGGGCTGGTCTACAAGGAAGCGTGGTTCGCGCCGATCAAACCGGAGTCAGAGGTCGTCCTGCTGCCCTACATGCAGGGCGGCTGATCCGGGCGCCGGGCCGCATGTTTCTTGACCATGCAGTTTGAAAATCGCGTGCCTTGAGAAATGGCGTCAGCAGGTCTTTCCGCCCATTCCCTGAAGCGAAGTAAATTTCTGGAAGTCAAAACATTGATTTATAAAGATTATGTGGGCTGCCCAGATCTGGACGCCCGTCTCAGGCACCATAGGGATCCTTCGCGGTCCGATCCATCGACAGGCTCTGCTGGCGCCGCGATACCAGGCGTTCGATCGCGTCGGCCAGATGTATCTCCAGAATATGTTGATCCCCCGCCGCCACTCTGATCCGATGCGCCTCGATCATCACGTCGGCATGGGAACATCCCAGCGGTGGCTCGAATTTATAGCAGGCCAGTTCCACCAGCAGCCCGCAGGGATCCTCGAAATAGATCGAATCCATGAACCCGCGGTCCTTGGGCCCAGTAAAGGCAATCCCCCGCTCTCCCAACCTGCCGACCGCCTGCCGGAACGTCGCCAAAGACACCGAAAAAGCCAGATGATGCACCGCCCCCACCTCGGTCGAGGCACGCCGGCGCGCCGGCTTGCGGTCTTCATTGGTGAAAACCGTGATCAGGCGTCCATCGCCGGGATCGAAATAGAGGTGCCCTTCGGCAGGGCGGTCCAGATTGGGCTGGTCAAAGATGAAGGGCATGCCCAGCACGCCTTCCCAGAAATCCACGGTCGAATGCCGGTCAGCCCCGACCAGCGTGATATGATGCACGCCCTGAGTTTGCAGTTTCCGCATCTTCCCCCCCCGGAAAGCCCCAGCTTCTCTCCACCGGTCCGCCAAAGCAAGCCCAAGCCTTGATCGCATCGCAGCATCAGGTCATACCAGACACGCCTTCCCAACCCGAGACCGACCATGACCCCCGCGACCCGCGCCGATCTGCTGAGCCAAATCTGGTGGGCCGGGGTTCAGGCCGTTCGGGGCGACACCGCTGTCGACCGGAGCCTGACTGACGCGCCAATCCCATGCCCCGACCGCATCCTCGCCGTCGGCAAGGCCGCCGTCGCCATGGCCAAGCCGGCCTTTGACCGCTTCGGCGCCCCGACCCTTGCGCTGACCAAACACGACCATAGCGAAACGGGTCTGG
>JBDTQR010000165.1:0-10364 GCA_039932095.1 bacterium | reverse complement strand
CCCCCGCTGCCATTGCCAGCTTCTTCGAGGTGATCTTGTCGCCCATCGCCTCGATCGCCGAAGACGGCGGCCCGATGAACACCACCCCCGCCGCCTCCAGTGCCGCCGCGAAACTCCGGTTCTCGGACAGGAAACCATAGCCCGGATGCACCGCTTCTGCCCCGGTCTGCCGAACCGCCGCCATGATCTTGTCAATCACGATATAGGACTGCGCCGCCGGAGACGGACCGATATGCACTGCCTCATCCGCCATCTTCACATGCAATGCATTGCGGTCGGCATCTGAATAAACCGCCACCGTGGCAATTCCCATCTTGCGGGCCGTCTTGATCACGCGGCATGCAATTTCGCCCCGATTGGCAATCAGAATCTTTTTGAACATCAAGTCCCCCCAGTGGCCGTGCGTCCGCCCTCTGCGGGGCGCGAAACGAAAAAGGCCACCCGCGCGGTTGCGCGGATGGCCCTGTAATCTGTCAGACGGCTGGGCCGCCCGGGATCTTTACTGGCAGATACCGACGCCGGCCTGACCGCACAGCGCACCAGCGCCCACGCCGATGGCCGCACCGGTGATCGGGTCATAGCCCAGCGCCTGGGCGCCAAGCGCACCGGCAGCGCCGCCGACCAGCGCGCGCTGACCGTCGTTCTGGACCAGGCAACCGGACAACGCGGTTGCGAGAACTGCAAGAATAGCGAATGATTTGAACATGTTAGACTGCCTCTTTTCAAGGGTGATGATACCGCAAGACGAACCCCTTTCGCCTTGTCGGATGATTCAGTAGGTCCCAGCGGATCACCGGATGAGCAAACCTGCGCCTGCGCCAAGTGCGGCGCCCGTTGCCATGTTGTTGCCGGTAAGGTCGGCTGCAACAGCACCCGCCGCAGCACCAACGATGGCCCGCTGAGGATCATTTGCCATGCAACCTGTGACAGCCATGGAAACAAAAGCCAGCAAGATAACGGTTTTAGACATGAGTTCCGCCCTTTTTTTTGGGGTATACGTGTAGGTAACGTTATCCATAGCTTATTCGTTCCGCCGGAAAAGGGGAAAAACGGCGATTGGCGGAAAGTCGCGGAAAATACGCCACACAAAAAGGGTGGCCCGTCCGATGTCAGGACGGGCCAAAGGCAAGGGGAAGGGTAGTGGTCGCACAGCGACCAGGCGAAAACTTCTTTCGCCATGGTTAAAAGGTGGCGCAGCCTGTCCGCGGTTTCAACAGGCCCGACGCAAGCAAAAAATCCATGCGCCAAGTTCAGCCGTTTTGCCAAGAGCTTGCGCGGATGCATGCCTAGTCGTCCCAGTCGTCGTCAAATTGCACCGGCGGTGCGTCGGGAGCAAAGACTTCCGGGAACGCCGCCTCGGCCCGTTTGACATCGATCTTCAGCAGCGCCTCATAGCTTGCCGGGTCGAACGGGTCTTCGGCTGGCACCACTTCGCGGCCAAAAAGCCACGACAGCCGCCCGGCATCCAGATTTCCCCGCTCGAATGGTTCCTCGCCGAATTGCGCCCACAGTGCCGCCATGAAGCCGATGTCGGCACTGCGATCGGTAGACCTGCGGTCCTTGAAACGCTCGCGCTTGACGATCTTGGTCGCACCTTCCTTCATATTGGCGCGGCGGATGGTAAACTGGAAATCCGTCCCCGGCAGGCGCCCCGGAAACCCGCGATGTTTCAACATGATGCCCGATCTCCTGCCCTGCTTGTCAAAACATATCCCATACGCAAGAGCCGTCCGTGATGGAATAGGAGTTGAAGAATTGTGTGGCCTCGGGATGGTCCTCGCCAAACGGCACATCACGGTCCGACATCGAGATGATGATCTGCGACGGCTGCGGCCCGGGATTGGCGATTTTCGGCAAGACATAGGTCTGGCACAAGTCGTTCATGTCCTGCTCCGCGGTGTCGGCATCGATCGTGCCGCCGTCCCGGGCGATCTGCGGCGCCAGGAACCGGAACCGCGACGTCAAGCCGTTCGGCCCCGGCACATTCGTGATCACATCCAGCAAGGTGACGCTCTGCCCCGATGGCACGGTAATCACGTCCGCCGCCCAGGCAGCCCCGCACGGACCAAATGCCGCAATGAAAACCCAGACCAGACGCATGGCGCTTACTTCCTACAGCGGGATATTATCGTGCTTCTTCCATGGGTTGGTCAGCTTCTTGCTGCGCAAGCTAGCAAAGGCCCGCGCCACGCGCTTGCGGGTCGAATGCGGCCGGATCACCTCATCGATAAACCCCATCTCCGCCGCGACAAACGGGTTGGCAAAGCGGTTCTCATAGTCTTTCACCCGCCCGGCGATCTTCTCCTTGTCGCCAAGTTCGCTGCGATACAGGATTTCCACCGCTCCCTTGGCCCCCATCACCGCAATTTCCGCCGTGGGCCAGGCATAGTTGAAGTCGCCGCGCAGATGTTTCGACGCCATCACGTCATAGGCCCCGCCATAGGCCTTGCGTGTGATCACAGTCACCTTGGGCACCGTCGCCTCACCATAGGCGAACAGCAGTTTCGCGCCATGCTTGATCACCCCGCCCAGTTCTTGCGACACTCCCGGCAAGAACCCGGGCACATCGACCAGCGTCAGGATCGGAATTTCGAAGGCGTCACAAAACCGCACGAACCGCGCCGCCTTGCGCGAGGCGTCAATATCCAGGCAGCCGGCCAGAACCATCGGCTGATTGGCCACCACCCCCACCGTCTGACCCTCCAGACGAATGAAGCCGGTGACGATGTTCGCGGCAAAATCGCGCTGAATTTCAAAGAAATCCGCCTCATCGGCAACCTTCAGGATCAGTTCCTTCATGTCATAGGGCTGGTTCGGATTGTCCGGGATCAAGGTATCCAGCGACATCTCGATCCGCGCCGGGTCGTCAAAGAACGGCCTGACCGGCGCCTTCTGCCGGTTGTTCAGCGGCAGGAAATCAATCAGCCGCCGTGCCTCGGCCAGCATTTCCAGATCATTCTCATACGCACCGTCCGCGACCGACGATTTGCGGGTATGGGTCGCAGCCCCGCCCAGTTCCTCTGCCGTCACCACCTCATTGGTCACTGTCTTGACGACATCCGGCCCCGTCACGAACATGTAGGAGGATTCCTTCACCATGAAGATGAAGTCGGTCATCGCCGGCGAATACACTGCGCCCCCGGCACAGGGCCCCATGATCAGCGAAATCTGCGGCACCACACCAGAGGCAAGGATATTGCGCTGAAACACCTCGGCATAGCCCGCCAGCGACGCCACGCCCTCTTGAATCCGTGCCCCGCCTGAATCGTTCATGCCCACCACCGGCGCGCCGTTCTGGATCGCCATATCCATGATCTTGCAGATCTTCTTGGCATGGGTCTCGCTCAGCGACCCGCCAAACACCGTGAAATCCTGGCTGTAAACATAAATCAGCCGCCCATTCACCGTGCCCCAGCCGGTCACCACCCCATCGCCCGGCGGACGCTCGGCCTCCATGCCGAAATCGGTGCAGCGGTGGGCGACAAACATGTCGAACTCTTCGAAAGAGCCTTCGTCGAGCAGCATTTCCACCCGCTCCCGCGCCGTCAGCTTGCCCTTGGCATGCTGCGCCTCGACGCGCCGCGCCCCGCCGCCAGCCCGCGCCACTGCCCGCCGCGCCTCAAGCTCTTGCAAGACATCCATTCCGGTCTCCCCGATTTTCACCCCACCATAGGGGCGGCGCAAATCCGCATAAAGCGAAAACGCCCAATTTGATGGCGTCGTCCCGCGCACTAGATTATCCCTCGCCCGTCCAGCCCCGAGGATCTCATGCCCAGCCTGCCCGTACCCGTGCTGACCGTCGTCCTGCTGATCGGCTCCAACCTGTTCATGACCGTGGCCTGGTATGGCCATCTGCGATTCAAAGAGGCACCGATCTGGACCGTCATCCTGATCAGCTGGGCCATCGCCCTGTTCGAATACATGCTGCAGGTTCCCGCCAACCGCTACGGCTATGGCACCTTTACCGCCCCGCAGCTGAAAACCATTCAAGAGGTGATCACCCTCCTCACCTTTGCCGTCTTTTCAACGCTCTATCTCAAGGAGCCTCTGGGCTGGAATCACGCGGTGGGGTTTGCCTTCATCTTCCTCGGCGCATGGTTCATCTTCCACAAGTGGACCTGATCGAAACCTACCTGCTTGCACCGAAGCGGCGGCTTGGCTAACAGGAAACCATCGTTGACAAGGAAATCGTCATGCAGTTGAGCGGCCTGATCAAAACCACCTGCCCGCCGGACTTCCTGGTCAAAGTGCTGCAGTCCCCCGAAGTCTTGCAAGAGCTGATCCCGGAACAGTCCGACCTGACGCAAACCGCGCCCGGCCACTTCAGCTTCAGCTTCGTCAAGTCCTTTGGTCGCGTCAAACTTACCTTGCCCGGCACCCTCAACCTGGAGCCGTTGGGCACGGGCAGTGATCGGCACCTGACCGCCGCCGCCTCGCACCTGATCGGCGGCAAGGTCAAACTGCAGCTGGATTTGACGTTCACAACTCAGGGAAACGTAACGCATTGGAACTATCAGGGCGATGTGACAGCCTCTGGCCTTGCCGGACGGGTGTTGCGCGACAACCAGAAGCGGGTCAGCATGGTGCTGCGCACCGTCCTGTTCGGTGTCAAAGCCAAGGCCGAGCAGATGTTCAACAATAATCAGACCCCGTCGGCCGGCACGACCAACACCGCGGCCACCTCCTGACCGCTAGCGCTGACTGGTCCGCCAGTTCGGGTTGATCCACGGCTCCAGATTGGACCGTGCCAGCATGCCCTGCCCCAGGATATGATCCGCCGCCTTCTCGCCCACCATGATCGACGGCGCATTCAGATTGCCATTGGGCACCTGCGGAAAGATCGAACTGTCAGCCACCCGCAGCCCTTCCACCCCGATCACCCGGCATTCCGGATCGACCACCGCCATCTTGTCATCCCGCCGCCCCATCCGCGCCGTCCCGCAGGGGTGATAGGCGCTTTCGACATGGTCGCGGATGAAATCATCCAAGGCCGCCTCGCTCTGCGCCGCCGCGCCCGGCTGAATTTCGGACTTCACATAATGCGCCATCGCCGGCTGGGCAAAAACCTCACGCGACAGCCGGATCGCCGTGCGGAAATCCTCCCAGTCCGACGGGTCCGACATATAGTTGAACAGGATTTTCGGCGGTGCCTTGGGATCGGCCGAGCGCAGCGTTACAGACCCGCGCGACCGTGACCGCATCGGCCCGGTATGGACCTGAAAGCCGTGACCATGGGCCGAAACCTTGCCATCATAGCGCACCGCGATCGGCAGGAAATGGTACTGCAGATCGGGATATTCGATGCCCGCCCGCGACCGGATAAACGCACAAGCCTCAAACTGGTTCGACGCCCCCAACCCCTTGCCGGTCAGCATCCATTGCGCCCCGATCAGCGCCTTGCCCCAGATATTCCAGTATTTATATAGGGTTATCGGCTGGCTAGCGGCATATTGCAGATAAAGCTCCGGATGGTCCTGCAAATTCGCCCCGACCCCGGGCCGGTCCGCCACCACCGCGATGCCATGCTCGGCCAATTGCGCCGCCGCCCCGATCCCCGACAGCATCAGGATCTTTGGCGTGTTGATGCTGGAGGCCGAAACAATCACCTCACGCTCCGCCAGGATCACCTCGACCGCGCCGCCACGCTGCACCTCGACCCCGACCGCGCGGCCCTCCTCGATCACCACGCGTCTGGCATAGGCCGTCAGCACCTGCACATTGCCGGCCTTGATCGCCGGTTTCAGATAGGCCGAGGCGACAGACCAACGCTTGCCCTGCCAGATCGTCGCCTCGAATGGGCCAAAGCCTTCCTGCTGTTCGCCATTATAGTCCCGCGTCACCGGATAACCGGCCTGTCGGCCTGCCTCGATGAACGCGTCAAACAACGGATTCTCCCGTGGCCCCCGCGTCACATGCAATGGCCCGTCGGTGCCGCGCCAACTGGCATCGCCACCCATCTCGCCCGCCTCGCCATGCCAGTTTTCCATCCGCCGGAAATACGGCAGCACATCGGCATAGGCCCAGCCCGCCGCCCCCATCGCGTCCCACTCGTCAAAATCCCTTGCGTGGCCGCGGACATAGACCATGCCGTTGATCGACGACGACCCGCCGATCACCCGACCGCGCGGTGTGGCCAGCCTGCGCCCACCCAGGAACGGCTCCGGCTCGGTCTGAAACCCCCAGTCATAACGCTTCATGTTCATCGGATAAGACAGCGCCGCCGGCATCTGGATGAACGGCCCGACATCGGTGCCGCCCTCTTCGATCACCACCACTTTCATGCCTGCCTGCCCCAACCGGTAGGCCAGGGCCGACCCCGCCGAGCCAGAGCCAATGATCACATAATCCGCTGCCATCTTGTCACTTTCTTGTCTTCCAGGGTCGCACCCCCGTGATCGGGCGACTTGCAAAGCAATTGGCTTCTCAAGTGCCTCTCAGCAAAATTCTTCCGTCCCCAAGCAGCGCACAGCGCCCCCGAGCGCGGGGTGGGCGGGTGGGAGCGCCCGGGGGCGCGCCTTTCCCCGCAGCCTTACCGCAGTGCCGCCTCCAGATAATCCTGCGCCATCTTCGCTGCCGCCGGTCCGTCCGGCGGCCCCGATTTCAGCACTTCGCGCAGATACAGCCCGTCGATCATCGCGCCGAGACCGTCCGCAATCGCCTCGGCCCGATCCGGAGCCAACGGCCGCAGCCCGGCCAGCAGGTTTGACCGGACCCGGCGCTGGTAGACCGCCAGCAACCGCGTCGCCTCGGGCACCGATTGCGCCAGCACCCAGAAATTCAACCAGGCCCCCACCACCTCGCGGCGGAAATTCGCCGGGCTGAACGATGCCACCAGCACGGCGCGCAGCCGCCCCTCCGGCCCATCCGCCAGCGTCAGTGCCCCGCGCACCTCGGCACCGTACAGCGTCAGGATGTGGCGCATCGCCGCCAGGAACATGTCTTCCTTGCTGCCAAAGTAGTGATGCGCCAACGCGCTGGACATGCCCGCCCGCTTGGCAATCTGGCTGACCGTCACGTCCAGAGAGCCCGCTTGCCCGATCTCGACGATCGTGGCTTTGACAAGCGCCGCCTTTCGAATAGGCTCCATTCCAAGCTTTGGCATCCCCGGACTCCGAAAACTCTTGCCAAACCGAGGTAGCTTGAAGTTTATTGACTCGTCAATCAACAATAACAGGGAGCTTCACATGACCCTTCGTACCACCCTTCTCGCCACCGCCCTCGCGGCACTCTCGACCTCGGCCTTCGCCGCGGGCTGCGACAAGGTCGTCTTCTCCGATGTCGGCTGGACCGACATCACCGCCACCACCGCCGCCACCTCGCTGGTGCTTGAGGCGCTTGGCTATGAAACCGAAACCAAAGTCCTCGGCGTGCCGGTGACGTATGAGGGCCTCGCTTCCGGTGATGTCGACGTCTTCCTCGGCAACTGGATGCCGACGATGGAAAGCAATATCGCGCCCTATGTCGAAGCCAAGACCGTCGAATCGGTCCGCGCCAACCTGGAAGGCGCCAAATACACCCTCGCCACCAACGCCAAAGGCGCTGAGCTTGGCATCAAGGATTTCGCCGACATCGCCGCCCACGCCGCCGATCTTGACGGCAAGATCTATGGCATCGAGGCTGGCAATGACGGCAACAAACTGATCCTCGACATGATCGACAAGGATGCTTTCGGGCTGAAGGACGCCGGCGTCGATCTGGTCGAACGTTCCGAGCAGGGCATGCTGGCGCAGGTCTCCCGTGCCGACAACGAAGGCAAGGCGATCGTCTTCCTCGGCTGGGAACCCCATCCGATGAACGCCAATTTCAAGATGAGCTATCTGACCGGTGGTGACGACTATTTCGGCCCCAACCTCGGCGGTGCCACGGTCTACACCAACACCCGCGCCGGTTATGTCACCGAATGCCCGAATGTCGGCAAGCTGCTGACCAACCTGACCTTCACGCTGCCGATGGAAAATGAGATCATGGGCGCCATCCTGAACGACGGCACCGAACCGCGTGACGCCGCCAAGGCCTGGCTCTCGGCCCATCCCGACGTTGTGGTTCCGTGGCTCGACGGGGTCACCACCAAAGATGGTGGCGACGCGATGGCCGCCGTGACCGCCGCCCTGAAGTAAGCCAAACGGCCCCGGCGCAACCGCCGGGGCCTTTTTCAAAGGGGGCCGCGCATGAAGTGGACAGATTATAAGATCCCGCTAGGGTCTTGGGCCGACACGATTTTCATCTGGATGAAGACCCATCTGTCCGGCCTGTTCAACGTGATCGCCGACGTGCTAGAGAATATGATCAACGGCTTTCTCTGGTTGCTGCAAACCCCCAACCCCCTGATCATCATCGCGATTTTCGTCGCCCTCGCCTGGGTCCTGCAACGGAACTGGAAGATCTGCCTGTTTGTTGCCGTCGGCTTCCTGTTCGTCCTGAACCAGGGCTACTGGAAAGAAACCACCGAATCGCTGACCCTGATCCTGTCATCCTGCGCCGTCTGCATGGCGGTCGGCGTGCCGATCGGCATCGCCTGCGCCCACAACGCCCGCCTCAACGCCGGTCTCTCGCCCGTCCTCGACCTGATGCAGACCCTGCCGACCTTCGTCTACCTGATCCCTGCAATCATCTTCTTCGGCATCGGCATGGTGCCCGGCCTGATTGCCACCGTGATCTTCGTGCTGCCCGCCCCGATCCGCCTGACCGAACTCGGCGTCTCCTCCACCCCCACCGCCCTGTTGGAGGCCGCCACCGCCTTCGGTGCCACCCCGACCCAACGCCTGTGGAAAGTCGAACTGCCGTGGGCCCTGCCGCAAATCATGGTCGGGTTGAACCAGACCATCATGCTGTCCCTGTCGATGGTCGTCATCGCCTCGATGGTCGGTGCCAACGGCCTCGGCGTGCCCGTGATGCGCGCCCTGGCCTCGGTGAACGCCGCCAAGGGCTTCGAGTCCGGCTTCGTCATCGTCGTCGTCGCCATCGTCCTGCGCTCCATCTTCCAGCGCGAGGTGAAATAATGACCGCCGTGGTTTTCGACAAAGTCTCCATCGTCTTCGGCGACAACCCCGACCTCGCCTTGCCCATGATGGACAAGGGGATGTCCCGCACCGAGATTCAGGCCAAGACCGGTCAGATCCTCGGCGTCCACGACTGCTCGCTGACCGTCGGCGAGGGTGAGATCCTCGTCCTGATGGGCCTCAGCGGCTCTGGCAAATCCACCCTGCTGCGCGGCGTCAACGCCCTGAACCCGGTGGTCAGGGGCGAGGTCAGGGTGCTCGACGGTGACAAACTGGTCTCGGTCACCAAGGCCAGCAAGGATTCGCTGCGCCACCTCCGCCTCAACCGGATCGCCATGGTGTTCCAGCAATTCGGCCTGCTGCCGTGGCGCAGCGTGCGCGACAATGTCGGCTTGGGCCTTGAACTCGCAGGCCAAACCCCCGACCAGCGTCGCGCCAAAGTCGATGAACAACTGGCCCTCGTGAACCTCAGCCAATGGGCAGAACGCAAGGTCGGCGAATTGTCCGGCGGCATGCAGCAACGCGTCGGCCTCGCCCGGGCCTTCGCCACCGAAGCCCCGATCCTGTTGATGGACGAACCGTTCTCCGCCCTCGACCCGCTGATCCGCTCCCGCCTGCAGGACGAACTCCTCGACCTGCAAGCCAAGCTGAAACGCACCATCATCTTCGTGTCGCACGACCTCGATGAGGCCTTCAAGCTGGGCAACCGCATCGCGTTGATGGAGGGTGGCCGCATCGTCCAGATCGGCACGGCGCGCGAAATCATCGCCAATCCGGTCAGCGATTATGTGGCCGATTTCGTCGCCCATATGAACCCTCTGGGCGTGCTGACCGCCCATGACGTGATGGAGCCTGGGTCGACGACCGCCAGCGAAACCGTCGATGCCGAACTTCCGGTCAAACAGGTTATGAACTTGTTGTGCAACGGCGTCACCGAACTGACCGTCCTGCGGGATGGTCAGAAAATCGGTGTGGTCCGGGCGGCCAGCCTGATGTCGCGGTTGATCAACCCCAGACAGGGCTGACCCGGCGCTCGTCAAGCCTGCCAGCTTTCTTCGCCGCGCGGCAGGCACTCGGCGAAGAAAGCCGTCAGGCTTGATGAGCGTCGCTTGCCGCACCGGCAAGAGTCAAAGCCGCTATTCCAACACCTCATCCGCAGACGCTTTGCGCGCCGGGGCCTTCTTCGCCGCAGGTTTCTTCGCCGCAGGCTTCATCACAGCCGTCTTCTTCGCAGCCGTCTTCTTCACAGCCGTCTTGGCAGCCTCTGGCTTCTTCGTCGCAGCAGACTTGGGCGCCGGTTTCTTGCCGCTCTTCTTCGCCCCCGACTTGCCCGCCTTCTCGGCGACCAAAGCCAGCGCCTCTTCC
>JBDTQR010000164.1:0-10494 GCA_039932095.1 bacterium | reverse complement strand
GCGCGAGAGAGGAGTTGTGGACCAGAATTGGCGACAGAGTATCCGGTCGCGATGCAATGATCCGATCCAAAGGCAGGAGTGGTAATTTTGACGGAAAGCTGCGCGGCGTTGCTGCGGTCAAAGCCTCGTCGGGTAGAAATTGGGCGAGAGGGGAACCTGCATCAATCCGCCACTCGTTCAGATCCCCCATCAGGATGGATATGCGATCATCCTTGGACAGCAAATGCCCTGCCAACACCTCTGCCTGGCGATGCCGGGAACTTCGCAGAAGACCGAGATGTGCTGCGATGACCCGCAAGAAAAAGCCTTGGCCGAAATCCAGATCGGCAAGAATCGCGCCCCGCGGCTCGAGTCCAGGAAGCGCGATCTGTTCGACGTTTTCAACAGTTCCGCCTCGCACCAAGATAAGATTTCCACGCCAGCCATGCGAGTTTCGCGTCCCCGGCATCGGAATCGGGACTAGACCGGTATCCGCCTGCAGCCGCACCAGATCTAGTAGACCGGATTTGTCGCCGAACCGTTGGTCGACCTCTTGCAGTGCCAGAATATCTGCAGAAAGTTCGCGGATCACTCGTCCGATGCGCTCAGGGTCGAATTTCCGATCCGTGCCAACGCATTTGTGCACGTTGTACGAGGCAAGTCGGAGGTGAACGCTTGTATTAGAGGGCGTCATCGTCCCCGGCTTATCGCGTCGACGCAAGACATTCCTCACGCTTGCAGGATACCCTTTCTGCATTGCGTTACCAATTGGCGTCTTCATCTCGCGTTCCGAACCGAATTGCGGCGAACCATCACTATCCCCTTCCGGATCATGTTCTGATTTCTGTGCTGCGATGAAAGGAAAGTTGCGACCGGCGACATTTGTTTCATAGCTGAGACTCCAGCGGCAACCAACCGACGATGCGTGCAATGGCGCGCCTGATTAGACTGGCACCTGGCTCGCGGTGGTAAATCACGGGGCCATGTTCTTCGGTTCCAATCCATGAGAGACGAGCCTGCTTGTCAAGGCGGACGGCATAACTCACATCAGACGCGATTTCGTCTGCAAAAAGCTGGTCCATCGACGTAACCAGGTCGGGCGCGTCGAAAAGAACACCCATCTCAGTATTCAACGAGGTCGACCGCGGATCGAAGTTCAATGAACCGATGAAACCCGTTGCCCCGTCTACCGAAAAGGCCTTGGTGTGCAGGCTGGCATGGCTTTTGCCTCGAAAGGAAAGCCTCCGTTTCGGCGCGACTTGCCGAAGTTCGTATAGGTCCACACCAGCTTGCAACAACGGCATGCGGTAGTGGGCATAGCCGCCATGAACTGCTGCCACGTCTGTTGCTGCAAGGGAATTGGTCAATACCCTGATCTTGATCCCGCGGTTGGCGATGCCTGTCAAGCGATCCGTGCCTGCCTTTCCGGGAACGAAATATGGCGACGTAATTGCGATCCGCTGCCGCGCGGCTTCCAGAACTGGCAACACAATGCCCATAAGCCCGTTCTCGCCATGCCGCCCGAGCGCCTTTTCAGGTGGATCCGCTATTAGCCTTGCCTGGTTGCTCCAGTGCAGGTTTGCCGAGTCCGGGAAATCACCGCAGGTTTCTTCCAAAACTCGGTCCAGATAGGATTGAGCTTCCGGGCTTTCGCCCGCGGACCGCAGGTCGGAAAGAACGGACCATCGTTTAACGCCGTCGTTTGATGGACGCATAGGCGTGACAAGTTCGCTTTTCCAATAGCGGTCAAACATGGTCTCTGCTTCGTCTACCACCGGTCCGACGGCAAGAAGGTCGAGGTCGCGAAAGTTGGACATTTCATCCGCGTCGAAATAGGCGTCACCGATGTTGCGACCGCCCATGATGGCGTAGAGGCTATCGGTGATCCAAGCTTTATTGTGCATACGTCGAGTCATGCTGAACAGCCGTCGTGCCACTTCGCTCAAGCGCCGCCGGCTACCTGAAAAGGCGTTCACTGGATTAAAGAGCCGCACGGTGATTTGCGCGTGCGAATTCAGTGCTTTTAGCAGATTATCGCGACTTGAAACGCCAATATCATCAAGTAGCAGCCGAACCTTTACCCCACGGTCTGCTGCAGCCAGGACCTCGCTCAGCAAAAGTCGGCCTGTCAAATCCTCGCCCCAGACGTAATACATCAGATCGAGTGAGCGCGTCGCACGCTGCGCCGACATCCTACGGGCGGCAAAGGCACTAACATTCGAAGCTAGCACTTCTAAGCCGCTAGCGCCGGTATGCGCAGCGCACAGGCTGCCAATACGCTTGTCGAGCGACGCCTCGGCGGGCTCAAACCGTGCGACTTGGTCGGATTCAGTTATCACTTCAATGGCTTAGAAAACGAGGAGTGCGCGCTACCCAAACTCCATCCATCCATCGTCTTGCCTTCTCGACCATTGCCGGGTTTCAAACTTAAACCTATTCGCCTACCGAGGCCGCGATCAGACCTGTGCTTGTCTCTGACCATAACGAGTATCCGAGAGGTATGTTCCGGCCAAAACACATCATTTGCAAGCGCCTCGTCTGGTAAGCCGAGGTCCTCCAACACGTTGGAGATTAGTTGGCGTTTTCCAAGCTCTTTTTCGTCCTGGTGATCGCGTTGCATGACTTTTGCATCGTTTAGATAGCCGGCTTGGGTCGGCGACCGAAAGAATTATTTGAGACCTTTGGTATTGTCCGGTCGCCTTAGGAGCAATCGCCATAAACGACATCGCGTTCGGATTTCGTAAGTTCGATAGCGCTTACAGGCGCTGGCAATATCGCTGGACCAATGTGGTTACCATAAAGGTCCCTAGGCTAATGAGCGTCCGCAACAACTTCGCATCGTTTGGCTGTCAGTCAGCAGCGGGTATGAGGACGCGCAACGCTCGTGGACGGCTGCGATAGTGCAATGGCGTCCTCATCATTTTGACCTCGCCGTCGGTTGCGACCAGCGCTTCGTGGAGATGCA
This sequence comes from bacterium, assembly GCA_039932095.1. Lineage (GTDB taxonomy): Bacteria > Pseudomonadota > Alphaproteobacteria > Rhodobacterales > Rhodobacteraceae > Stagnihabitans. The sequence continues at coordinate 7,550 of JBDTQR010000164.1, read as the reverse complement.
TGTTCACGTCAATCCGCATGCTCTCGAAGGTTGGAAGATCGCCGACCTGAACGAGACCGAGTAGCGCCTCAAGCGCCAATACAGCCATTTTGCCGCGGCCAGCATTGGGAGCAGCGCAAACCCACAATTTGCCGCCGTCAAGGCTGGCCCGCGTGCCGATCTGTGTGCCAGCAAGTTTGTAGCGGTTATTTCCGATGAATACGAAAGGCGTCTCATACGACTGGCGTGTACTATTGTCGATGTCGAGTTCGACATGCATTGTGCGGTGTTTTTGAGCGACAAGTGCGGCGGCCCGTACGAATGCGGTCCATTTGCTTCGCCCGTGTCGCTGTTCGCGTTCGCGCTCGACAACAATGCGCGGGTAGAAGCCGATACTCGAATTGTTGAGAAAAATATGACCGTTTACTTCACCAACATCCACCTGGGTAACCTTGCCGGTGAACAGGGTTTGAACCGCCTCTTCTAGGTCAAGCGGGATGCCAACGTCTTTGGCAAAATGATTGAGGGTCCCCATTGGCAGCACACCAAGGCAGGTGGTTGAACCGACCAATGCCGATGCTACCGCAGCGATGGTTCCGTCACCTCCTCCGGCAACAACCAATCCACAGGCAACGCTCGCTTTCCCAGCGACCGCCTTGAGGTCAATTCCATCTGCTAGGCTAGGGAATATCGCTTGCCACCCTCGCTGCGCGGCAATTCTTGCAACGAGACCTTCCACATTTCTCGCGCTGTTTGAGCCAGCTTTGTTGTTGAGAATGCAAGTCAGGACTTGGTCCACGAAGTCTCCCATCGCGTTTGTGTCGCGCTACTCTTCCATCGAGCTTTTGCTCACCTTGGCACCGTGCGGCTTGCGATGGAACACTGACGCGCCCGATTTGTTCCGAAGGGCATACCCTCGACTGGAGAAATTGCCCGCGAAATCGTTGAATTGGTGCCAAGGGTGGATCGCATAAGCGGTCGAAGTTCCCGTCAGTTTGCTCGCTTTTCGACAAGTGCAATGCTACTCGGGCGAAATCAATCGACCGGCAGATGGCGCCGCAAAAGGCGCCACTCGTGCCAGACAAGGACGATTACAACCAAATCGAATATCGTCAGCAGGATCAGCCCGAACGAATGGGTATAGCTATACCGATAACCCTGGTAGCCAATGAACGCCAGAAGCGCGATCAGTGACAGTGGATAAGCGATCAATTTTTCTTGCAGAAGTCCTGCAACCAGAACAATTTTGATCAGACCGTGGCTGACAAGGTAGAAGGCATAGAAGGTCTGGGTCGCGCTGGTCAAGTGCTCTGCAGCGCTCAAGAGATGTGTGGCGATGAAGTCGTTAGGATCTTCAATCAGTGCGTCCTGCGTCAGGAAGTTGACCCAAAGGAGAACAGAATGCGCGTTGAGCAGGTAGAATGTTAGCCCTCCAACAATTTCAATCAGCGCGTGCAACCCCTTGAGGACGATGCTCAGCCGGAATATCTGGTGGATGCGGTGCTCGCCAAGCATCATGACAACGATCGCTCCGAAGTTTCTCAAGGCAAATGATGGACGCTGAGATTTCTAAATGTATCAACTCTTTTGCTGGCCAAAGCACCTCTGTCGATCCGTTTGTGATCGCGATTTCTGAAGTCATTGTAACCACCGCCTGAAACCAACTGTTTGTGAGCGATGTAGCAATTCTGGTAGTGAGATGTTGGCCCTATGCGCTGTCGAAACCGCTTGTAGGAAAGCGCTAGATCAGGGTGTCTTCTCCCCGCAGGTCGCAATCAACATTCTGGCCCGCGGCCGCGATCTGTTTCCGACCCGACTTCTTCTCACCCCAGCAACGCTGCGCCTGACCACGTGCCGGTCGCCGAATGCGCATGCTATGACAGACTCAGGAGGACCAGCCCATATGGAACGCACCCAAATCCTAGACCATGCGCAGCGCCTATGGGCGCGAGACTTCGCGGTCGTGTTCTAAAGAATGAAATTCACGGGCGTTAGGTGACCATCGCAATCGACAGTGATCGACATCTCTGGCAATGCAGCGCCTTTCATGTTGACCAGCACTTGGTAGTGTCCGTTTTCGCCGGTAATGATGTACTGCCCGACGCCGGTAAAGAAAGTGCCGGCAAAAACCAGTTTATCGTGGCCACCGCCGGGAATGGCGTCAATAGCGGACAGGTCAATGAAGTCGTAGTTGACTTCAAGATCGAAAATGTGGTCGTCAGCGGACTGGCCATGAAAAACTTGGCGGGAATCCGAAATCTTGTTGTAGACGAAGACGTCCTCACCTGGGCCGCCGTAAAGGAAGTCTTTGCCGCCGCCGCCGATCAGGGTGTCATTGTAATCGTTGACACCGCCAAGCAATAGGTCGCTACCCCCGCCACCTTTGATCAGATCCCTGCCATCGCCGCCATAGAGCCGGTCGTCGCCACCTTTTCCGTCGATAGTGTTGTTGACCGCCGCGCCCCGGATATTGTCATGGTAGTTCGTTCCAGTAAGTTTCCGGACCGTGCTGCCAACTTCGACCGCAGCCGAAATGACGGCGCCAAACCCCTCACCCCCAGGGTCGGAGACGGTGTCACCCCAACCAATTGAACCCTGATAGTCAAACAAGATTCCAAAAAGGTCGAAATGGAAATTGTCAGGCTGCGTCGGGTGCCACGCTGAATAGGTGAGCGCCTCTCCGGTATCCCAAGTCCATCCACCGCCTGGCTCGGTGCTGCCAATCTGCTGAGTGAGGCCGATCCACGGCCCGATCAGTGCCGTGCCATCCGGATTTGGTCCCCAAAGCAGCGGATCGTTTTCCAGGATGAAAAGGAGATAGTGGTTCTCTGCGTCAGTCGTAGGCGCCGCTAGGGTGGCGTGATGCGCAGCCGCCAAGGCGATCGCCTCAGAGTGCGTGAAACCCTGCGGCCTTGCAGTGATGATGTACTGACCAATCGGCATCGAGAAATCCCCCAAAGGCATGACAATAGCAGAAGGCTAGACCTATCGACCGATTCCTTCAAGGACAGCCGCTGGCCACCATGTGCAGCGTAGGGTCGACATCGGCACCGATGGGCTGATGGTGCGGTTACGCTCGGACGGGTTGGCAGCGTTGGTGCGCGAGATGACCGCAGCTACAGAGGCTGCGGCATGACCCGCGCACCGGCGATCCCCCATACCATCACGGTGCATGTCCCGTTCCGCCTTGTGAAGCGCGGCGGGCGGAAGGAGATGGTCCTGCCAATCGGTAGGCCCGTGCCTCGGAATTTCGACGACACGTTCGTCAAGGCGCTGGCGAGGGCCTTTCGATGGAAGCGCATGCTCGAAAGTGGTGAGTTTGGCACGATCTCCGACCTGGCTCGGCACGAAGGAATCGCCGCGCCATACCTTACCCGTGTGTTTCGGCTCGCGTTTCTTGCGCCCGAGGTTGTCGAAGCGATACTGGACGGGCGGCAGCCGAGGGACTTAACGCTGCAGTCGCTGCGGGGACAGCTTCCGGATGAGTGGTCCCGCCAAACCGACTGGATGCGCGAGAGATCTCAATAGCGCTTGCGACATCAATCATGCAAGCTGTAGGTTCTAACCACCGCAGCATGGCGAAAGAGCTTCAAAACCAAAGAATTGCGCGTTGAACCGTGCCCGCTTCTTTGACAGCGATTGGTCGAGCGGTGGTGGGTTGTAATCGGGCAAAGAAGATTGCGGATGAATGAGGCCGATACTTGCAGGAAGTTCGTCGTGCCCAAACTGCAAGTAGCAGGCTGGGATGACAGGCCACATGCCATAAACGAGCAAAAAAGCTTCACTGGCGGACGCGTTGTTTTCATTGGTGGAAAGGCGCGCCGTGGAAAGCAGAAGCGGTCCGACTACTTGCTACGATATAATCCAGACTTTCCGATTGCGGTTGTCGAGGCCAAATCTAGATATCGACATGCCGCTGACGGACTTCAGCAGGCAAAGGGATATGCTGAGATTCTTGGATTGCGTTTTGCCTATTCAACGAACGGCATAGAAATCGTCGAATTCGATTACACGTCGGGTGTTGAGCGGACGATCCAAGATTTCCCTGCCCCTGCTGATCTTTGGGCTAGGCTCCGTCGTGCCGAAGGCATCGTCGACGATGAAGTTGCAGAGCGTCTGCTGACGCCCACTTTTCCGGATCGGACAAAGCCTCTTCGGTCCGGGTGTCAGATCGGCCATTGAGGCGCAGCACGATATCCAGTCTTCGGTATGCCTCAGCAGCCAGAAGCAGCGTTGTGGGTTCTTTGGCACTTGCGCCAAGCGGGCCAACCGCCACGCGGTTCAGGAGGTCGAAATCGTGGTGGCGGCTTATGACACCCTGTTCACCGGTTTTGCTGGCGACAAGGACGCGTTCGCCCTGATCCTGGTAGACGAAGCCTGCTGGCCGCGCAGCGTCGAAGAAAACGCGGGCCTGACAATCGAGGCTTTGCCACTCCTTGGGATCGAGGCCGTTGCGGCATCACGCAGGCAGGATGCCAAGGGCGCCGATCTGGCTGATGTCGTCGTGGCACGCCAGAAGCTGCAGGCTGCGCTGGCTACACTGCAGGTTGGAGAGGTCAGGGCAGAGGATCTTGCCTCCGTGCGTATCGATAGCGGCTTTTGCGAGGACGCCGGCAAGACGGAACGCAGTACACTGCCGAGCAATGCTCTGGTGCCCGGCCAGAGGCCGTCCGACCGCAAGAAGGCCCTGATGCAGAATATCCGCCGTGCCATGGGCTTGCAGGTCATCGGACTTTGGGAGGCACTGGCGGCGCTGTTGCGCGGCGAACCCGGAGCGGTGGCCAAGGTGTGGCTGGACGGCCCGCGCGCGCCGGATGGCCAGAGGGCAATCCGGATTTGGCAGCACAAGCAGATGGCGGCCGAACTCAACACCCTGCCGATCCTGCATCTCGACGCGACCCTCAGGCCTGAGATCGCCACGGCCGTCCTGCCCGGACTGGAGGTAGCCACCATCGAGGCTAGCACCCCGCATCAGCATGTCCGGCTGATCTCGGGGCGCTTCGGCATGGGATCGCTGTGTCCGGTCGCCCATGTCGACGCCGCCGAGACCGCCCGTCGCGCCAATCGCCTGCAGGAATGCGTGGACTATGTCCGCTGGCACGCCGCGAGGCACCGGTCAGGCCGCTGCCTGGTCATCACCTACAAGGCAATCGAACCCGCCTTCGCCGACATCGCCGGGGTCGAGGTGGCGCATTACAACGCTATCGCGGGCCTGGATAGCTCGGGCGACATCGCCTGCCTGTTCCTGATCGGCCGACCGCTGAACTCCTCTCACGACTTGCGCGAACTTACGGGCGCGGTCCTAGATCACTCGGTTGCGGGCAAATACGTGTCCACCGACGTAGGCCTGCTGACCGAAACCGGGCGCAAATCCTCGGTGCAGGTCTTGCGTCATGAGGACCTCCATGCCGAGGTGATGCGTGCGGCCATCTGCGACGACGAGGTGATGCAGGCACTCGGTCGTGGCCGCGGCGTGAACCGGACTGCTCACAATCCCCTCGAGGTGCACCTGATGGCGGATGTGTTTCTGAGGGTTGCCTACCAACGTATTCAGGCATGGGCCGCCGTCTGCCCGGACATCGTGCAGCAGATGTTGCTGGCAGGGTTGGCCGTTGACAGTCCGGGTGATGCGGCAGCGCTGCATCCGGGGCTGTTCAGCAGTGAGGCAGCGGCGGACAGTGCACTTCGGCGCGGGGGATTTAACCGTCAAAACCCTATAGGTAACCTATATAGGGAAATGACGGTTAAATCGGCTGGCTATCGGCTCGGCGGAAAAGGGCGCGGATGGCAGACAGCCTGCTGGATTGAGGGGTCCGGCGAAAGCGCGCGGCACCGCCTCGAGACTGCGATCGGCCCTGCCACAGAGTGGATCGCAAGATGACCGACGTTGAGCTGCAGGCGTTCGAAGTCTTAAAGGGGTGCGCTTCTGAAATCGTATGATTGGGGTGGGTACGGAAGGGCTGGCCAAGTGAGAGAGACAATGACAAAGCTGCGGGATATCAGGGACATGTGGGAGAATGATCAGGGGGCGATCATCGTCTTCTGGGCTGTCACGCTGGTGGTGATCCTGGGCATTGTCGCTTTGTCCTTCGGCTTTGGCCAAAAGGCCGCGACGCAGTCAGAGTTGCAATCCTACGCCGATCAGGTCGCCCTGGCTGCCGCGGGAGAGCTGGATGGCAAGTCTGACGCCATCTCGCGACGACAGGGCCAAGCCAATCGTAACGGAGGCCGCCAACGCAAACCCGACAACCATCATCGGACGCAATGTCATGCCGGCCTGTCGAATATCCCTGGGAAGGGTCGACAGCAGCGGTACAGCGCTCAGACCCCAACGCACTTCATTCGGCTTTAGAAGGCTCAGCACCTTTTCCGTCGACGCACCGTTCGCGATAAGACGCATGCGGCGATTTCGGGCGTCACTCCGACGTTCGCCGCGCGACATCAATTGCCAAATCCCGTCGAACGCCAACAGGACCCCAAGAAAGATCCCGATATAGACAAGCACGTCGAAACCAAAATCTGAGATTTTGATCATGGCCGTGATCCTGCCCTGGTGAACATGTCGGCGGACAGGTCAACGCCGGATTGGGCCAACAGTTCGGCACAGCGCGGTCTGATCCCAGTGGCCACGAATTCTCCCAAGACTTCGCCGGTTGGTCCGCGCCCGGTCTTCCGGAACAGAGAGATATCCTGCATCGTGATCACACTGCCTTCCATGCCCGTGATCTCGGACACCGCCGTGACCCGACGACTGCCATCGCTGTGGCGGTTAAGCTGAACAACGACATGGATACCGGAAGCGATCTGCGACCGGATCGCCGACATTGGCAGTTCCATCCCGATCATCGAGACCATCTGTTCGATCCGGCTAAGCGCATCGCGCGTCGTATTGGCGTGGATCGTGGTCATCGATCCATCGTGGCCAGTGTTCATCGCCTGCAGCATGTCAAACGCTTCGGCGCCACGCACCTCGCCGATGACAATGCGGTCCGGTCGCATCCGCAAGGCATTGCGGACCAAGTCACGCTGACTGACGGCGCCAGTGCCTGACGGGCTTGGCGGCCGGGTCTCCAACCGCACAACATGTTCCTGCTGCAGTTGCAATTCCGCCGCATCCTCGATGGTGACAATGCGTTCCCGTACGCCGATGAACGACGACATTGCATTCAGCATCGTGGTCTTGCCCGACCCGGTACCTCCGGAAATCAGCACATTGAGCCGGGCCTCGACGAGGCCCTTCAGAAGGGCTGCCGCGGGCCCCGACAGGGCATTCATCTCCACCAGCTTTGCCATGGTCAGTGGCTGGGCCGAAAATTTGCGGATAGACACCGAAGGCCCATCAATCGCACAGGGCCGGATGATCGCATTGACCCGGCTGCCATCTTCCAGGCGCGCGTCGACCCAGGGCTGGGATTCATCAACCCGGCGGCCAATGCGCGACACCATTTTGTCGATGATCCGCAGCAAGTGCCGTTCGTCGCGAAAGCGGACCTTGCTTTTTTCGAGCACCCCGAACCGCTCGACATAGACCGAACTGTAGGAGTTGACGAGAATGTCGTTGATTGTGGGAT
>JBDTQR010000163.1:0-10526 GCA_039932095.1 bacterium | reverse complement strand
CGCTCAGGCCCTACCGCTGCGACCGCTGCGGGCGGTTTCATTTGACCAGCCGGACGAAGGGCAAGCGGGTGTCGCGGCCGCAAGCCTAGCCCTCCCGCCACGCCCCCGGCTGCAGCCCGTCGAGTGTATAGGTGATATTGGCCTGAACCTCTTTGTTCTGATGACGCGAGGTCGAGGTGTATTCCGTGGTATCGGGCACATTGGCCAATTGATTGCCGGACGAATCCAGCACCTGCAGGTCGATGATGAAATTGACCGAATAAACCCCTTCACCCGGATTGCCGTAGCCGACACCATAGGGTTCGCAATAGATCAGGATCGGCTCGCCCTTCTTGAACACATTGTCGGCGCGCGGGTTGTACATGCCAAAGCCGGGGGCAGGTTCGGACACCAGCAGTGCCTGGGTAAAACCGATGGAGGCGCTGCGGCTCCATACGCTGGCGTAAAGGTCGCGGGCGCCCAGCAGGGCACCGGCCATGTCCTTGGCGGCAATCTTCTGTTCGATGGTGCCCGCGGCTTCAACAATCGCTCCGGCAAGGCCGGCGTGGGGGGTGAGTGTGGTCAGGACCACGGCGAGCAAGCGGATCGTCGGGTTGCGCGCCATGTCGGTCACTCCCACCATGGATCGATGCGGGCGATGTCGTCATCGGTCCAGCCGACATGATGTGCCAGTTCGTGGACGAAGACATGGGTCACCAGTTCGGCCAGCGACACGTCGCCGCGTTCGGCCCATTCTTCAAGGATCGGGCGGCGGAACAGAAAGATCTGATCGGGGCGCTGGGGCGGATCGTCAAAGGATTTCTCGGTCAGGGGCACACCGTCGTACAGCCCGGTCAGTTCATAGGCGTCGTCGATGCCCAGGGCGTCCAGAATCTCGGGCTCGGCGAAGTCTTCTATGCGAAGGGCGATCAGGCGGGCGGCTTCGGCATAGGGCGCGGGCAGGGCGGCGATGGCCCGGTAGGCAAGCTCTTCGATCATGGCAGCGTCGGGGGCAATGGCAGAGGCGGACATCTGGGTCATGGCCCCATGAATAGCAAAGCGCAGGCTTTATGCAATGCGCGGGGTTGTGATAGCCTGGCTGCGGGAGGGGCGATGGCGTATCAGGCAAAGACCACAGTGCAGCCTTTGGCGGTGGCGGCGTTTCTGGACAGCGTCACGCCGCCCGACCGGCAGGCCGAGGCGCGCCATCTGGTGCAGCTGTTCGGCGCGGTGACCGGCTTTGCCCCGGTTCTGTACAGCGGCGGCATGGTCGGCTTTGGACGCTACGCCTATCGCTATGCCACCGGCCATTCCGGCGTCAGCCTTGCCACCGGTTTCGCGCCGCGCAAGGCCGATCTGTCGATCTACATCATGCCGGGTTATCACGATTTCAGCGCGCTTCTGGCCCGGCTGGGCAAGCACCGTATGGGCAAGGCCTGCCTGTATCTGCGCCACCTGTCGGATGCCGATGAGGCTGTGCTGTGCGAGTTGATCGTGGCGGGGCTTGCAGCGTTGAAAACCCATTGGCCGGTGGAGCCTACCTGATGGACATTTTCGGCGCGGCGTGACAGGGAGGTCGCCTTGAGGAGACAACCATGACCCGAGCCACCATCACCCGTTTTGCCCCGTCGCCGACCGGCTACATCCATGTCGGCAATCTGCGGACTGCCATGATGAACTATCTGATCGCGCGCAAGTCGGGCGGGCAGTTCATTCTGCGGCTGGATGATACGGATCAGGCACGCTCCAAACAGGAATATGCCGACGGGATCATGGAGGATCTTGACTGGCTGGGCCTGCATTGGGACCGGGTGGAGCGGCAATCGCTTCGAATGGACCGCTACCGCGAGGCGGCGGATCAGTTGCGCGGCGTCGGGCGGTTCTATGAGTGCTTTGAATCGCCGGTCGAACTTGACCTGAAGCGCAAGAAACAACTGAATATGGGTAAGCCGCCGGTTTATGACCGGTCATCCCTGCGGATGACGGAAGAGGAACGTCAGGCGATGCGGGACGAGGGCCGCGCGGGCTATTGGCGGTTTCAGCTGGATCAGGAGCGGATCGAATGGCCGGATGGCATTCTGGGGCCGATCTCGATTGATGCGGCGTCCGTGTCGGACCCGGTGCTGATCCGGGGCGATGGGCAGATTCTGTATACTTTCGCCTCTTCGGTGGATGACATCGACATGGGTGTTTCGTTCATCGTGCGCGGGGCGGATCATGTCACCAACACGGCGACGCAAATTCAGATCATGCAGGCGCTGGGTGGCACCCCGCCGGATTTCGCCCACCATTCGCTGCTGACCGGGCCGCATGGCGAGGAGCTGTCCAAGCGGCTTGGCGTGCTGGCGTTGCGCGATCTGCGGGCGCGCTGGGTGGAGCCGTTGGCGCTGCTGTCCCTGATGGCGCGGCTGGGGTCGTCCAAGCCGGTGGAGCTGGTCGGATCGATGCAAGAGCTGATCGACGGCTTCGACATCGGCTCGTTCGGTGCGGCGCCGACCAAGTTTGATGATGAGGACCTGTTCCCGCTGACCCGCGCCCATGTGCAATCCTTGGCCCTGCCGGCGGTGGCGGACAAGGTTGCGGCCCTGGGCGTGCCTGCGGACAAGGCAGAGCTGTTCTGGTCGGTCGCCAAGGGCAACATCACCGTGCTCGGCGATCTGGAGGGCTGGTGGAAGTTGTTCCGCGACGGCGCCACGCCGCTGATGGATGCCGAGGATGTCGAATTTGTCCGCGAGGCCCTGACCCTGCTGCCCGCCAGACCGTGGAGCCATGACACCTGGCACCAATGGACCGAGGCGGTGAAGGCCACGACCGGGCGCAAGGGCAAGGCCCTGTACCGGCCGTTGCGCCGGGCGCTGACCGGCCGCGACGCCGGGCCGGAAATGGCGGATGTCATGCCGCTGTTGCAGGTGGTTCCGGTGGTCTGACACGCGAAATGGCCGGGATCGAGGTTCAGCCTTCGAACCTGGCGCGATAGGCGCGTGGCGACAGGTGCAGATTGCGCTGAAACACGCGGCCGAAATACGACGGGTCGTCAAAGCCGAGGTGATAGGCCACCTGCTGCGCGGTCATTCTGGTATAGACCAGCAGGCGGCAGGCCTCACGCATCGTCAGCGCCTCGACAAAAGCCTGTGCCGACAGGCCGGTTTCGGCTTTGCAAAGCCGGCTCAGATGACGGGGTGACAGGGTCAGGTCGGCGGCATAGGCGGCAATGCTGCGGCGGTCTTGCAGGCTCTGGCGCACCGCCGCTTCAAACTGCTTGAGCCGCGGATCGGGGGCGCGCTGCGGCTGCATCTCAGGCGCAAGGGCCAGCACTTGGGCGACAAGGGCGGTCGCCTCGGCGCGCAGCAGGGTGCGGCGGAACGGTTGGCTGCCGCCATGGCCGGCAGAAATCGCGGCGAAGCGGCCAGTCAGATCCGTGGCGGCCAAGGTGAAGGCGCGGTTGAGGGTGGCAGAGGTCTCGGCCATCGGGCCGAACAGATCGGGAAAACCATCTGCGGGCAGGGTCAGAACGTACCCCTCGGTTCCAGCGGAAAACGAAAAGCCATGCACGGTGCCGCGCGGAATGTTGATCACCATCGGCGGCGTGATGGCTTGCGCCGTGCCGTCCAAAGTCAGGCGACTGTCGCCCGACAACAGCAAGAACAACTGGTGCAGATGCAGGTGACGGTGCGGGGCGATGGTCCAGTCCAGCCCGGCGGCGCGATCGATGATCCGCTCGATATGCAGGACATCGGGGAAGGCCTGGCTTTCGCCGTAAAGCTGCCAGACCGGGATTGGATCAGAATTCATGGCGGAAAAGTACCAGAGTAGGCGCGCTGCGTCCATTTGGGATTGCGCGGAGAAAGCATAGTCTTGTGCGGCAAGTGGAGGAAAACATGCGCACGCAGGTTGCCATCATCGGCGGCGGCCCTTCGGGGTTGTTGCTGTCGCAATTGCTGAACCGGGCCGGGATTGCCACCGTGGTGCTGGAGCGCAAATCACGCGACTATGTGTTGTCGCGGATCAGGGCCGGGGTGCTGGAACAGGGGTTGGTCGGTTTGCTGCGTGAGGCCGGGGCCGGGGCGCGGATGGACCGCGAGGGCATTGCGCATGACGGCTGCCAATTGGCCAGCGATGGGCGGATGTTTCGCATCGACTTCAAGGAAAGCTGCGGGCGTCAGGTGATGGTCTATGGTCAGACCGAGGTGACCCATGACCTTTATGACGCGCAGGATGCCATCGGCGCGACCGTTTTGCACGGGGTCGAGGATGTCGTCCTGCATGATCTGACCTCTACCACGCCCGCTGTGAGTTTTGTGCATGAGGGCAAGGCACAGCGGCTGGAATGTGACCATGTGGCGGGCTGTGACGGGTTTCACGGCGTCAGCCGGGGTGCCATTCCAGCAACGGCGCGGCAAGAGTTCGAGAAGGTCTATCCCTTTGGCTGGCTTGGCATCTTGTCGCACACGCCGCCAGTGTCGGACGAGTTGATCTATGCCTCGCATCAGCGCGGTTTCGCGCTGGCCTCGATGCGCAGCCCGACGCTGTCGCGCTATTATCTGCAGGTACCGCTGGCGGATCGGGCCGAGGACTGGTCGGATGACGCGTTCTGGGCCGAGTTGAAATTGCGGTTGCCGGCAGAGGCGGCGGCGCAGCTGATCACCGGCCCGTCGGTGGAGAAATCCATCGCGCCGCTGCGGTCGTTTGTCAGTGAGCCGATGCGCTGGGGACGGCTGTTTCTGTGTGGCGACGCGGCGCATATCGTGCCGCCGACCGGAGCCAAGGGGCTGAACCTCGCCGCTTCGGACGTGCATTACCTGTATGAGGGGTTACGGCGGTTTTACCTGACGGGCGATGCGGCGGGGCTGGAAAGCTATTCCGAAAGGGCGCTGGCGCGGGTCTGGAAGGCCATGCGGTTTTCATGGTGGATGACGACCATGATGCACCGGTTTCCAGAGTCCAGCCCCTATGACCGGCGGATGCAGCAGACCGAGCTTGCGCTGCTGGAGGCTTCGGAAACCGCCCGGCGCCTGATGTCCGAAAACTACACGGGCCTGCCCTATTAGGTCTAGGTCAGTGCGGCAAAGGCCCGGGCCTCTGCGGGGGCCGTGCCCAGATCGGGCGACAGGCTGAGGTCCGGCCATTTGGCGTGGGCGAGGGTCAGCAGATCGCCCTGCGACGACCGGACTTCGGCGGCCAGCGCCTTGACGGCGGCTGCCGCCTCCGGGCGCGGCATCCGGGCGGCGAGGGCGAACGTCAGCGCCTCGGCATGGATCAGGTTGCCGTCGGCCGACAGTCCCCTGGCCATGGCATCGGGATTGGCGGTGATGCGGCCTGCCAGATCAACCGCCAGCGACAAGGCGCGGCCGGTCAGGATGCACAGTTGCGGCAGGGTCAGCCATTCGGTGAACCACGCCGCACCATCGCGCTGCTGGCGGTGCAGACCTGCGCCGTGGAGCGTGGCCGACAGACCGGCGGCATGGCGGGCGATGGCGACCAGGACCGAGGGGCCGACCGGGTTCTGTTTCTGCGGCATGGTGGAAGAGCCGCCCGAGCCGGAGATGGCAACCTCCGCAATCCCTGTCTGAGTCAGAAGCAGCAGGTCCTCGGCCATCTTGCCGATGCTGGCCGTTGCGCCCGCCATCCAGCCGGCAAAGGCAGCGATGGTATCGCGCTCGCTATGCCACGAATGACCCGGGTCGCTGAGGCCGAGGGCATCGGCGAGACCGGCGCGGACTTGCGGGCCGCGCGGGCCCATGGCGGACAAGGTGCCGGCAGCACCGGAGAGCGAGACTTGCAAGAGGTCGGGGGTAAGTGCGGTCAGCCGGGTCTGGTGGCGCAGGATCGGCTGGCCCCAACTGGCCACCACGGCCCCAAAGCTGGTCGGCGTGGCGGCCTGGCCATAGGTCCGGGCGGCCATCGGCAGGTCGGCATGGGCCTCCGCTAGGCGGCCAAGGCCGGTGGCGAGTTGGGTCAGGCGGCTGTCCCATAGCGCCACCAGGCGTTTCAGCCGCAGGGCCAGTCCGGTGTCCATGATGTCCTGACTGGTGGCCCCCCAATGCAAGTATTGGCTGTGGGAGGGCGCCTCGGCGGCCTTGCGGAAGGCGCTGATCAGGGCGGGAACCGGGACGCCATTGGTGGCGGTTTCGGGGCCGAGTGCGGCAGGGTCAATCTGGATTTCGAAACTGGCGCGGTGCAGGAAGGCGGCAGCGTCAGAGGGGATCAGGCCAAGGCTGCCTTGCACCTTGGCGAGGGCACCTTCGACCAGAATCATGGCCCGGACCTCGGCGCTGTCGGTGAACAGCTGAGCGGTTTCCGGGTCGTTGAACAGCGGGCCGTAAAGCGCACTGTCGGCGGGGCTGGCTGGCATCAGGCCGCCCTCAACCCGAGGATTGCGCGGGCCTGTGCCGGGGTGGCGACCGGCCGGCCATATCTGGCGCAGAGGTCGGTGACGCGGGTGACGAGGGCGGCGTTGGACGGGGCGAGGGTGTCGCGGTCCAGCCGGACATTGTCTTCCAGACCGGTGCGGGCGTGGCCGCCCGAGGACACCGCCCATTCATTCAGCGTCAGTTGCGCCGACCAGATGCCTGCGGCGCACCATGGCGCATCGGGGCCGAACAGGCGTTTGACGGTGTGGATGTAGTAGTCGAACACGTCGCGGTCGGCTGGCATGGCATTCCTCACGCCCATGACGAATTGCACGTAGGGCAGGGCGGTGATCTGGCCCTTCCGCCACATGTCATGGGCCTTCAGGATATGGGACAGGTCGAACGCCTCGATCTCGGGCTTGACAGCATGGGTGACCATTTCGGCGGCGAGCCAGTCGACGAGGTCGGGCGGGTTTTCATAGACCCGGGTCGGGAAATTGTTCGATCCGACCGAAAGGCTGGCCATGTCGGGCCCAAGCGGCAACATGCCACCGCGGGCGGCCCCGGCACCAGAGCGGCCGCCGGTTGACAGCTGCACGATCATGCCGGGACAATGCTTCTGCAAACCCTCCATCAGCCGGGCGAAGCGGGCAGGGTCGGAGGTCGGTTTGCCTTCGTCATCGCGGACATGGCAATGGGCGATGCTGGCACCGGCCTCGAACGCGGCCTGGGTGCTTTCGACCTGTTCGGCAACGGTGATCGGCACCGCCGGATTGTTCGCCTTGGTGGGCAGCGAGCCGGTGATGGCGATGCAGATGATGCAGGGGGCGTGGGTCATGGGCCTAGATGTCGATGAAGACAGTTTCCGCGGCACCCTGAAGATGGATGTCAAAGAGATACTGCCCCGGCGCGGCACTGCTGGCAATCAGGGTGGCAACCCGGCTGCGGTGTTCGATGCTGTTCAGCACCGGATCGGCGGCGTGCTCTGCGGTATCCTCGGGGAAATACATCCGGGTATTCAGCCCGATATTGATGCCGCGCGACACCAGCCACAGCGACAGATGCGGCGCTTGCATCCGGCCCGCGCGACCGGGCACCGGGCCGGGTTTGATGGTGTCAAAGGCAAAAAGCCCAGTATCGAAATCACTGATCACCCGGCCCCAGCCACGAAAGCCCGGCGCACATTCGGCCTGACGCGGGTCTTCGGGATGCGGATAGATGCCGTTGGCATCGGCCTGCCAGACTTCGATCAATATGTCTTTGACCGGCGCGCCAAGGCCGTCATAGACCTTGCCCTCGATATGGATACGCTGTCCCGCGACCCCGTCGGGGGCGATGGTCTGGCCAAGTTCGGTCTCAAAGGTGTGAAATCCGGCGGCACCGGGGGCGAGGCCGATGTGGACATAGGGCCCGGCGGTTTGCGAGGCGGATTCCTTGAGGTAATTCAGGGTCTGGACCATCTCAGTTCCCCTCCAGCTTGTTTTCGAACAGGGTAGACCGGCGGCCGCGCAGCACGATGTCGAACTTGTAGGCGAGGCAATCCATCGGGACCGCGGTGTTGAGGTCCAGCGCGGCAATCAGGCGCTGCGCCGCGTCGGGGTCTGGAATGGTCTGAACGATCGGGCAAAGCGGGATCAGCGGGTCGCCCTGAAAATACATCTGGGTGATCAGCCGCTGGCTGAACGAGGTGCCAAAGACCGAAAGGTGGATATGGGCGGGCCGCCACGAGTTGACATAGTTCAGCCAAGGGTAGGGCCCGGGTTTGACGGTGCGAAAGAAGTAGTAGCCGTTCTCATCGGTCAGGCAACGCCCACAGCCGCCGAAATTGGGATCGAGCGCGCCGAGATAGACGTCCTTCTTGTGGCGGTAGCGCCCCGAGGCATTAGCCTGCCAGACCTCGACCAGGGTATTCGGCACCGGCCTTGCGTTTTCGTCGAGCACCCGGCCATGCACGATGATCCTCTCTCCGACCGGCAGGCCGCCATGGGCGAAATTCATCGTCAGGTCGTTGTCCAGCGGCCCAAGGTCGTTATGGCCGAAGGTCGGCCCGGTGATTTCCGAGACGGTCTGCTGCAGGGTCAACAGGGCCAGACGCGGCGAGCGGGGGACCGAGGTCTTGTAGCCGGGATCAAAGGCCGGCGGCTGGGTGCTGCGGTCGCGCATGTAGAATTCGGCAGGGTTCATTTGGGGTCCTCTCGCATTTCGGCGAAGGTGGCTTTGGCGATCTTGATGGCGTGATTGGCGCGCGGCACCCCGGCATAGATGGCGACATGCAGCAGCGCCTCCATCACGTCATCTTCTGATGCGCCGGTATTGGCGGTGGCACGCAGATGCAGGGCAAGTTCGTGGTCATTGCCGAGACCGGCCAGCAAAGCGATGGTCAGCATGGACCTTTCGCGCAGGCTTATGGTGTCGCGCGCCCAGACATGGCCCCAGGCGGCATCGGTGATCAGCGCCTGAAACGGCGCGTCGAACGGGGTCTTGGCGGTTTCGGCGCGGGTGACATGGGCCGCGCCCAGAACGCGGCGGCGGAACGTCATGCCTTTTTCGGTCCGGTCGGTCATCCAGCCCCTCCGACGAACCCGGTGATCAGGGTGGCGACTTTGGTCGGGGCGTCAATCGCCGGTATATGGCCGGAACCCTCCAGCAACGCGACCTGCGCGCCCGGGATCAGGGCGGCGGTCTCATGGACCAGCGAGGGCGGCGTCCCGAGGTCTTCGGAGCCGGTCAGCATCAGGACGGGGCAGGCGATCCGGGGCACCTCGGCGCGCAAGTCTGCGGCGGCCAGAGCGCGGCAGGTGGCGATGTAGCCGGGCACGTCAGTGTGCAGGAACAGGGTGCGCCAGATCAGAAACTCCGGCCTGGCGCGGAAAGGTGCCGCGAACCAGCGTTCCATGATCGTGTCGGCGATGGCGGCGAGACCGTCGGCTTCGATGGTGGCAATGCGGGCCTGCCACGCTTCGGCGGTGCCCATCCTGGCGGCAGCGTTCGACACGATCAGGCCGGTCACCCGGTCGGGCGCGGCAAGCGCCGTTGCCATGGCGACCAGACCGCCGACCGAACAGCCGGCGATGACGGCGCTGGGCAGGTTCAGATGGTCCATCAGCGCCAGAACGTCTGCTGCAAGGTCCTGCACGGTCCACGGCGCATCGGGTGTGGCGGACAGACCGTGGCCGCGCTTGTCGAGGCTGAGGCAGCGGAACGGCAGACGGGACGTGACCCCGCGCCACATGCGAAGATCGGTGCCAAGCGACCCGACAAAGACGACCGCAGGACCACCGCCGGGGTTCACGTCGTTGTAATGCATATGGCCCCAGGGGCGCATCAGAACTGGCATTCAGAATCCTCCCATCTGCAGCATTGACATAACTTTTCGTTTGGGAAAAATAGAAAATGGGCCGATTGGTATAATCAAATGAGTATGCATCCGGCAGCGAAGCTGCGCCATATCCGGCTGTTCCTGCAGATTGCCGATAGCGGCAATGTGTCGGCTGCGGCCAAAGTGGCCGGATTGACCCAGCCTGCGGTGTCGAAATCGCTGTCCGATCTGGAAAGCCTGCTGGGCGGCGCGCTGTTTCTGCGGCTGGGCCGCAGGCTGGTGCTGACCGAGGAAGGCCAGCGTTTTGCCCGCCATGCCCGCGATGCCATGGCCAGTCTGGATGCGGCGGCGCGGGTGATGGCGGTCGAAGAGGCCTCGACCCTGTCGGTCGGTCTGCTGCCCACGGTGTCGGCGCGGTTCTTTCCCCGGGTGGTCAGCCGGTATCTGCAGGCCCCGGCGCGCGATTTCGGGCCTGGGGTGACCCTGGCCATCGAGACCGGCTCGCATCCGGTGTTGCTGCGCAAATTACGGGAGCGGCATGTCGATCTGATGATTGGCCGGATGCCTGAGGCGTCCGAGATGGAGGGCCTCGACTTCGAACTGCTGTATGAAGAGCCGATCATTGCCGTGGTGCGGGCGGGCAACCCGTTTGTCCGGCTGCCGTTGTCAGACCTGCTGCGCCGCGTGCCGGTCGCCCTGCCGACCCGGGATGCGATCATCCGGCGCAAGGTCGACGACTTTCTGGCCGCTTTGGGCTTGCAAGGTTTGCGGGCGGCGGTGGAGACCAGTACCCTGGCGCTGGGGCGCGGTCTGCTTCTGGCCTCGGACGCGGTGTGGTTCATCTCGGCGGGGGTGGTCGAGGAGGATGTCGAAAGCGG
>JBDTQR010000162.1:0-10535 GCA_039932095.1 bacterium | reverse complement strand
GCCCTTATACCACGATCCGCCGATGCCCTATCAATGGCTCCCGCCCGCCGAAACCCAATCCGCCCATCTGCGCCTGTGGCCCTACAGGTCACTGCCCCGGCGTGGCTTTGTCTGGTTCATCTCGGCAACCTGCATCCTGCTGACTCTGCCGCTGTTTTCGCAACTCGGCACCGCCGGGCTGTGGGTGCTGCTACCGTTCCTGATGGCCGCCGTGGCCGGGATCTGGCTGGCGCTGGAGAGCAGCTACACCGACGGCCGCCTGACCGAGGATTTGTGCTTTTACCCCGACCGCATCACACTCGACCGGCACAATCCGCGCAGCCCCGCCCAAAGCTGGAGCGCCAATCCCCATTGGGTCCGCGTCACGCTGCACGCCACCGGCGGCCCGGTGCCGTTCTACCTGACCCTGACCGGCAACCAGCGTGAGGTCGAACTTGGTGCTTTCCTGACCATAGACGAACGCCGGCAGCTCTATGACATGTTGCTCAAACGGCTCAGAACGCCGGCCAATCAACCGCCTAACTCTTGATATAAAAGATGTTTTCCTGTCTGTTAGGCAAAAAAGAACAAGGGCGAATGACCACAATCTTCTTCATCATCGACGGCTACGGACTAGAGGCGCAGGCCGCGCTGCTGATCGCCTCGTTGGTTCACCACAACCACGACCGCTTTCGCTACATCGGCTATGTCGCCGCGCGCCACCAGCCGGATCTCAATCCCGAACTTGCTGCCTTGATGCGGCGCTGTGGTGTTGAAATCCGCATTCTGCCCGAACCCGCAAAGCCGTGGCGCAAACCCTATCCGCATGGCAACAAGATCCTCGCGGCGGCCGCCCACCGCGACACCAGCCATTCGCTGTTTCTCGACACCGACATGCTGTGCACCGCGCCGCTGGACCTGATCGGACTGCAATCCGCCAACGCCGTAGGCGTCGTGCCGGAAGGGACCCGCAGCTACCGCGATCTGACCCGATGGGCGCGGATCTATAACCATTTTGGCCTGGCCATGCCGCAAGACCGGATCCGCCTGATGCGGCGCTGGAAGGCGGAATTTCTGCCCTATTTCAATGCCGGGATGATCTGCTTTCCGGAGGCCGAGATTTCCGATGGCAAGCGCTTCGCCGAACTGTGGCACGACACCGCACTGATCATCGACCACGAGGTGCCGGTCGCGCAAAAGCGGCCCTGGCTGGACCAGATCAGCCTGCCGGTCACGCTGAAGCGTTTCGGGATGGACTACATCCTCGCCGATGAACGGCTGAATTTCTCGATCTCGGGCCGCAACCCTGTCGGCGGCGACGACCCGATGATGCTGCATTATCACCGCTGGGGGTATCTGGCGAACTGGCCCGACAGGCAGCAAGCCGCCTTCGATCAGGCTCGCGCCGTCGCGGGCAAAGGTTTGTATCCAAGGCTGGAGGCGCGGTTCGGCGGCCTGTGGCGCGCCGCCCCGCTCTCCGCACCGTCCCCAGATGAAACGGTCGCCGCCTAACCCAGCCGCGTCTTCAACATCGCGCCCACTGCGCCGAAATCCAATTGACCGGTGTATTTGCCCTTCAGAACCGCCATCGCGCGTCCCATGTCCTTGACGCTGGTGGCACCAACCTCGGCAATCGCCGCCACGATCGCCGCCTCCACCTCGGCCCCCGACAACTGCTGCGGCAGAAACTCTTCGATCACCTTGATCTCATTGCGTTCCTTGTCGGCCAGGTCCTGCCGCCCCCCCTCCTGATACATCCGCACCGACTCTTGCCGCTGCTTCACCATCTTGCCCAGGATCGGCAGGATATCCGCCTCGGTCATCTCGGCAGCCCCTTCGCCGCGCAGCACAATCTCGCGGTCCTTGATGGCACTGGCGATCAGCCGCAGTCCCGACAACCGCTCAGCCGCCTTGGCCCGCATCGCGTCCTTGATCTCGCCCTGCAACTGGTCACGTAGGCCCATCATCCGTCCCCTTTTTCAGTTGGCGCAACCATATCGCCGCTGGTCGCAACACGCAACAACCCGGCCTTTTCCCAACCCCTTGATTCGCCACGGACTTCCATTTCAGACCCACCCTTGACCCTGCCAGCCCGCGCAACTAGTGTCCGCCAAATTTCCCGCCCCCGAGGGAGTCGCCCCATGAACGATCTGCCGAAACCCACCGCCTGCCTTGCTCTGGCAGACGGGACTGTCTTTTACGGCCACGGCTTTGGCGCGGTCGGTGAGACGGTGGCCGAACTGGTGTTCAACACCGCGATGACCGGCTATCAGGAAATCATGACCGACCCATCCTATGCGGGTCAGGTCGTCACCTTCACCTTCCCCCATATCGGCAACACCGGCACCACCTCCGAAGATGACGAAACCGCCGAGCCCGTCGCCGCCGGCATGGTGGTGAAATGGGACCCGACCGCGCCTTCGAACTGGCGCACCATGGGGGATCTGCAACTCTGGATGACGGCCAAGGGGCGCATCGGCATGGGCGGCATCGACACCCGCCGTCTGACCCGCGCCATCCGCCAGCAGGGCGCGCCGCATGTCGCCCTCGCCCATGACCCGGATGGCAATTTCGACCTCGGCGGACTGGTTGCCAAGGCCCGGGCGTGGAAAGGTCTGGTCGGCCTCGATCTCGCCAAGGACGTGTCCTGCGTACAAAGCTACCGCTGGGATGAACAACGCTGGGCCTGGCCTGCGGGCTATACCCGGCGTGAGGGCGCCGGTTTGCGTGTCGTTGCCATCGACTATGGTGCCAAACGCAACATCCTGCGCTGCCTGTCTTCGGCGGGCTGCGAGGTTACTGTGCTGCCCGCCTCCGCCACCGCCGAGGATGTTCTGGCGCTGAACCCCGAGGGTGTCTTCCTGTCCAATGGCCCCGGTGATCCGGCTGCGACCGGGATCTATGCTGTGCCGATGATCCAGGGCGTGCTGGCCCGCGACCTGCCATTGTTCGGCATCTGCCTCGGCCACCAGATGCTGGCCCTTGCCCTTGGTGCCACCACCGTCAAGATGAACCACGGCCATCACGGAGCCAACCATCCGGTCAAGGACCTCGACACCGGCAAGGTTGAAATCACCTCGATGAACCACGGCTTTACCGTCGACAGCCAGACCCTGCCCGACGGCGTGCGCGAAACCCATGTCTCGCTGTTCGACGGCTCCAACTGCGGCATCGCAGTGAACGGCAAGCCGGTGTTCTCGGTGCAATACCATCCCGAGGCCTCGCCCGGCCCGCAGGACAGCTACTACCTGTTCGAACGTTTCGCCGCCGCCATGCTGGCCCGCCGCGCTGCCTGATCCAATTCCGGCACTTATCCACCGCTAAAGCAAAACATACTCAATTTGTTAAGCCCTCGTTAACCCGAGCAATGACAGGAAGGTCCATTGACTGCCATTCCGGCGGCGATCGGGGTCAGGATGTCGCTCATTTCGGTTCGCAGTCACGATGCCGGCGTCTTGCCGGCGCAGGCCGCTGCCGGTGTCCGGCCGGCCGACACCGATCGTGCCCTGGCGATGACCCTGCTGCGTGACGGGGTGATCGCCCCGCATCTGATCCTGCTGGCCCTGACCGGCATCAGCGACGGTCGCGGACGTCTGGTGGACATTCTGCTGGGACAGCGCTGGATCACACCTGACCGGCTCTATGAGGCGCTTGCCAATTTCTCGGGCCTCGGCCTTGCCGATCTGCGCACCTCGCCGCCCGACCTGCGGCTGATCGACCGGTTGGGCGCCGATTTCTGCCTGACGAATCTTGTACTGCCATGGCGGGTCGCCGGTGGCATCACCGTCATCGCCACCGCGCAAGTCGAGGCGTTTCGCCAGCATCACGACCACCTGACCGCCACCTTCGGCCCCGTCGCCCACGCCCTCGCCCCCGAACAGCGGATCGGGGCCGCCATCCTGCGTGTCCGCGGCCCGCAACTGGCCCATGCTTCGGAAACCCGTCTGCCAAGTGCCGAAAGCTGCCGCAACTTTCGCCGTGCCACCCCGGCCAGATGGCTGGCCCTGGCGGTTCTCGCGGCATTTGCGTTGCTGGCTCTCCGGATGACGATGACCGTGCTTCTGCTCTGGTGCGCGCTGACCCTCGTTTTCAGCAGCGCCATGAAACTCGCCGCGCTTTACGCGGTGCTGCGACCCAACCGCCCCGTCGCCGCCAACCCCGCTATCATCGCCCGCTTGCCCGTCGTATCGGTGATGGTGGCGCTCTACAAGGAAAGCGGCATCGCCGCGCGCCTCGTCCGCCGCCTCGACCGGCTCGATTACCCGCGTGACCGGCTCGATATCCTGCTGGTTGTGGAAGAGGATGACCGACTGACCCGCCGCGCCCTGCAACGCGCCAACCTGCCGCCCTGGATGCGGATTGTCGTCGCCCCGCGCGGCCGGGTGATGACCAAACCGCGGGCGCTGAATTTCGGCCTGACCCAATGCCGTGGCAGCATCGTCGGGGTCTATGATGCCGAAGACGCGCCCGAACCTGACCAGATCCGCAAGGTCGTCGACCGCTTTCATCAGCGCGGGCCGGAAGTTGCCTGCCTGCAAGGCGCGCTCGATTTCTACAACCCGACCCGCAACTGGCTGTCCCGCTGCTTCACGGTGGAATATGCCGGCTGGTTCCGCGTCATCCTCCCCGGCCTGCAGCGCCTTGGCCTGCCGATCCCGCTTGGCGGCACCACGCTGTTCTTTCGCCGCAACGTGCTGGAAAAACTCGGCGGCTGGGACGCCCACAATGTCACCGAGGATGCCGATCTTGGCATCCGTCTGGTCCGCCACGGCTACCGGACCGAGGTGCTGGAGTCCACAACCTATGAAGAGGCAAACTGTCTGGCGCTCCCTTGGGTCAAACAGCGCTCCCGCTGGGTCAAGGGCTATATGATGACCTATCTCACCCATATGCGAACCCCGCGTCAGCTCTGGCGTCAGCTTGGCCCCAAGGGGTTCTTCGGCTTCCAGACCCTGTTCCTCGGCTCGCTCACGCAGTCGCTACTTGGCCCCTTGTTATGGTCGATGCTGGCGCTGCAATTCGGTCTTGGTCACCCGGTGGCCGGGGTTTTGAACCACGCCACCATCACCGCCCTGTCGATCCTGTTCGTGCAGGCCGAAGTCCTGAACATCGCGGTCGGCCTGATCGGCCTGCAACGCTCGGGGCAAAAGATCTCCCGCCTCTGGGTCCCGACCCTGATGCTCTATTTTCCGATGCAGGCCCTCGCCGCCTATAAGGCGCTGTGGGAATTGCTGCATGTCCCGTTCTACTGGGACAAGACCAGCCACGGCACCCTGTCAGCCAAAACCGTCTGAAGTCAAATCTGTCTACCGCAAACGCACTTCCCCGGCATCAATCCGCAGCCGTGTCTCAAACGCCTTGGAAATATGCGCCTTCAGCGCCTGATAGGCCGCCTCGCCGTCCCGCGCCTCGATCGCCGCGACAATCTTTTCGTGCTCCGCCAACGCCGGTGCATCGCGGCCCTCGGCGGCAAACGAGGTCGTCGCCATCAACGCCATCGACCGATGCACCAGATCCAGCTGCTGGACCAGAAACCGGTTGTGCGACGCCAGATGGATCTGCTTGTGAAATCGCTTGTTGGCTCGGCTCAGCAATCGCGGGTCGCCGCCCAGCAATGCCCGGTCCTCCATCACCATCAGCCGCAACACCCGCTGCTCCTCGACAGTGGCATGGCGGGCCGCCAGCCGCGCCGCCAACCCCTCCAACTCGGTCCGCACCGCGTAGAGCTCGGACAGCTGGTTGTGGTCCAAAGAGGCAACCATCAGGCTGCGGCCGTCGCGCGCCAGCATCGACTGGGTCTCCAGCCGCTGCAACGCCTCGCGCACCGGGGTCCGCGACACGCCGAACTTGTCGGCCAGTTCCGATTCGACCAGCCGGTCCCCGGGCTTGAACACCCCCGCCTCGATCGCCTCAAGGATCAACGTATAGGCATCTTTCGCCACGGCAAACTCCCGGTTTTCCACAACCTATCCAACGACCCGCCCCCCCACAACCTGTTTGCCGCGCCCGCGCATTTGCCCTACCCTGCCGGTCATGAAACAAGCCTTCTCCCATGTGACGACCTGGGTCTTCGACCTCGACAACACGCTTTACCCGCCGGACGTCCGCCTGTTCGACCAGATCGAAGTCCGGATGACAGATTGGGTCATGCAAAGCCTCAACCTCGGCCGAACCGAGGCCGACCGCCTGCGCCGCCACTATTGGCAGAAATACGGCACCACCCTCGCCGGACTGATGCGCGAACATGGGGTCGAACCCGGCCCCTATCTGACCGCAGTTCACGACATCGACTTCACCGTCCTGCCGGTTGACGCAGCCCTCAACGCCGCCATCGCCAACCTGCCCGGCCGCCGCATCGTCTATACCAATGGTGGTGCCGATTATGCCGCAAGGGTGTTGGAGGCGCGCGGTCTGACCGGCCAGTTTCACGCCATCTACGGCATTGAACATGCAGGCTTTCTGCCCAAACCCGAACGCGGCGCCTTTGACGCGGTGTTTGCCGTCGATGGCCTGACCCCAACCCTGTCCGCGATGTTCGAGGATGACCCGCGCAACCTGCTGGTGCCTCATGACCTCGGCCTGAAAACCGTCCATGTCGCGGCGAAACCTGCCGCCGCCCGTCACATCCATCACCACACCGACGACTTGACCGCCTTCTTGCGCGCCCTGACCTGAGACGCTTTGCCGCTTCGCTTTCCGCCGCGCGCGCCCTAGATTGGCTGCATGATCCAGACCGAAATCCTGATTTCCGGCGGTGGTGTCGCGGGGCTGACGGCCGCCGCGGCTTTCGGCACGGCGGGCTATCAGGTGATCTGCGTCGATCCGACACCGCCGGTGACCAGTGAACAGGCCGAGGGCGCCGATCTGCGCACCACTGCCTTCCTGCAACCCTCGATCGCGGTCCTGCAAACGGCTGGCCTGTGGGACCGTCTGGCACCCCATGCCGCCCCCTTGCAGATCATGCGGATCGTCGACGCGGGCGGCGTCACGTCCGACCCGCGCCACGTCAAGGATTTTGACGCCGCCGACATTTCCGACCAACCCTTCGGTCAGAACCTGCCCAACTGGCTGTTGCGCCGCGAAATGCTCGCCCGCCTTGCCGACCTGCCCAATGTCAGCTTCCGCCCCGGCGTCGCCTCCACCGCCCTTCTGACCCGCACATCCGAGGCCCGGGTTACCCTGTCGGATGGCAGCCAGGTCGCGGCACAACTGGTGATCGCCGCCGATGGCCGCCACTCCACCATGCGGCAGGCGCTCGGCATCCCGGTCCGCACCTTCCGCTATGGTCAAAAAGCGCTGACCTTCGCCGTCACCCACAAGATCCCGCATCAGAACATCTCGACCGAGATTCACCGCACCGGCGGCCCCTTCACCCTGGTCCCGCTGCCCGACCGCGATGGCGCGCCCTGCTCTGCCGTGGTCTGGATGGACACCGGCCCCGAGGTGCAACGCCGCGCCGCCCTGCCGGACGCCGCGTTCGAGTCCGAAATCAACACCCGCTCCGCCCAGATCCTCGGCCCGTTGACACTGGCCAGCCGCCGGATGATCTGGCCGATCATCGCCCAACTCGCCGCCCGGATGTCGGGCGAGCGCACCGCTCTTATGGCCGAGGCCGCCCATGTCCTGCCGCCCATCGGTGCCCAGGGCCTGAACATGAGCCTGACCGACCTCAGCACCCTGCTGAGCCTCGCGCAAGGCCATGACCTCGGCAGCACCGCCATGCTGGACGCCTACCACCGCCAGCGGCATCTGGAGGTTGAGGCAAGGGTGCTCGGCATCGACGCGCTCAACCGCATCTCGATGCTCGGCGCGCCACCCCTGCGCGACCTGCGCGCGGCGGGACTGAACGCGCTCTACGCCCTCGCCCCGCTGCGCAAGACCCTGATGAAAACCGGCCTCGGCGTCAGCTAGGGCGAAGCCCCGACCGGAGCAGCTACAAGACCGCCTCCACCGCCCGCCGCAACCGCGCGACCGTCGCAGGGACATCTGCCAGCTTGTCCAGCCCGAACAGCCCCAGCCGGAAGGTGCGGAACTCTGCCCCCTCGCCAACCTGCAGCGGCACTCCGGCGGCAATCTGCAAGCCTTCGGCCCGGAACTTCGCGCCATTCTGCACCTCCGGGTCGTCGGTGTAACTCACCACCACCCCCGGCGCCTGAAACCCCGCTGCCGCCACCGACATCACGCCGCGCGCCTCCAGCAACGCCCGCACCGCGCGACCCAACGCCCACTGCGCCGCCTTGGCCTCGGCAAACCCCATGGCACCGGTCTCCGCCATCGCGTCGCGCATCACCCGAATGGCATCCGTCGGCATCGTCGCATGATAGGCATGGCCACCCGCCTCATAGGCCGCCGCGATGGCCCGCCACTTCTTCAGGTCCAAAGCAAAGGAGTTCGGGCTCACCTCGGCCAACCGCGCCTCTGCGTTGGTTGACAGCATCACCAACCCCACCGCAGGCGAAGCCGACCAACCCTTCTGCGGCGCCGAAATCAGCACATCGACCCCGCATGCCCGCATATCCACCCAGACACAGCCCGACGCGATACAGTCGAGCACCATCAGCGCCCCCACCTCATGCGCCGCCGCCGCCATCGCCGCCACATAGTCATCCGGCAGAATGATCCCGGACGAGGTCTCGACATGCGGCGCAAACACCGCCTCCGGACGGACTTCGCGGATCTTGGCACAAACCTCCTCGATCGGCGGCGGCGCATAGGGTGCCCGCACCCCGTTGCCAGATGGCCGCGCCATCACCACCGTCGTGCCCGCGGCAAACCCACCAGCGTCGAAAATCTGCGTCCAGCGATAGGAGAACCAGCCGTTCCGCACGATCAGCACCTGCCCCCGCCCGAAGGCCCGCGCCACCGCCTCCATCGCAT
Organism: bacterium; assembly: GCA_039932095.1. Lineage (GTDB taxonomy): Bacteria > Pseudomonadota > Alphaproteobacteria > Rhodobacterales > Rhodobacteraceae > Stagnihabitans. Next base: position 1,679 of record JBDTQR010000162.1, on the reverse strand, counting down.
AGGTCCCGCCCCCCGGCACCAGCGCCACCGCATCGGCCGCATAGACCTCGCGCAGCATCGCCGACACATCGCGCATCACGCCCTGAAACCGCGCCGACATGTGGTTCAATGAACGGTCGGTGAACACCACGGAAAACTCTTCCAACCCCTCCGGGTCAACATGGTCGTGCGGCAATTTCATCGGGCATCCTCCTGATATGCGCCCAACCTAGCCCATCGCCGGTCCCACCAAAACCCCCCTCATCCGTCGCCAGATACCCCGCCGGAGGTTCCTGTCGTCACACCACACCCGGCGCAGCCCTCTCCAGGTTCCCTACCCGATCGGCCCCGGTCGCCGCTCTTCGGTCAGCAGCACATTGGCTTCGACCTGACCCACGCCCGGCAAGGTCATGATCCGCCGCCGCAGCACCCGCTCGAAATCAGCAATGTCGCGTGCCACCACCCTAAGCCGGTAATCGAACAACCCCAGCACATGCTGCACCACCTGCACCTCGGGGATCGCGGTCACCGCCCGCTCGAAATCCTCAAGGCTGACCCTGCCCCGTGTCGCCAGCTTCACCCCCAGAAACACCGTCACGCCAAAGCCCAGCGCGGCCCGGTCGACATCGACCCGTCGCCCCGCCAACACGCCCGCCGCCTCCAGCCGCCGTATCCGCCGCCACGCCGCCGGTTGCGACAGCGCCAGACGGCGCCCGACCTCGCCCGCCGACAACGCGCCATCGCGTGACAATTCCCGCAACAACGCCCGGTCCAGATCATCCATCTCGATCATAGCGGCAGTCCCTCACCATCCTTGATCGTGGCAATCAGCATCAGCGCATCGACCTCGGCAATATGGGGCAACGCCAGTATCCGCCCGCGATAGACCTCCTGATACTGCGCCATGTCGCGGGCAATCACGCTCAACCGCACATCGACCCGGCCCAGAAAAGTCTCGATCGCCACCACCTCCGGCACCTCCCGCGCCGCCGCGATGAATTCGTCGAACGCCCGCGGATTGGTCTTGTCCAGGGTGAAGCGCAACGACACCTCCACCTCATAGCCCAGCCGTCGCCAGTTGATCACCGCCTGCGAAACCCCGATCACCCCCGCCGCGCCCAGCCGTTCCAGCCGCCGCCACAGCGTTGCCTGGGTGACCCCGGCCCGCTCGGCCAGATCGGCCCGCGCCAGTCCCGGTTCCGCCAGATAGACCCGCAGTATCCGCCGGTCGGTATCATCCAATTGCATGATTTTTTCACCAATCTGCCAAACAGCGCATGATTTTTCGCAGAAGAATCGAATTTCGTCAAACAACGCACGCGCTTGCCGCACGTTTTCCGTAATATGCCGCCATCAACAGCAAAGGACACCACAATGCGCGTCTATTATGATCGTGACTGCGACATCAACCTGATCAAGGACAAGAAGGTCGCCATCCTCGGCTATGGCTCGCAAGGTCATGCCCACGCCCTCAACCTGCGCGATTCGGGTGCCAAGAACCTCGTCGTGGCGCTGCGTCCCGGTTCGGCCTCGGCCAAAAAGGCCGAAGGTGAAGGCCTCAAGGTCATGGACATCGCCGCCGCCGCTGCCTGGGCCGACCTTATCATGTTCACCATGCCCGACGAATTGCAGGCCGACACCTACAAGAAATACGTCCATGACAACATCCGCGACGGCGCCGCCATCGCCTTCGCCCATGG
>JBDTQR010000161.1:0-10620 GCA_039932095.1 bacterium | reverse complement strand
GATCGGGTTGCCAACTGGGCGCGCCGCGGCGACTTCGAGGATGCCCGCTTCAGCGCCATCACAAACGAGGGCCGCGTCTACGGCGTGCCCGCCTTCTCTTTCGTCGACTGGATCTACTATCGCAAGGACTGGTTCGACGCGGCCGGCATCGCCGTGCCGACGACGCTCGCCGAGCTCCGCGACGCCGCGATCAAGCTGACCGACACTTCGGCCGGCCGCTACGGCTTTGGTCTGCGCGGCGGTCCGGGCGGGCAGAACATCGTGATCAACATGATGGAGGCCTTCGGCGCCTCCCTCATGCAGGAGGACGGAAGCATCAGCCTCGACCGTGAGAAGGCGATTGCCGGCATCGACTACTTCGCGGGTCTGATGTTCCGCGATCACGCGGTGCCGCCAAGCGCCCCCAACGACGGCTTCCGGCAGATCATCGAAGGCTTCCAGACCGGCCAGACTGCGATGATCTACCATCACACCGGATCGTTCCAGGATATCGCATCCAAACTCGAGCCGGGCGTGCAGTTCGGCACGATGGCGATACCGTCAGGCCCGGCCAAGCGGGTGGCGCGGCTCGCCTATGCCTACAATGCGATCTCCAACGAGACAAACGCCGACGCCGCGTGGGATTGGATCAGCTTCTGGGGCGAGCCGGATGCGGCAATCGCCTTCCTCCAAAAGACCGGCTACTTTCCGGCCTCGAACGTGGCGGCAAAGGACGAGCGCATCGCCGGCAATCCGCTTTACGCGCCCGCTGCAGAGACCCTGGGCTTCGGCATTCCGCAACCAAGCTTCCCGGGCCTTGCCGGATGGGCAGAGGGCACAGTGCTGCCGGCTTTCCAGAGCGTCCTGATCGGGCAGATGACCCCAGAGCAGGCCGTCGACGAGATGATCCCGGCCCTGGCCGCAGCAATAGGCCAATAGCGAAATGGCAAGCGGAGGACCAGCTGTCGGGCCTCCGCCTGCTCGATCTTTTACCAGCTCTACGGGGTGCGATGCGCATTGACCTGCCGACGGCAGCCTATCGGCGGCCCCGAACCGCCTGGGACCGGGTCAATCCGGTGCGCTGGATCGGGGAACTGTCCGAGACGCGCTACTGGATGTATCTGCTGCTGCTGCCGAGCGCGGCCCTGATCCTTGCCGTGGTGCTGTACCCAACCGTCTACGGAATGCAGCTCAGCTTCCGCGAGATGCGGCTGACCCGCCCGGATCTCGGGACCGGATGGGTCGGCCTGAAGCACTATCAGCGCATGCTCACCGACCCGGTCTTCTGGATCTGCCTGCGCAACACCGCAGTCTGGGTGACCAGTGCGGTCACGCTCGAATTCTGCCTCGGGCTCGTTTCAGCGCTGGCGCTCGACCGCAACCTGCGCGGGACGAAGATCTTCGCGGTACTGATCCTCTTGCCCTATTTCCTGCCCAATGTCGTCGCCGGGCACATGTGGGCGTTGATGCTCGATCCCCGGCTTGGCATCATCAACGACCTTCTCGTCAAGACCGGGTTGCTCACCGGCTACAAGGCCTGGTTCGCCGATCCCACAACCGCCATGGCGGCGGTGATCATCGTCGAGGCCTGGCACAGCTTCCCGTTCTTCACGCTCCTCCTCATGGCCGGCCTGAAGGGCATCCCATCGGACCTCTACAAGGCTGCCGACATTGACGGCGCCGGCCCGCTCGCCCAGTTGCGGCTGATCACGCTGCCGATGCTCAGAACCGTCATTGCGGCCGCCGTCATCCTGCGCGTCATCGGCCTCGTCAACTCGCCTGACCTGCTTCTCATCCTGACAGGCGGCGGCCCGGGCCGGTCGACGCAGGTGCTGTCGCTCTATGCGTTCCAGAACGCCTACAAGGACTTCAACTTCGGCTATGGGAGCGCCCTCGCCGCGGTCATGTTCGCCCTGCTCATGCTGTTCGCCTGGGCTTACATCCGAATCTCAAAAGTCAATCAGGACTGACCGATGGCAACACGCTCTAAACTGGTCTTCGACATGGTGAGCTATGTGATCCTGATCGTGCTCGCGGTCATATGCGTCTTTCCCGTCCTTTGGACCTTTCTCACCTCGGTCAAGCACGAATCTGACATCGTGACGCGGGACATGGTCTATTTCCCGACGCAGTTCACCTTCGAGAGCTACGTCAAACTGTGGTATCAGTCCTCTTATCCGAAGTTGGTGCTGAACAGTCTCGTCGTGACCTCACTCACCGTCCTCATCTGCCTGGCTACGGGAACCGTCGCCTCCTACTCCTTTTCACGCTTTCACTTCGCAGGCCGCTCGCAGATCATGCTGGCCTATCTCGTGGTTCGCATGTTCCCAGCGGTGCTCATCATCATCCCGCTGTTCATTGTGATGAAGCAGGTCGGCCTGCTCGACAGCAAGACCGGGCTGGCCATCGCCTATACGAGCTTCCTGCTGCCGCTTTTCGTCTGGATCCTGAAAGGCTTCTTCGATGCTGCGCCACGCGAGCTCGAAAGTGCTGCGCGCATCGACGGGGCGACGCGCCTCGGCGCCATGTTCCGGATCGTCATCCCGATCGCACGCAACGGCCTCGTCGCCACCTGCGTCTTCGTCGCCATCGCCGCCTGGAACGAATATCTCTTCGCCCTGATGCTGACGACAAGCCAGGGGTCGCGCACCTGGCCGGTCGGGCTGCAGCTCATGGTCGGCGAGTTCCAGCTGCCCTGGGGGATGCTGGCCGCCGGCGGCATGATTTCCATCCTGCCGGTGATCGTCCTATTCGCGCTTGTGCAGCGCATCATGGTGGCCGGCATCACCGCCGGCGCAGTCAAGGGCTAGCGGCAATGTCCACACTTTCGATCACAGGCATTCGCAAGAGCTTCGGCGCGCTCGAGGTGCTGAAGAACATCGACATTGAACTCGATGACGGCGGTTTCCTCGTTCTGCTCGGGCCGTCCGGCTGCGGCAAGTCGACCCTGCTCTCCATCATCGCCGGCCTGGAGCCCAGCTCGGGCGGCGACGTGCTGATCGGCGGGCGCAACGTCAATAACGTTCACCCCAAGGATCGCAACATCGCCATGGTGTTCCAGTCTTATGCGCTTTATCCGACAATGTCGGTCGAACGGAATATCGGTTTCGGCCTTGAGATGCGGAAGATGCCCGCGAATGAACGCAAGGTCGCCGTCCGCAGCGCGGCTGAACTCCTCCAGGTCGAGCACTTGCTTGAGCGCAAGCCGGGGCAGCTCTCCGGTGGCCAGCGGCAGCGCGTCGCCATGGGCCGGGCCATCGTGCGCGACCCGGAGCTGTTCCTGTTCGACGAGCCGCTCAGCAACCTCGACGCCAAGCTGCGTGTCGAAATGCGCACCGAGATCAAGCGGCTCCACGATCGGCTCGGCACAACGATCATCTATGTGACCCACGACCAGATCGAGGCCATGACGCTGGGCACGAAGGTGGCCGTCATGCGTGACGGGGTCATCCAGCAACTGGCCGATCCGCAGACCATATATGACAAACCGGCCAACCTGTTCGTTGCGGGCTTCATCGGTTCGCCCCCGATGAACCTGCTGCACGGCAGTCTCGAGTGGTGCGACAAGACCTTGGCATTTCGTCACGGCGAGCAGATCCTGCCGCTCCCCGAGAGCGCGCAATCGCTGGCTGCATGGGCAGGGGAAGCGGTCGTCGCGGGAATGCGCCCGGAGAGCTTCTCGACTCGGGCGGGAACGACAACCCTAAGCGGCCGCGTGGATGTGGTCGAGCCGACGGGGCCAGACACAATGGTGGTCCTTGATGTCGGCGGTGGGCAGATGGCAATGGCCCGACTGGGGGCGCGGGAACGCCCCGATCCCGGTGCCCAGCTGACCCTGACGGTCGATACCCGCTCCATCAGCTTTTTCGACCCCCGGAGCGAAACGCGTATCTGATCGATTCCCACGCCTTTCCGGAGACCAGGGGGCGGCCAACGCGCCATGGCCATACGCTGCCAACCGCACACCGCCGCAATGCACCGGATGGCTAGGGGACCGCACCGGATCCTGCGAGGCCCGGCAACCTGGCGAGCGTTTAGCCGGGCCTTCTTTCTCTCATAGCGGGCGTTCATCTGCGCCTCGCCTTCCTTCGAGCCGTCGTGGAAGGTGCCGAAACCGGCCTGATGCAGCTGGTAAAGCCCCAGGACCGGGTTCGAGGGCAGGATCAGATGCCAGAGGGCCACGCCGAGGTAGCCCGGCTTTTCGACCGGATGCATCGACAGCGACGAGAACGGCGACGGGTTCACCGAATTGTGGTGGACCGAATGCACCCATTTGTAGAGCGGCCCCCAGTGGATGGCGCGGTGCAACAGGAAGAAGTGGGTTTCGTGGATCACCGGCACTATCAGCCATAGGATGGTCAGGTAGACCGGGTTTGACGACCAGGTCAGCCAGGGAACGGTGCGCTGATCCGCAAGAATGCCTGGTTCGGCGACGAGCCAGTTGTGGTGATCGAGAGCGGCGTCGTCGGTGCTGTCATAGGAATGCAAACGCCTGGCGCAGGCTGACTGCTTCTGCCGCCTCAGCTGCTCAGTTCGATCGATCCCGATTGCGCGATAGCAATCTCACCCCCGACCCGCGCGCGGACCGATCGCAACCGCCTGCCCCAGTCGCGCCGATTCCTGCGCCGCCATCCCCATCGTCGCCGCCCACCAGCCGTCATCCAGCGCCACTTCCGGCCGCCCCTGGCCCATAACCACATCGGCAAATTTTCGGTGCTGGTAATAGGTGGCACCATTGTGATCGCCCGCCGCCAGTAATTCCGGCGCAACCGGGATGTCCAGTACCCTCGGCCCCTTGGGGTCCCGCGGGCTGACGATGATCTGCGCGATCGGTGCCGCGCCCAGATGCCCCGGCCAGAACCGCCCCGGCCCGGGCACCAGGCACTCGATCTTGCCCTTGGGGCCGACCACCGAAATCTCTTCCTGATAGCCCGCACCTTCGGCGAACATGCACAGCTCAAGCATCGCCCGCAGTCCGCTGGCGAAATCGACGATGACATAGGCATTGTCCCAGACGTCAGACGCCACTCCGCCATAGGTCTCGTCCAGATGGTTCACAGCCTGCCCGCCCGAGGCCATAACCCGCAGCGGATCCGAGCCAGCGATCAGGCGCATCAGGTCGAAGAAATGGCAGCACTTTTCCACAAGCGTGCCGCCGGTGTTGCGGTTGAAGCGGTTCCAGTCGCCGACCTTCTGCAGAAAGGGAAAGCGATGCTCGCGGATCGTCAGCATCTTTACGCCACCGGTCGCCGCCTGCACTTCGCGGATCAGATGGGCGACCGGTGGCATGTAGCGGTACTCCATCGCCACCCAGACCGGCGCGTTGTAGCCGACCCGTAGCGCCTCAAGGCGGCTGGTGTCGGCCGGATCGGTGAACAACGGCTTTTCCACAAGCACCGGCAGCGGTCTTGTGGCCGCGATCTCCTCCAGCTGGCCCAGATGTAGATGGTTGGGCGAGGCTATCAGCAGGCAGTTGACCTGCGGGTCGCCCAGCACCTCTGCCACCGAACCGACCTGCCGAGCCGCGGGCACAAGAGCCGCCGCCCGTCCGCGCATTGCGGCGTCAGGCTCGAAGATCGTCACCACCTCCGCCTCGGCGATCAGGCCGATATTGCGCAGATGCTCCTGCCCCATCATGCCGCAACCGATCACACCGTACCGTACTGGTTTCATTATGTTTCCTTAACTGAAGCGGGCAAGATAGCGGGTGGTGCCGGGGTCGAACCAGGTCAGAGACGCCTCGGCCGATTGCCCGTCCTGGCCAAAGCTGACACGGGTGACCATCGGCAGAAGCGCGCCATGAGCGAGCGGAAACTCTGGCGGTGCCCAGTCCGGCAGGATGCCCTGCCCGACGCTGTCTTCGACCCTAGAAATCCACAGGCCAAGGCTCTGGCGATAGTAAAGGTACAGGGAGTCCGAGACATCCTCGACCGCGATGTTTTCTACAATGGTACCGTCAAGCCAGATTTCCTCCAGCGCCGCCGGCACCCCCGACAAATAGCGCAGGCGACGGATACGATGGGCCTCGGGTGCCACGCCGAACGACGGCAGGGCGGCGTCCTTTTTGAGCCGCGCAATCTCCAGTATCCGAGCCGTCGGCAACCCGCCGCCCTGCAGCAGTTCCAGCCGGAACAGCGAATAGACCGCAATCGGCTTGGCCTTGGCCCGGATGAAATTGCCTGATCCCTGAACCCTTTCCAGCATCCCGATCGCCGTCAGCTTGTGCAGCGCCTTGCGCAAAGTGCCGACCGCAATCCCCATCCCGGCCGCCATGTCACGCTCAGGCTTCAGCTTTTCGCCGTCGATCAGGCGGCCGCTGGCGACATCCCGGATCAGGAGTTCGGCAATCTGGGTGTGCAACGGCAGAGCGCCGCGTTCCGGCGTGGCCATGGTCCGGGTCCATATTGATACATGATTGATCTACAACATTTCGCCTGCTAGGCAAGAAGGAAATCGCTGGGGAGACGAGTCGCATGACTGTGGTGCCGATCACTTCGCCCGACCTCGATGCTGCTGAAGTCAGCTGGTTTGCCGCCCTGTGTTCCGACGACTACGCATTCCTGGGGGTGCCGGACGGCGCGCTGCGGTCCAGTTTCGACCACTGCTCTGCCATTGTGCGGCGGGCGGAGGCGTATGGCTTCCGCAATATCCTGTGTCCGTCCTCCTATCAGGTCGGGCAGGACACCCTGTCTTTTGTCGCCGCCTGTGCCCCCATCACCGATAGAATTAACCTCCTCGCCGCGATCCGCTGCGGCGAAATGCAGCCGATCATGCTGGCCCGGACCGTGGCGACGCTGGATCATATGCTCAAAGGCCGCCTGACCCTGAACGTGATCTCCTCCGACTTCCCCGGCGAGGTTGCCGACAGTGCCTTCCGCTACCGCCGCAGCCATGAGGTGGTGGAAATTTTGCGCCAGGCCTGGACCCGCGACAAGATCGACTTCGCGGGCGAGGTTTATCATTTCGAGGCGGTTTCCACCGATCCCGCCCGACCCTACCAGCAGAACGGCGGGCCTTTGCTGTATTTCGGCGGCTACTCTCCCGACGCGTTGGAACTTTGCGGCGCGCAATGCGATGTCTACCTTATGTGGCCGGAAACCAAGGAGATTCTGGCCCAGCGCATGCGCGATGTGCATGCCCGCGCCGCCGCTCATGGCCGCACTCTCGACTATGGTCTGCGGGTGCATATGATCGTGCGGGACACCGAAGCCGAGGCGCGGGATTATGCCGAACATCTGGTTAGCAGGCTGGACGACGAGTACGGCAAGCTGATCCGCAATCGCGCCCATGACAGCACCAGCCTTGGCGTCGCGCATCAGGCAAGGACTCGCGAACTGGCGGATAAGTTCGGCTATATCGAACCGCATCTGTGGACCGGTATCGGAAGGGCCAGATCGGGGTGCGGCGCGGCTCTGGTCGGGTCGACCGACCAAATTCTATCGGAGATAGAGGGCTATCAGAAGATGGGCATCCGCGCCTTCATCTTCTCCGGGTACCCGCATCTGGACGAGGCCGATCATTTCGGCACCAAGGTCCTGCCGCAGCTAAAAACCTGTTCGCTGCCGCATGCCTATGGCCGGGTCCCGGACCAAACCCCGCTGACACCCTTGGGAACCGGGCCAAGGCGATGAAATATCAGACCTTTCCGCAAGACCCGCGTTCCAGCAACCGGCAGGCCAGTTCAATCCTGCGCGCCGGCAAGGGCAGCCCCGACCGCAGATCGCGCAACAGGTCGACCGCTCCGGCCCCGATGGCGCGGGTCGGCATCTCTATCGCCGATAGGGGCGGTTCATGGAACGCGCCCTGCGGCAGGCCGTCCATCCCGATCACGGACACCTCGCCTGGCACGTCGATCCCCGCCGCTTTCAATGCCCGCAGGACACCGAAGGCCAGACTGTCGCCGGCGCAGACCACCGCCGTGAAGTTCTGGCCCCGCTGCAGCCGCTCGGCAATTGCGGCCCCGGCCAGTTCCGGCAACCAGTCCGCCACCTCGACCACCAGCGCCGGATCATAGGCATCATGCGCCAGCATCCGGTCGCGCCAGCCTTCGAACCGCCGCTCGATGGTTCGTCGCCCGCGCCGCATCACGAACAGAATGCGGCGGTGACCCAGGCTGAAGAGATGCTCGGTGGCCAAAGCCCCAGCTGCACGGTTCGATGGCGCGATCGACGACAGCCGCATCGAAGGATCGTCGCCGTTGACCAGCACCAGCGGTTTGGGAAAGCCGCGCGTCGGCAACAAAGCATCCTCGTCGTCCAGTGTCACCAGAAGCACCCCGGCGATCTCGGGGTCATGGGCGGCTTCGTCCAGCGCCTGACGCTCTTGCCCGGTCGAACCGATGGCGCGGGTGGTGATGTGCGCGCGCAAAAGCCCGGCCCGTTCTTCCAGCCCCTGCATCATCGCCAGGGTGAACTGGCTGCGGGCATAGTCGACCATCGCCGCCTCGCTCGCCAGCACCATGATCTTTTGCCCCGCCAGCGAGGATGGCGGGGCATAGCTGAAATCCTGCGCCGCCCGCTGGATGCGTTCGACCAATTCCGGCCGCACGCCATCAACCCCCGAGAGCGCCCGCGACACCGTGGCAATCGACACGCCACAGACCTGGGCCAGATCCTCCAGCCGCACCCGTCGGCTGGCCTTGCCGCGTTTGCCGGTCACCCCTTCCATCCACCGCTCCTGCAAAAGATTTACATCTTGAGCAAATCTTTTTCATACTCCATGCTATGTGGCAAGGTGGAAGTTGGGGGGAGAATGCAACCGGAAGCCACAATTCTGCACGGCAAGCTTGACCTGCTGGTCAGCGGCTTGACCGATCTGCGCCATGACGGCCAGTTCCACGAGCCAAATCTCGACGGCACGTCCGGCGACTACATCAGCTTCGAGGCCTGGGAATGGCCGCAGGGTGTGGGCCTATACGGGTTGGTGCAGCTGTGGCGGCGGCATCGTGACCCGGCGTTGAAGGCATTGATCGAAGGCTGGTATGTCCGTCGCCTGACTGAACCCTTGCCACCCCTGAACATCAACACGACCGGGCCGATGCTGGCACTGGCAGTGCTGTGGTCCGAAACCCGCGATCCGCGCTGGCAGGCACCGCTGGACGCCTGGGCGACCCGCTTGCTATGCGACGCACCCCGAACAGCAGAAGGCGGGTTGCAGCACGACGTGTCGGACAAGGTGAACCCCGGCGAATTGTGGGACGACACCCTGTTCATGGCCGGGCTGTTTCTGGCCGCCTATGGTCAGGCTTCGGGCCGCGCCGAACTGGTGGATGAGGCGCTGAAGCAGTTTCTGGTCCATGCCCGCTATCTGACCGACAGCGCAACCGGCCTGTGGTTCCACGGCTGGACCTTTGCTGGTCGCCACAATTTTGCCGGCGCCAGATGGGCGCGCGGCAATGCCTGGATCACCGCCTGCATCCTTGACCTTTTTGAACTGGCCAAGGTGCCACCCGCGCTGCACGCCTTTCTGACAGGTGTTCTGACGGCTCAGGTCGAGGCGCTGCTGCCATTGCAGACCGCCAGCGGGGCCTGGCGCACGCTGCTGGATGATCCCACCAGCTATGAGGAAATCTCGGCCACCGCCGGCATCGGCTACGGCCTCTTGAAAGCCTCGCGTCAGGGGCTTGGCGATGCCAGCTGGGCCACCGCAGGCTGGCGGGCTGTCGGTGCGGTGCTGGCCAATATCGACGCCTCGGGCACGGTGCAGAACGTGTCCTACGGCACGCGGATGGGGCAGGACCTGCAGTTCTACCGCGACATCCCGTTGCAGCCCACCGCCTATGGTCAGGCGCTTGCCATCCTGTGTCTGGTCGAAGCCGAGGGCCAGATGGATGCCGAAAGGAAAATCGCATGATGGCGGTGCGCTACGGCGGCAGCCCGAGTGAAATTCCATCCATGGATACGGCGGCACTGCGCGCGGCCTATCTGGTCGAGGGGCATTTCGTCACCGGGTCGATGCAGCTGACCTATACCCATATCGACCGGATGATCGTCGGGGCCGCCTGCCCGACCACGCAACCGCTGACCCTGGGCGATGGCAAGGAGGTCGGCACCCCGCTGTTCTTCACCGCCCGCGAGATGGGCGTGGCCAATCTCGGCGCGGCAGGGTCCGTCACCGTGGATGGCCAGACATTCGCCCTCGACAACCGCGACGTCCTATATATCGGTCGCGGGGCCAGGTCGGTCAGCATGACCAGCGACGACCCCGCCAACTCCGCAAAATTCTACATGAATTCGGTGCCCGCCGGGGCCGACCATGCCCACCGCCTGATCCGCCGCGCGGACAGCAAAGTGCTGCAGCTTGGCGATCCGGCCAAATCCAATGTCCGCCGTCTGGCTATGTACATCCACCCCGAGGTCGCCCCGTCCTGTCTTTTGTTGATGGGCATCACCGATCCGGCGCCGGGCAGCATCTGGAACACCATGCCACCGCATCTGCATGAGCGGCGGATGGAGGCCTATTGCTATTTCGACATGGGCGCGCAGGACCGGGTGGTGCACCTGATGGGCCGCCCCGATCAGACAAGGAATCTGATGGTGGCCGATGGCGACATTGTCCTGTCCCCGGCCTGGTCAATCCATATGGGCGCGGGCACCGGGCCCTATGCCTTTGTCTGGGGAATGACTGGCGAGAATCAGGCCT
>JBDTQR010000160.1:0-10663 GCA_039932095.1 bacterium | reverse complement strand
TCGGCCTCGCCCCGGATGTGCTGGTCTGCCGCTCCGAACACCCGATCCCCGACCGTGAACTGGAAAAGATCGCCCTGTTCTGCAACGTCCGCAAGGAACACGTCATCCCCGCCTACGACCTGAAGACGATCTACGAGGCCCCCCTCGCTTACCACCGCGCCGGCCTTGACCAGGCCGTGCTTGACGCCTTCGGCATCTCTCCGGCGCCGAAACCCAATCTGACCCAATGGGAAGACGTGATGGACCGCCTGACCAACGCCGAAGGCGAGGTCCGCGTGGCCGTCGTCGGCAAATACACCCAGTTGGAGGACGCCTATAAGTCGATTGCCGAGGCGCTGACCCATGGCGGCATGGCCAATCGTACCCGGGTCAAGGCCGACTGGGTCGACAGCGAGATCTTCGAACGTGAAGACCCCGCCGCCTATCTCGAAGATTTTCATGCCATCCTCGTCCCCGGCGGTTTCGGCGAACGCGGCACCGAGGGCATGATCAAGGCCGCCCAGTTCGCCCGCGAAAAGAAGATCCCCTACCTCGGCATCTGTCTCGGCATGCAGATGGCGGTGATCGAGGCCAGCCGCAATCTGGTCGGCGTCAACGACGCTGGCTCCGAGGAATTCGACCACGAAAAGGGCGCCAAACGCTTCACCCCCGTGGTCTATCACCTGAAAGAATGGGTGCAGGGCAACCACATGGTCACCCGCAAGACCTCGGATGCCAAGGGCGGCACGATGCGCCTCGGCGCCTACACCGCCAACCTGAAGCCCGGCTCGCATGTGTCCCATGTCTACCACGACGCCTTGGCCATCGAAGAACGCCACCGCCACCGCTACGAGGTCGACCTGCAATATCGTGACCAGCTTGAGGCGCAGGGCCTGATCTTCTCCGGCATGAGCCCCGACGGCAAACTCCCCGAAATCGTCGAGGTCCGCGACCACCCATGGTTCATCGGCGTGCAGTTCCACCCCGAACTGAAAAGCAAACCCTTCGCCCCGCACCCGCTGTTCGCGGATTTCGTGCGGGCGGCGAAAGAGGTGGAGCGGTTGGTGTGACAGTCAGAGTCTGAGTAAAGTGTGAAGAAATAGCTGGATATTCTTGATGAAAAACGAGTGCAGAGCAGATGGAGGCCACATCTGCTTTTAAGACGATATTTCTGTTGAACCGAATATGTTTTAAGATTCATTCACTTGGCAGACTCACCGAGAATTAGCCACGCGTAGGTCGGGCGATAGCCCGACTCCCCCCTTGCCCCAACCTCCAATTCCCGCCACTCTCCCCGCATGCGCACCCTCCTCCTCGCCCTCCTCCTCGCCTCCCCTGCCACCGCCGATCCGCTGGCGGGGAAGAGTTACATCATCCAGATGTCCTCCAGCCAATATGCCTCGGGCTATGGCAACTATCTGATGCCGCCGCTTTACAAGGTGCTGGCCCACTCCGGGATGACCTCCAAGGGCGGGCCGGGGGCGGATGTGGTGGTGAATGTCGAGACGGATTCGGATGTCGGGCGCTGGGTTGGCACCGGGGCGGCCAAGGTCTGGATGTACACCATCTCCGCCACGGTCGGCATCTCGCCCGAAGCCTATGACATCCCGTACGAGGGCACCCCGGCCTACGGCGTCAAGGCGGTGCTGCAGACCGAAAACCCCGACCGGCAGGACGAGATGGACTGCCTGATCAGCCTCGCCGCCCGCACGGCGCTGGCGAACTACCGGCCGACCGGCCTTCTGCAGACCGACGGGTCGTCCTGCGCGCGCTGAAGCGCAATCCTTGCCAAAGGGCTAATTTCCTGAACTCAACCCCTTGAAATCAGATGGTTTCAAAAAGCGTCCAGATCTGGACGCTATCCGGCGACCATCGGCGCAACCTCATGCAAGCCGCGCCAGATCATTTCCAGCGAGACATAAAGGATGATCGCGAGGCCGACATAGGCGATCCAGCGATGCTTGTTCAGCAGCCGCGCGACATAGCTGGCTGCCAGCCCCATCAGGGCGATCGACAGCACCAGCCCGAAGACCAGCACCATCGGATGCTCCATCGCGGCTCCAGCGACGGCCAGCACGTTATCCAGCGACATCGACACGTCCGCCACTACGATCTGGACCGCGGCCTGCCGGAAGGTCTTGGCTGGCCCGCCCGCCACCACGCCGTCGCGGTTCAGATCCTGCCCGGTCAACGCCTCTTCCGCCCGATCCTCCGCAGCCGCATGGCCAGCGCGCAGCTCGCACCACATCTTCCAGCACACCCAGAGCAGCAACAGCCCACCTGCCAGCAACAGCCCGGTGACCCCGAGGAGCCATGTCGTCCCCAATGCGAAGATGATCCGCAGCACCGTAGCCGCCGCGATGCCGACCAGTATGGCCTTGGCCCGCATCTCTCGCGGAAGCCCTGCCGCCGCCATGCCGATCACGATGGCATTGTCCCCGGCCAGCACAAGGTCGATTGCGATCACCTGAAACAGCGCCGCCACGGCTTCCGCCGACATCAGGTCAATCATTCTGCGCTCCGGTTGCGGGGTGTGCTCTTGGGACAGGTAGGGATGCGGCCAAGCCGTTTCAACGCCAAATCCGCTGCGGCAAAGTTGCAAGGCGCGGGTTTTTTCGCTACCCCGTCGCCATGCTGTCCTATCAACATGGCTATCACGCGGGAAACCTTGCCGACGTTCAGAAACATGCACTTCTGGCGTGGATGCTGGACTATCTGACGCAGAAGGACAAACCGCTGAGCTATATCGAAACCCATGCCGGGCGTGGTCTCTATGACCTTGCATCTGCCGAGGCCCTGAAGACCGGTGAAGCCGCAGCCGGGATCGAGCGGGTCGAGGCCGGATTTCCCGCCGACCACCCTTACCGTCGCCGTCTGGCCGAGATCCGCGCCCGCTTCGGGCCTGCGGCCTATCCCGGCTCGCCAATGATCGCCGCCTTGTCGCTGCGTGAGGGCGATCCGCTTCATCTGGCCGAACTGCACCCGCAGGAACACGCCGCCCTGACCCGCAATCTTGGCCCGTGGGGCGCCCATATCCATCAGCAGGATGGCTTTGAGCTTGCCCTCGCCATTTGCCCGCCGACGCCGCGGCGCGGGCTGATGCTGATCGACCCGTCTTACGAGGTGAAGGCTGACTACGACCGCATCGCCAAACAGATCGCCCAGATCGCCCGCAAGTGGAATGTCGGGATCATCGCCCTGTGGTATCCTATCCTGACCGACACGCCCCACCGCCAGATGCTGGCCGACCTGCAAACCTCCTTCCCCGATGCCCTGCGGTCAGAGGTCAGGTTCCCCCCCGCCCGCGACGGCCACCGGATGACCGGCTCCGGCCTTTTCACGATCAATCCTCCGTATGGCATGGCCGAAGAGGCCGCCCGCGTGGTCGAAGCCATTGGCACCACCTGAACCAGGCCCTATGTTGCAGCCATGAGCCTTCTCAGCGCCCTCTTCGCCCCGACCCCGCCCCGCCTTGCGGAACCTGACGCACATCTGGCGCTTGCCGCCCTGCTGGTCCGGGTGGCACGCAGCGACGGCCACTATGCCGCCGCCGAGATCGCCCATATCGACCGCATCCTGATACAGCGCCATGGCCTGACCGCTACCGAAGCCGCCGATCTGCGCGCCGAGGCCGAGGCGCTGGAGGCCGAGGCGCCCGACACCGTCCGCTTCACCCGTGCCCTGAAAATCGCCGTTCCGCTGGAGGACCGCACCGCTCTGGTCGAGGCGTTGTGGACCATTGCCCTGGCCGACGGCGAGCGGGACGATGAAGAGGATGGCCTGCTGCGGCTCGTGGCTCATCTGCTTGGATTGACCGATGTGGAATCGGCACAAGCCCGGCAAAGGGTGCAAAAACCATGATCGCGTCGTTGGGCATGTATGACCGGGCCGAGGCACAACCGTCGAATGACCGGCTATGGGCCCTGATCCGCGACGGCTTGCGGGGCGAGGGTCTGGCCGCCCCCGATACGCTGACACGTGGCGCCGGTGCCTATTGGGACGCCTGGCGTTCGGATGACCTGATCCTGTCGCAGACTTGCGGTTTTCCCTACCGCGCCCGGCTGCACGGCAAGGTGGCCCTGATCGCTACGCCGGATTTTGGCGTCACCTTGTGTCCGCCCGGCTATTACCGCTCGGTCCTGGTCGCCCGCAAGCAGGACCCACGGCAGACCCTGACCGACTTTGATGGCGCGGCCCTTGCCTTCAACGAGGACCTGTCGCAATCCGGTTGGGCCGCCCCGCAGAACCATGCCCGCGCCCTCGGGATAAGCCTGCGTCCTGCCCTGCGCAGCGGCGGCCATCTCATGTCCGCCCGCGCCGTTGCCGAAGGCCGGGCCGAGATTGCTGCGATCGATGCGGTTACCTGGTCGATGGCCGCCGAATGGGACAGCTTTGCCGCCGACCTGAAGGTGATCGCCCAAACCTCCCCGACCCCCGGCCTGCCCTATATCGCGGCGTTAGGCGCTGACGCTGAGACGCTGTTCCGGGTGATCGACCACGCCATCGCAACCCTGCCGCAAACAGACCGCGCTATCCTGCGGCTGCGCGGTCTGGTGCGGATCGAACCCGAGACCTACCTCGCCGTCCCAACCCCGCCAACCCCGGCCGAACTGGGCATGGCCGACTAGCCCCGGTATCCGGACCAAACCCCGATCGCACGACTGCACCTTGGCCAAATACGCCCCGCGGAGCGTCCGCCGCTGACCAGAAACCCGGCAGTCGTTCTGGCAGGTCCCTACAATCCAACCTACCTCGCGCCGGCTTTCGCGAGAATCAGCTTGCCTCACCCCCCCTTCGTCCTCTATCCTCACTTTTGATCAAATTGCGCGACTGCCATTCCGGCGGCTGCCGGGGTCGACAACAAGGGATGGATCAAGGGCATGATCCGACCTGCCTGCCGGGACCGCATCCTTTGTGTAAAGGGCCGGTTCAGGTGCGGGCGGGCCCATGCCCTTCCGATGTGATATGATGAAAGACTGGCTACGAAAACACCCGGACGTCCGGACAATCCGGGTGGCTGCGGCTGACCTGAACGGACAGGCGCGCGGCAAACGGGTTCCGGCGCGCTTTGCCGACAAGATCGTCAAGGACGGCACTCGGTTCCCGTTCTCGGTTCTCAACCTCGACATCTGGGGTGAGGATATTGACGACAGCCCGTTGGTGTTTGAACAGGGCGATCAGGACGGCATCCTGAAACCCACCGAACGCGGTTTCATGCCGATGCCATGGCTCGAGGCGCCGACCGCCTTGTTGCCGATCTGGATGTTCCGCGAAAACGGCACGCCCTATGAAGGCGACCCGCGCCACGCCCTTGCCACCATCGTCCACCGCTTCAAGGCGCGCGGCCTGACCCCGGTCTGCGCCATCGAGCTTGAGTTCTTCTTGATCGACGACTCGGGCAAGACCCTGCAGGTGCCACCGTCGCCGCGTTCGGGCAAGCGGCGCAAGGCCGCCGAAACCTTGTCGATCCGCGCGCTCGACGTGTTCGACACCTTCTTCACCGACCTTTATGACGCCTGCGAGGCGATGGACATTCCGGCCGACACATCGACCTCGGAATCCGGGCTGGGTCAGTTCGAGGTCAACCTGATGCATTGCGACGACGCGCTGCGCGCCGCCGATGACGCCTGGCTGTTCAAGATGCTGGTCAAGGGTCTGGCCCGGCGCCACGGCTTTGCTGCCAGTTTCATGGCCAAACCTTACCCGGAATATTCCGGCTCCGGCCTGCACACCCATTTCAGTCTGGTGGATGACGCCGGACGCAATGTGTTCGATTCTGGTGGTCCGAAGGGCTCTGCGACCCTGAAACAGGCGGTCGCAGGTTGTCTTAATGCAATGCATGATTCCACGCTGATCTTTGCCCCGCATCAAAACAGCTATGAACGGCTGATCCCGGGCAAACACGCACCCACCGCCGTGGCCTGGGGCTATGAGAACCGCACCGCGGCGATCCGCATCCCGGCCGGCAATCCCTCGGCCCGCCGCATCGAACACCGGGTGGCAGGCGGGGACGTTAACCCCTATCTGATGCTCGCCGCAATCCTTGGCGCCGCCCTCGACGGCATCGAGAACGAGATGGAGCCCGGCAGCCCGGTCGTCGGCAACGCCTATGCCGTCGAAGACCTGCCACAGATCGCCGAGACCTGGGAAACCGCGATTGACGCCCTTGAGCAAAGCGACATCGTGCCGCGCTTCCTGCATCCCGAGCTGATCAAGAACCTGATCTCGACCAAGCGTCAGGAACTGATCTACCTCGACGAATTGTCCGACAGCGAAAAGATCGAACTCTATCTCGACACTGTTTGATTTTTCGCAGAAGAATCTTGACCCTTTGCGCGTGCAAGGGGCTACACTATCCAGATTGCGCAACCATGGACCTGAAATGCTGATCGGCATCCTGCAAACCGGCCTTGTGCCAGACGCCCTCCACGCGGAAATGGGCGACTATCCTGACATGTTCATCCGCATTCTGGATGGCAACGGCTTCACCTTCCGCACCTACCGGGTGGTGGAGGGGCAGTTCCCTGCCTCGGTCAAAGAGTGTGAGGGCTGGCTGATCACCGGCTCGCGCCACGGCGCGTATGAGGTTCACCCGTGGATTCCGCCACTCGAACAGTTCATCCGCGACAGCTTTGCTGCCCATGTGCCGATGGTCGGCATCTGCTTTGGCCATCAGATCATCGCCCAGGCGATGGGCGGCCGAGTGGAGAAATTTGCCGGTGGCTGGGCGGTTGGCGCGCAGGAGTATGATTTTGACGGCGAAACCCTGACCCTGAACGCCTGGCATCAGGATCAGGTGACCAAGGTGCCGCCGGGGGCGAAGGTGGTCGCCTCGAACGATTTTTGCGCCCACGCCGCCCTGCTTTACGACGACCGCGCCTTTACGGTACAGGCCCATCCCGAATACCGCGCCGACTTCATCGACGGGCTGATCCGGACCCGTGGCAAAGGTGTGGTCCCCGATGACCTGATGGCCAAAGCCACCGCCCGCTTTGCGGAACCCTTGCAGGACAAGACCATGGCCGCCCGCATCGCTGCATTTTTCAAGGAACCCCGCGCATAACGCCGGGGACAACAACAGTGTGACCCATGTCCAAATGGACCGACCAACTGCCAGAGGCAGCCCGTGAATATATTGGCGACCGCCGCGTCGATGAGGTGGAATGCGTCGTCGGCGACATTGCCGGTGTGGCGCGTGGCAAGGCGATGCCCGCAGGCAAATTCGGCAAGCAGACCAACTACTTCCTGCCGAACTCGATCTTCCTGCAGACCATCACCGGTGAATGGGCCGACAACCCGTTTGACGCCTTCACCGAGCCGGACATGTATATGGTCCCCGATTTTACCACCGCCACCGCAGCGCCGTGGACGGCTGACGTAACGCTGCAGGTGATCCATGACGCCACCGACCAGCACGGCAACCTCGTGCCGTTCTCGCCGCGCAACGTGCTCAAACGCATCGTCGGCCTCTATCAGGCACAGGGCTGGACCCCGGTCGTCGCCCCCGAGATGGAGTTCTTTCTGACCGCCCGCAACATCGACCCCAACATGCCGGTCGAGGCGCCGATGGGCCGCTCGGGCCGCCGTGCCGCGGGCAAACAGGCCTACAGTCTGTCGGCCATCGACGAATACGGCAAGGTGATCGACGACATCTATGACTATGCCGAAGCGCAGGGGCTGGAAATTGACGGCATCCTGCAAGAGGGCGGCGCCGGCCAGATCGAGCTTAACCTCGAACATGGCGACCCGGTTCGTCTGGCTGACGATGTGTTCTTCTTCAAACGCCTGATCCGTGAGGCCGCGCTGCGCCACGACTGTTTCGCCACCTTCATGGCCAAACCGATTGCCGGAGAGCCGGGCTCTGCGATGCATATCCACACCTCGGTGGTCGACAGCAAGACCGGCAAGAACATCTTCGCCGAAAAGAAGGGCGAGGAGACCCCGGCCTTCTTCCACTTCATTGCCGGGATGCAGCACCACCTGACCGGCGCCATCGCGGTGCTTGCGCCCTATGTCAACAGCTACCGCCGCTACGTCCCGGACTTCGCCGCCCCGATCAACCTTGAATGGGGCCGCGACAACCGGACCACCGGCCTCAGGATCCCGATCAGCAGCCCCTCCGGCCGCCGCGTCGAAAACCGCTTGCCGGGGATGGATTGCAACCCCTATCTCGGAATCGCGGCGACGCTGGCCTGCGGCTATCTCGGCCTGACAGAGCAGCGCGACCCGCGGCCAGAATTCAAGGCGAGCGCCTATATCGACAGCGACGACATCCCGACCAACCTCGGCGATGCGCTTGACCTGCTTGACGCGGACGCGGCGTTGAAAGAGGTGCTGGGGATCGATTTCTGCAAAGTCTATGATTCAGTAAAACGCAATGAATACAAAGAGTTCCTGCAAGTCATCAGCCCGTGGGAACGTCAGCATCTGCTGTTGAATGTATGAACCTTCTGCACGCAAATGACCGCAAGGGGGCCTATCCGGCCTCCTTCTACGCCGCCACCGCCACTCCGCTTGCGGCCTTTCCGCCCCTGCAAGCGCCGACCACCGCCGATGTTTGCGTGATCGGCGGTGGCTACACCGGCCTGTCCGCCGCCCTGCATCTGGCCCAGCGCGGTCTTTCGGTCGTGCTGCTGGAGGCCCACCGCGTGGGGTTCGGCGCCTCCGGTCGCAACGGTGGCCAGGTCGGCTCCGGCCAGCGTCAGGATCAGGATTGGCTGGAGGCGACCGTCGGTCGCGACCCGGCCCACCGGCTGTGGGATCTGGCGGAAGAGGCGAAGTCCCTGGTCAAGACCCTGATCCGTGACCATGCCATGCCGGTCACCTTTCACCCCGGCGTCGCCCATGCCTGCTATACCGACGCCGAGACCCGCCACGCCCATGCCTATGCCGACAAGCTGCGCCGCGACTATGGCTATACCCAGATCGAACCGCTCGACCAGACCGCCATCCGCCGCCTGATCGGCTCCAAGGCCTACAAGGGCGGCGAGGTTGACCGTGGCGCCGGCCATGTCCATCCGCTCAACTATGCCATCGGCCTCGCAGTGGCGGCCGCCAAGGCCGGGGTCCGCATCCACGAAACTTCCGAAGTGCTGCGGCTGGATCATGGCGCAAAGCCCGTGGTCCATACCGCTGCCGGACGTGTGACCGCTGATCAGGTGATCCTGGCCTGCAACGGCTATCTTGGCGGGCTGGAACCGATGGTGGCCGCGCGGGTCATGCCGATCAACAATTTCATCGTCGCGACCGAACCGCTTGGCCCCCGTGCCGCCGAGGTTCTGGCCGAACCCGTTGCGGTCGCCGACAGCAAATTCGTGGTGAACTACTGGCGGCTGTCAGAGGACAACCGGCTCTTGTTCGGTGGCGGCGAGACCTATGGCTACCGCTTCCCGGCCGACATCGTGAAGACCGTGATGAAACCCATGCTTGCGGTCTATCCGCAACTCGGCGGCACCCGGATTGACTATGCCTGGGGCGGCACCCTTGCCATCACCATGAACAGGATGCCCTGTTTTCTCCGGCCAGCCAGCAATGTCCTGTCTGCATCCGGCTATTCCGGTCACGGGGTCGCCATGGCGACGCTGGCGGGCAAGATCCTCGCCGAAGCGGTCGCAACCCGGACCGAACGTTTTGACCTGATGGCGTCGGTCCCTCAACACGCCTTTCCGGGCGGTGGTGCCTTGCGCTGGCCTTTGCTGGTCCTGGCGATGACCTGGTATTCCATGCGCGACAGATTGGGGTTGTAGCGCGTCTTGCCGTTCTGACAAGTGTCGCTCTGCTGGCAACATTCCGCCTTTTGCTCGGCGGATTTCGCCGCTGCAGCGCAATTGTCACTGGCGCGTTACGGAACCATTGTTTAAAGCTTTCCTAAACAAGAGTTTCAGGAAAGCTGTGATCATGGCACCGGACGGTCAACTGCTCGCGCCCAACACCTATGACGCCGAACCGATCCCGGAGGCTGCCCGCAGCGCAATCGAACAGCTGCTGACCTCTGGCGATTTGTTCCGCTACACCTCCGAGGGCTCGCCCGTCGCCCTGCTGGAACAGGAGTTTGCCGCGCTGATGGGCAGCCGCTACGCCCTCGCCGTGTCGTCCTGTTCCGCCGCCCTGTTCTTGTCATTGAAGGCCCTTGATCTGCCGCGCGGCGCCAAGGTGTTGATCCCTGCTTTCACTTTCGCCGCCGTACCCTCCGCCGTGGTCCATGCCGACATGGTGCCGGTGCTGGTCGAGGTTGGCGACAATTACCGCGTCGACATGGCTGATTTCGCGGCGAAACTGCCGGGCGCCGATGCCGTCCTGATCAGCCACATGCGCGGCCATACCTCCGACATGGACGCCATCATGGCCCTGTGCGATGCGGCACAGATCCCGGTGATCGAGGATGCGGCGCATTCCCTGGGCACCGAGTGGCATGGCCGCAAGATCGGCACCATCGGCAAGATCGGCTGTTTCAGCTTTCAGTCCTACAAGCTGGTGAACGCGGGCGAAGGCGGCATCCTGATCACCGACGACCCGGAAATTGCCGCCCGCTGCGTCATCATGTCCGGCGCCTATGAGACGAACTGGAAAAAACACCCCGGCATGCAGAACAGCTTCATGCTTTGGCAAAACAAGCTGCCGCTCTATAATATGCGGATGCAGAACCTGTCTGCCGCCGTGATCCGCCCGCAACTGCCGGAAGTTG
>JBDTQR010000159.1:0-10680 GCA_039932095.1 bacterium | reverse complement strand
ACTGACCAGTTGGGTCTGGCAGATCAGTGCCGGCAGGATGCGGTCGAATTTGGAATGGTCAGCGGCAATCCACACCTCGCGCGCCTGTTCCAGCATGACCCGGTTCACATAGGCCTCGGACGAGTCATAGGTGGTGAAGCCGGCTACAGCGTCAATGCCGTCAACCCCGATCACCGCCACGTCGATATTGATGTCGCGCAGGGTACGTTCGGCGACATGGCCCACCATCTCTGCGGTGCGCCGCCGCAAGGTGCCGCCGGTCAACGTGACCTCGACTTGCTCGGCCTCACGCAAGTCCAGTGCGACATTTACCGCCGTGGTGACGATCTTCAGTCGCATCCGGCGAATGGCGGGCAGGATCTGCATGACCGTCGTGCCGCCACCAAGACCGATCATGCTGCCCGCTTCGATCATCGAGCCGACTTGCGCGCCGATCCGGCGCTTTTCCGGCAGAAACGTCATCACTTTGGCATCGAATGGCAGTTCCACACCACGTTCGGGCAGGGAAGCACCGCCATGCGTGCGCGTGACGGCCTTGCGCTCATCCAGTTCGGCAATGTCGCGCCGGATCGTGGCAAGGGAGGTGTCGAGCAGCCCAGCCAGTTCTTGCGCACTGACGGTGCCCCGGCGGGCCAGCTCAGCCAAAATCAGTTCATGTCGTTCGGCGCGGATCATGCGATGCTCTGGCTGTGACGCGGTGCTGGTCTCATGTTCCGCAAATACCGCGCAAAAGCAATCATTTTTGCATAGACTTTTGATCGTTTCATTCTATCCTGACGAAAACCCGTGGCGCAGGGCCGCGACGACGGAGAGTCCCATGGCGGCATTGAAGCTGGTTCTGATCGGGGCGGGAAGCACGGTTTTCACCCAAAGATTGGTGGCCGACATCATTCTGGCGGGCGAGGCCGACCGTTGGGAACTGGCATTGGTCGATATCGACCCGGTGACACTGGATGCGGTTAACCGGCTGGTCGCCAAGATGCTGGCCGCCAAAGGGGTCCACATTCCGGTAACCGCCGCCACGGACCGCCGCGCGGTGCTGACCGGGGCGGATTTTGTGGTGACCACCATTGCAGTCGGTGGCCGAAAGGGCTGGCAGCGCGATATCGAAATCCCGCGCCGCCACGGCATTTTCCAGCCGGTCGGTGACACGGCAATGCCGGGCGGCATTTCGCGGGCGATGCGGATGGTCCCGCAGATGATTGCCATTGCGCAGGATGTGGCCGAGCTGTGCCCCGACGCCCATTTCTTCAACTATTCCAACCCGATGACTGCGATTTGCCGGGCAATCCGCCGCGAAACTGGCGTGCCGGTGGTTGGGTTGTGCCACGGGGTCCATCATGTCGAGGGTCAGATTTCGCGGTTTTTGGGCGTCGAACCGGGGCGGATCAGGTCCTATGGCATCGGACTTAACCACCTGACCTTTCTAACCCGGCTCAGGTTGGATGGCGCAGATGCGGTGCCGTTGTTGCAGGCTGAGGTGGCCAAACAGGCGTCTGGGCTAGCGGCGGAACTGGCGGCCAAACAGGTCTGGGACAACACGGTTACCGGTCGCGCGCCGCGTTTTGCCGATGACCCGTTTTCCTGGGGGATTTTCCGGCAGTATTCGGTGTTTCCCTGTGCGATGGACCGCCATGCGGTGGAATTCTATCCCGAACGCTTTCCGGGTGGGGCGTATTGCGGCCATGTGCTGGGCCGCGACGCCTTTCCGATCGACGCAAGGATCTCGCTTGGTGACACATGGTACGATGAGATGCTGGCGATTGCCCGCTCACCGGACCCGCTGCCACCCGCCTATTACGAGAATGTTCCCGGTGAAAGCGAGCAGCTGCTTCAGATCATGACCTCGCTGCTGACAGACCGCCGTGAGGTGTTTTCAGTCAATCTGCCAAATGAAGGGCAGGCGCCGTATCTGCCAAAGCATGCGGTGGTGGAATGCAATGCGGCGGCCTTGGGCGGGGGATTTGCGGCGCTGATGGCGGACCCGCTGCCAATGGCGCTGATTGCCAAGTTGAACGCCAAGATCGAAGCAGTGGAGATCACTGTTGACGCGGCGGTCAAAGGCTCACGGGACCTGATGATCGAGGCCTTGCTGGCCGATGGCGCGGTCGGGGCGCCCGATCTGGCGCGGGTTCTGGCGGATGAGCTGATCGAGGGTCACCGCGAATTCCTGCCTCAGTTCGTGTGACGCCATGCAGATCATCGA
This sequence comes from bacterium, assembly GCA_039932095.1. Taxonomy (GTDB): domain Bacteria; phylum Pseudomonadota; class Alphaproteobacteria; order Rhodobacterales; family Rhodobacteraceae; genus Stagnihabitans. The sequence continues at coordinate 8,474 of JBDTQR010000159.1, read as the reverse complement.
CGCAGACGAAAGCCGCATGATCGACCTGCCCGGCGTCGGTCCTTGCCCGCGCCCGGTGGATATCGATCAACGGCAGACCGGGTTCAGTCGCCTGAAATCATTGCGGATCTATAGATTTCAACCCGGACCTTCGATCCATGGCGAAAGCGAAGGGGATGAAGTCTTCATCGTGCCACTTGGCGGGGCCTTTGAGATGACCATCACCGGGGCACATCCGTTTCACGGCAGGCTGTCAGCGGAAGGCCCGGGGCGCGCGCTCTATATGACTCCCGACCATGCTTACCGACTTGCGCCACTTGGTCCGGTCACGGTGGCCTATGCGCGTGCGGAAGCTGCTGGCCGTGTCAGGGTTCAGCCGGTCGGTGGCCAAAGTGTCGGGCTCGCAGAACGGTTGCGCTTTCGCCGGGTCAGTCCAAAATCAGGCAGTGTGCTGGAGGTCGGCGGTGAGGAGATGTTGATCCATATTGTATCGGGTGCAGTGGGCCACGCAGGAACCCGGGTGGTCGGTGGCCAGACCCTTGCATTGCGGCCGGATGAGACCGCGTTGTTGCACGTGAACGAAACTACTGATTTGCTGATCGTCAGCGCGTGATTTTGCGCTGTAACTGTTGCACCGCAAAGTTCGAGAACAGGAAGTCATGGCCCGCACGGTCCATGGCGTCGTCGGCCATTGGGTGGGCACCGTAGCGCGCGCCGGACAGCCATGCACAACTGCGCACCGGATGTCCAAGGTTGTTGGTGAAATCCCGCTGTGCGCCCACAATCTCACCTTCCAGCTGACGTGAGTCGGTCAGCGAGGCACGGCTGTGGTTTCGGGTATGGCTGGCCACCACATGCGTTCGGTCCAGCACGCGCAACTCGTCCCACGACAGGGCAATGCGCCCGTCATTATATTCTGGCACCACGGCCAGATTGTGCGTCGCGGCGAATTGCGCCTGTTCGGGCGCAGGGCAGCTTGAAAATCCGGTAACCGCCATGAACCAGCCAACAAGCCCGTGTTTTTCTAGCAGAGGTCGGGCAATGTCGAAATTGTTGCGATAGCCGTTGTAGAACACCGGAATCACGCCGTCACGTGGCAAGGACCACCGGCCGGTGTTCAGAAATTCGGCCAGATCATCCTCGCCCACGGCGGCATAGTTCGCGGCGAGGGCGGCGAATTCTCGGTCATAGCTGTCGGCCCGCGCCACCGGCGTCAGGTGATAGTTGACGACACGCAGACCCGGTACCGTCATTGCAATTTCTGCAACCGGAAATTCGAGAACAGGTACCGAAAACCGGCCTCGATCAGCAATGCGTCGGCGCGTGGGTTCAGGCCGTATTCAGCACCGTAAAGGTAGCAAAAGGTATCGACGGACGCGCCAAGACCCTGTTCCAGTTCCTCCTTTGCCCCCACGATTTCCTCGTGCAGCACGTCGTCGGGCGTGTCGGGGTGCAGCGCCGTATGGTTGCGGGAATGGCAGGCAACCAGATGTCCGGCAGCATGGGCGGAACGAAGTTCCGGCCAGGATAGCGCAATACGGTCGCCGCTGTACGCGTCAGGGCCATAATAGAGATGATGGCGGGCGGCAAAGATCCGCTGACGGCGCGGTTCGACATTGATGAAATGCGATGGCACAAAGAACCAGCCCTTGAAGCCGAAATCTTCAAGGATGGGCAACAGGACGTCGTGATTGTCACGGAAACCTTCGAACAGCACCGGTACCAGCATTGGCTTGGCGGGAAAGGCGCCTCCGGCCATAACACTGTGCAACGCCTCGGCCGACAGGCTGGAATAGTGCCCCGCACATGCGGCGATCTGCGCGCGGTATTCGGCGCGGCGGCCGGCGGGGGTGGCGTGAAAGTTGATCAGCCGGAAGGCCCGGCCATTGCGCAGCCCACGGGCCAGTTCGGCGGCGGTTTCCGTGGCGGTTCGGGGCAGCTGGATCATTGAGCCGGTCCGTCCGACAGGGATGAAAACGGCACGTCGAGGAAATTACGGTCGGCCAAAACCTCCAGCACCTGGGCGAGATCGGTTGAGGACAATGGGCCATTGCGCGCGGCCAGTGCCGCCGTGACGGCTTCGAACTCCTGCGCCAAGGCTTGAAACGCTGGGTCGGGCGGTGGTGCGGGATTGGTGCCGGTCAGGTCTTCGGGGACCAGATACATCGGCACCCCAACCTCGGCATAGGCGCGGCGCGACAGGCGGACCATGTCGGTCTCGAACTGGTCAAGATAGGCGTCGTCGATCAGCATGGCTCAGCCTTTGATGGCCCCGGCGGTCAGGCCGCGGATGTAGAAACGTTGCAGCAGCAGGAAAGTCACGATCACCGGGGCGATGGACACCGCGAGCGCCGCCTCCTGCAAGGACAAAGTGCTTTGGTCGATGAAAGCGCCACGCAACAGGTAGATGCCGACCGGGATGGTCTGCAAGGCCGGCGCGGTGCGGGTGACGGTCATCGTCCATATCACCTCATTCCATTGATAGACAAAGACAAAGATGCCGAGCGTCGTCAGCCCGGGCAGAACCAAGGGCAGCGCGATCTGCACGAAGATACGGAACTCGCTGGCCCCGTCGAGCCGCGCAGCCTCCAGCAACTCATCCGGCAAGGACATGAAAAACTGGCGCATCATGAAAATGCCGTACCACGACACCGCGAAGGGCAGGATAATGGCGGATGCGGTGTTCAGAAAGCCCGAGCCGCCTTGTCCCAGCATGTCATTGCCGCCGAACAGCGGAAAGTAGCGGAGGATGAAGAACACCGGGATCAGGAATAGGAAGAACGGGAACATCTGTGCACCGAGGATGGCGCGAAACAGGAAATCGCGACCCGCAAAGCGGTATTTTGCCAGGGCAAAGCCAGCCATGGCCGAGGTCAGCAGTTGCAGCACCGTGATGGCCGAGGTCTGTGCGACGGAGTTGAAGATCCAGCGCGCCATCGGCAATTCGGTGAACACCCTGAGGTAGTTGCCCCATTGCGGATCACTTGGCCAATAGGCCGGCGGCTGGCTCAGCCGTTCGGCCGGAGTGCGCAGCGCGCCAAGGAACATGTCGCCGAAGGGGGCTAGCATGATGATGGCGCCAACGGCAAGCAGACCGTATTTGAGTATTGCCCACGCCGTGCCTGTCGCTGATTTGCTGCGTACCTCTGCCATCAGTGTGCCTCGACCCCGCCGCGACGGAACACGCGCAGCTGGATCAGTGTGATGACGAGGATCACGGCGAATAGAATGTAGGCCATCGCCGAGGCCCGACCCATCCTCAGGTCATTGAAGGCGGTCTGATACATGTAGAGCCCGGTCACCGTGGTCGATCGCATCGGACCACCGTTGCCATCGGTCAACACCAGGTTCAGCGCGAAATAACTGAGCCCGGCAATGAAATTCGTGATCAGCACGAACAGCGTGGTCGGCATCAGCAGGGGCAGGGTGATCTGGAAGAAGATCTGCGTCTCTCCAGCGCCATCCAGCCGGGCAGCCTCATAATAACTTTCGTCGATATTTGCCAGACCGGCAGAGAACAGCAGCATGTTCTGGCCCAGCTGCATCCAGACAAAGATCAGAACGACCGACGTCAGCGCCAGACTGGGATCGTTCAGCCAACGCGGCGCGCCGAGGCCCAGCAGGGCCAGAGTGCGGTTCACCAGACCGTAGCGGTCGTCCAGCACAAAGCGCCAGATATAGGCGACCGCCACGACATTGGTGATCATTGGCAACCAGTAGACCGAGCGCCAGAATACCTGTCCGCGCGACCGGGTGAAGGCATAGGCCAGCACAACGGCGAATGGCACCCCGATCACGATCGAAGCACCGGAGAAATACAAGGTATTCCACAGCGTCTTCCAGAACACCGGATCGACCGTCAGAACATAGTTGTAATTGGACCACCCGACCCAGCGTGGCGGCTGCAGACCATCCCAACGGGTGAACGAGATATAGGTTGCGTAGATCAGCGGCAGGATAAAGAAAACCACCGCAAAAAGCAGGGTTGGTGCCAGAAAGATCCATGGCGCGACGGCTTTGGAGCCAAGCCAGTCGACAACTTTCCACGACCGCCGGCTGCGTGAGGGCTGGCGATACGGGGCAGGGGTGGCGTTGGTCATGCCAGTGTTCCCTTTCGCGTATGTTTCCAGCCCTCGACCCTTGGCTTCATGTCAGGGCTGTTCGGCCAGAACAGCGGTAACCTCGGCATCCGCGGCCTTCATCGCGTCCTCAGCACTCATCGTGCCGGCCCAGACCTGCTCGATATAGCCCCGCAGAGTACGCTCGTTCTCGTCGGCTTGCCAGATGTTCGGCTGGCTTTTGGCGGCACCGCTGGAAATGGCATCGACGAACGGTTTGGAGAAGTTGTCGTTGACGTCCATTGCCGCAAGGTCCGACAGGTTGCCCGACAGCGCGCCAAGTTTGTTCAGCATCTCTCCAGTACAGGACAGCGGTTTGCCGTCCTGTGCGGTGTCGAGCCACTTCAGCAGATCCCAGCTTTCCGCTTGAACCTTGGAGGTGCTGTCGACAGCCCACAGGAAGGAATACAGCATCGTCCCCGGCGCACCGCCGTCATTGGGTACCGGGGCCACGCCGATGGTGTTTTCGAACTCATCGCCAAAGGCCGTCTGGAAATCGTATTTGTTCCAGTTGGCCATGATCGCCATGGCCGCCGTACCGCCCGAGATGTCATCGGGCGTGTTGGTCGTCGAGGTGACGCCTTCGGAGAACAGCTTGGCCTGCCGTTCCAGGATCTTGATGGCCTCAGGCGAGGTGAAGTTGGTCTTGCGGAAGTCGTCCGAATAGGGCGCGACGCCTTCGGCAAACATCTGGCTGTAGAACACATGCACGGCGTTGGAAACGGTGGGACCATAGACGTATCCGGCACGGTCGATCACGCCTTGGGCGTTCTTGGTGGTGGTCTTGGCGGCCATGTCGTGCAACTGATCCCAGGTCGCGGGCGGCGCGTCAAAGCCCGCAGCGGCGAGTATCTTCTTGTTGTAGATCAATTCGTAGACCGACAATTCGGTCGGGATGCCCCAAAGCGTGCCATTGATCGTGGCCGCTCCGACGGTTCCTGCGCCATAGGCGGATTTGATCCAATCCTGAATCTCTGCTGGCGGCGTGGCGAGTGCCCCTGCCGAGGCAAGCTGCGGCGCCCAGATCGAGTAGATGTTGTAGATATCAGGCGAGGTGCCACCGACCCGGCTGGTCAGGATGGTTTGCAGAAAGTCGCCATAGTCGGCCTGTTGAAATTCGATCTTGATGCCGGGATGGCTGGTCTCATAGGCTCGGAAGCAGTCGGTGAGCGGTGCCATCTGTTCTTCATTGTAATGCGTCGCAATCTTGATCGTCTTGGTGTCTTGCGCCAAGGCAAAGGTTGTCAGCGCCGTGCTGGTGACCAGGGCGACGCCCAGGGTGCAAGTCAACTTGAGGATCGACATGGATATCTCCCAGTGGTTAGAGGCCGATTCTGGCCCGGGTTGTTCTTGGAATTTCAAAAATCCTAACACGAAATACGCAAAAGCCAACATTTCTTTGCTCGCTTTTGCGCACTTATTGCGTTAGCGTTTGAGAAATTGGCCTGGGTGACGGTCCCGGACGGACCTGAGGGACACCGAGGAAAGGGCGGGGCGATGGGAACGGTATCACTGCGCGATCTGCGAAAATCCTTCGGCAGCGTCGACATCATCAAAGGCGTGACGCTGGAGATCGCGGATGGCGAATTCGTTGTGCTGGTCGGGCCGTCGGGCTGCGGCAAGTCGACGTTGCTGCGCATGGTCGCGGGACTGGAAGAGGTGACCAGTGGTGACGTTGCTGTCGATGGCGTCATCATCACGCGCATGGCGCCAAAGGATCGCGACATCGCCATGGTGTTTCAGAATTACGCGCTGTACCCGCATTTCACGGTTGAAAAGAACATGGGCTACGCGCTCAAACTCGCCGGCGTGCCCAAGGCCGAAGTGCGCCGCGTGGTCAATCAAACCGCCGAGTCGCTCGGGCTGACCGATTATCTGCAGCGCTATCCCAAAGAGTTGTCCGGTGGTCAGCGCCAACGGGTGGCAACCGGCCGGGCCATCGTGCGCAATCCCAAGGTCTTTCTGTTCGATGAGCCGCTTTCGAACCTTGACGCAAAGCTGCGGGTCCAGATGCGCTCGGAAATCCGCGATCTGCAGAAGCGGTTGGGTGTGACATCAATCTATGTCACCCACGATCAGATCGAAGCGATGACGATGGCCGACAAGATCGTCGTTCTGCGTGGTGGTCTGGTCGAGCAGGTCGGAACGCCGCTGGAACTGTACGACCGGCCCGCCAACACCTTCGTTGCAACCTTCATCGGCTCACCGGCCATGAACTTGATGGAGGGGCGTGTCGAGGCCGGAGATCTGCAGCTGTTTTCCGACTTTGCGGTGCCGATGCCGGTCAATGCACAGGCGGCGGACAGAATGACCATAGGGTTCAGACCGGATCATCTGACGGTCAGTCTGGAACCGGTCGCAGGAGGCTTTGCCGCCAGTGTTGCCTCGTCCGAAGCGACGGGTAGCGAGACCATGCTGTTCGTGACCCGCGGCGAAACGCATTTGACGGTGGTGACCAAGGCCCGGCTTGATCTGACGGCAGGGCGCGCGGTGTGGATTACCCCTGACCTTGCCCAAGCCCATTTCTTTGCCAAAGACGGGCAGCGGGTTCAGACCGCATGACCGTGACCCGCACGCATATTCTGGTGATTTCGGACAGCCTGCACACCTTGCCCAAGGCCGTCGCAGCGCTGGAGGCTTCGGGTCACAGGGTGACCTGGGTCAACGACCTGGTCCCCTTTGACCAGATTGTAGCACGGCGGCTGGCCTATCCTTCAACGGTTGATGCCATCGTGATGGGGCGGATCATGGGCATTGACGGCGCCGCCTTGGACCTGGTGCCGCGCGCTCGGGTGATCGCATTGCATACCTCAGGCACCGACAATGTCGATCTGCCTGCAGCGACGGCACGCGGAATTTGGGTCACCAATGTCAAAGGTGTCAATGCCGAGCAATGCGCCGAGTTTTCCATCGGGTTGATGCTGGCGCTGGTGCGCCAGATCAGGCGAGGTGATATCGCGATCCGGGCAGGACAGTGGGCGGCGAACACGCAGGGCTCGATGGACATCTGGGGTGCCACCTTTGGCATGATCGGTTTGGGCCAGATCGGTCGCGCGGCGGCACGACGGGCCAAGGCCTTTGGCATGAACCTGATTTGCCACACCCGGACGCCAGATGCCGATTTTGCCGAACAACTGGGCATCACATATCTGCCGCTGGATGAGGTCATGGCCCGGTCGGACGTGGTCAATGTGTTTGCCTCGCTGAACCCGTCGACGCGGCATATCGTCGGCGCGCGGCAAATCGCATTGATGCAGCGCCATGCCTATCTGGTGAACATCGCGCGCGGCGAGCTCGTCGATGAACTTGCACTGACTGAGGCGTTGATCGAAGGCCGCATTGCCGGTGCCGCGCTGGACGTCTTTGAACGCGAGCCGTTGACGGAAAGCCCGCTGTTTGCCCTCGACAATGTCATCCTCACTCCGCATCAGGCCGGGCTGACCCACAATGCCAAATCCGACGCTGCCGTGACAGCCGTGCGCAATGCCCTGGCGGTTCTGGCAGGGCAAATTCCGCCCAACGGCGTCAACGCCCCGCTTGCTCGGCCCGGGGTTGCCCGGGCATGACCGGTGGGGTCACTCTGGCCGAATCGAGCGCCAGCACTGCGAACTTGGGGCTACGGGACGGCAACGGTCGGCAAACCAACAGGACAATCTGAAAGAGGCGTCTCGCGCCCTAGCCCAGACGGTAGGTCAGGACGACCGAACCATTGCGGAACACCCGACTGTCACGCAGCTCCAGCGGCAACTGCGCCGTCATGCCCTGAAACAAAGTCCTTCCCCCACCCAAGGCGAGCGGGTTCAGCACCAGTTGATATTGGTCGATCAGCCGCGCCTCTGAAAGTTGCGCCACCACTGACCCGCTGCCCATGATCAGCAGATCCGCCCCCTCGGACGCTTTCAACGCCGCCACGGCTGGCACCAGTTCACCTTGCAAAACCGTTGAATTGGACCATGCCGACCGCTCCAGGCTGCGCGAGGCCACGAATTTCGGCGTCTCATTCATCGCCTTCACGACATCCGGGTTCATCATCTGGGCGGCTGGAGTGGGCCAGAACCCAGCCATCATGTCATAGGTCACCCGACCGAACAGATAGCGCGCCGCACCGCGGGCGTTGCTGCCGACAAAGGCGAGCCATTCCGGATCCCGGTGATGCGCCCAAGACATGTCACCGGCCGCATCGGTGAATGCCCCGTCCAGTGAGATCGAATTGTAGACATGCAGTTCGGCCATTGCAGTGCTCCTATATCACGTCGGAAAGATGGTCGCCGCTGCCCTGAACCCAGCGCAGCGAGCCTGGTGTGGTCAACAATCCACCGGTCTCCAGCAGTGTCTTGATGCCGGACAGCACCATCGGCCAACCGCCGTAAAGTTGGG
>JBDTQR010000158.1:0-10788 GCA_039932095.1 bacterium | reverse complement strand
AATCGCGGTCGGCAGGTCTCGCAGGGTTTCGGTGGCCCCGATCACCAGGGCCATCAGGAAGGTGCCCAGCAATTGCAAGGCCATTGCGGCCAGCGGCAGGCTAGGCGGCGGCGCGATGTTGTGGCTGCCCTTGGTCCAGACTTTGCCGAAGATCGGGCCAAACCAGACCATGCCAAGGGCAAAGGCGGCCACCGTGCCCAAGAGGACCGCAGGCCAGTTCACATAGGCGAGCTGCGTGGGCATCTAGACCTCAACCAGGGTCGCGAGGTTCGCCAGCATGCCGGTCCAGCCTTCGGCATGGCTGTCGCGGGCCTCTTCGGACATGAAACGCACCTGGGTCAAGTCCACACGCGTGCCGCCGGTTTCCGGGGTCAATTCGATGGTCACCGTGGTGCCGGGCGCGGACCAGGGAGCCTCCCATGTGAAGACCAGCCGGGAATGCGGGGTGATTTCCAGATAAGTGCCCTCATGCGGGTACTCCTTGTCGCCGACCATGATCACCTGAAATCGCCCGCCGACCCGCGGATCGGCCTTGACGTCGCGGGCGTGCATCTTGTCGCGCGGTACCATGAATTTCGTCATGATTTCCGGGTCGAGCCAGGCGTCGAACACCCGTTGCGGCGAGGCTTTGATGGTGCGCGATACCGTTGTGGTCAGGTCTGCCATGGTGATCTCCTGCGGGTTGAGGGTAAGGGGCCACCCAGTTGAGTGGTCCGCCGTGTCAGAGTTGGGTGGCCACCAGCCCGTCCAGCATCGTGGCCCAGCCGCCGACATGCATGTCGCGATGGTTTTCGTCGATGAAGCGGCTGTGGGTCAGGGTGATGCGGGTGCCCTCACCATCAGGGACAAAGTCCAGCCTGACGGTGCTGTTTTCGGCGGTGCAATAGGGCGAGACCCAGGTGAAGGCGATTTCTGAATGCGGCTTTAGCGCCAGATAGGTGCCGGTGTGCTGCACGACATGACCCTCGTTGTCGAGGTCGATGCGGAAGGTGCCACCGACACGGGGATCAGTTTCGGCATAGGCCAGTTTCATGCCTTTGCAATTGGCCATGAACCGCATCAGCGTCTTGGGATCGAGCCAGGCGGCATAGACCTTGGCGGGCGGGGCCGCGATATGGCGTTGGAGGGTCAGGGTCAGGTCGTCGATGGTGGTGTCAGTCATCGTTCTCTCCTGTGAGCAGCTTTGAAAGAGCCTCCAGCCGCAAGTCCCAGATCGAGCGCAGGTCGCCAAACCACAGGTCCACTTGCCGGAGTGGACCCATCTGCACCTCGATCAGGTGTTCGCGCCAAAGGGTACGTCGGCTGACAAGGCCAGCACCTTCCAGAACCTTGATGTGCTTGGACACGGCGTTGAGGCTCATGTCGAAGCGAGCTGCGATTTCGGTCACCCGGGTCGGGCCGTTCTGGGCAAGCAGCGTCAGAATGGCCCGCCGGGTCGGATCGCTGGCGGCTTTCAGTATCTCGGTCAGCTGGGTGTCGTCTCGTTCAACCATATGGATGAATTATAGCGATTCGCGCCATCAGTCAACCATTTAGATGAATGATGGCGCAACAAAAAGGGGGGCAAGGCCCCCCGGTTCGTATCGCAGCGTGATGCTGGGTTATCTCGGCCCGACCATCATGACCATCTGGCGGCCTTCCAGCCGGGGCATGCTTTCGATCTTGCCGTTGTCACCGACATCTGCGGCGACGCGTTGCAACAATTCCAGACCGAGATCCTGGTGGGCCATTTCACGGCCACGGAAGCGCAGGGTGACCTTGACCTTGTCACCCTCTTCCAGAAACTTCAGCACCGAGCGCATTTTTACATCATAATCATGGATATCCGTGCCGGGACGGAACTTGATTTCCTTGATTTCGATAATGTGCTGCTTCTTGCGGGCCTCGGCCTCGCGCTTTTGTTGTTCGTATTTGAACTTGCCAAAGTCCATGATCTTGCAGACTGGCGGTTCGGCATTGGGCGAGATTTCGACCAGATCCAGCCCAGCCTCTTCGGCCAGGGCCATAGCACGCGCCGGAGTAACCACCCCGATATTCTCGCCTTCCGCACCGATCAGGCGGATCTCGAGGGACCGGATACGGTCATTGATGCGGGGTCCAGTATCCCGCTGCGGCGGGGCGTTGTGAGGTCTGCGGGCTATGGTGGTGGTCCTTGAATTGTTATTGGGCTTTGCGGCTGTTAAGATAAGCGGGGTTGGCGCCGTCTTCAACCCGTTAAACCTTTGCTGCAGCATCGGAGTAATGCCACTGCGCTGCAGGGCGCTTCCCAAGTGACCCCTGATCTGTCATAGGGCGGACACTGGATATCCCCGTCGGTTAATGGAGACCTGACATGAACAGAAACTTGATTCTCGCCATCATCGCAATCGTTGTGGTCGGTGCTGGCTATTACCAGTTCAGCTATAAGCCGGCGCAGGTTGCGGCGCAGATGGCCATAGAGCAGAAAGCCGCTGATGAAGCGGCTGCCCAGAAGGCGGCCGATGATGCAGCTGCCGCCAAGAAGGCTGCCGATGACGCTGCTGCGGCGGCCGCTGCTGCACCGGCTGCGACCGATACTACCGCTGCGGCCCCGGCTGCTACGGATACCGCTGCCGCGGCCCCGGCTGCGTCCGACAGCATGGCTTTGCTGGACCCGGCCAACTTTGACGCGACCAAGATCGACGCCATGATCGACGCCTCGTCCGCCGACGCGGCGACCAAGGCGACGCTGAAAGGTCTGGTTGACGCAGCTGGCACCGACAGCGCCAAGATTGCTGCCGCCATCACCGCGATCAAGACCGCGCTGAGCATTCAGTAATCCAAACCAAGTCCAAGGCCGCGCAGAGCGATCTGCGCGGCCTTTTTCATTTTTGCTTTGCGCGGGGGCAGGTCGATCTGCGGCCGGATTTCGGCAAATGCGTCAGATGCCGTCACCGACGAAGGCTTTTTCGACGACATATTCCTGCGGTTCGGAATTGGCGCCTTCATGCAGGCCAAACTTTTCCAGCACCGCCTTGACGTCATGGTTGAAGGCGAGCGAACCGCAGACCATGGCACGGTCGTGTTCGGGGTCCATTGGCGGCAGGTTCAGGTCGGCAAAGACCTTGCCGGAGGTGAGGTTGTCGGTGATGCGGCCCATCAGCGCCGAAGGCTCGCGCGTGGTGGTGGGGTAGTATTTCAGCTTGTCGCCAACCATCTCGCCGATCAGCGGATCATCTTTCAGGCTTTCCACCAACTGACGGCCATATTCGAGTTCGGCGACTTCGCGGCAGGTGTGCATCATGATGACCTGATCGTATTTGTCATAGGTCTCGGGTTCGCGCAGCAGGCTGGCGAAGGGGGCAAAGCCGGTGCCGGTGGACAGGAACCAGATCCGGTTGCCGGGCAACAGGGCATCATGCACCAGCGTGCCGACCGGCTTGGGGCGCAGAATGATCTCATCCCCGACCTGGATATGTTGCAGGCGCGAGGTCAGCGGGCCGTCGGGCACCTTGATCGAGTAGAACTCCAACTCGTCATCCCAGGCCGGGGAGGCGATGGAATAGGCGCGCAGCAGCGGTTTGCCAGTGTCACCCAACAGGCCGATCATCACGAATTCACCCGAGCGGAAACGCAGGCTTTTGGGCCGGGTCACCCGGAAAGAGAACAGCCGGTCGGTCCAGTGTTTGACCGCTGTGACGGTCTGGGCGTCGGGCAGGTGCGATTTCACAGGGGCGTCGGTCATGGCGCTCAATTCATTCATGTCGGGTCTGCCTTGAGATAGGGGGTTCTTGTCGGCGGCGAAAGGCCGCTGTCAGGCTTTCAGCCGCGACAGATAGTCATGGTCGCGCCAGTCAGCCCGGAAGATCCACTGGGCCTGAGGCTGGCGTTGGGCGAGGTCGTCGGGGATTTCGACCTCGTCAAAGCCGACGCGGCGGGCCATGGCGTATTGGTCGGCGATGACCGGACCCAAAGCGCGCAGCGTGCCCTTGTAGCCAAGCACGCGCAGGCGACGGGCGACGGTGAAGGCACGACCGTCATTGAAGGCCGGGAAGGCGATGCGGATCAGGGTGAGGTCGTTCAGATAGGGACGCAGCGCCTCGGGGCTGTCGGTCTGGGCCAGATCGACGCAGCCTTTATGCTGGGCAATGTCGGCCAGGGCGACGGTTGCGACGGTTTGGGCGGGTGCAAAACCCGCATCGGTGACGATCACGCTCATGCGGCGGACTCCTTTGGGGGCGATACTGGGATGCGGACGGCCTTGCCATTGATGAAATGGATGCCGCATTCGGTTTTATCCGTGTTACGCCAACGGCCTGCGCGGGGGTCTTCACCCGGTTTCACCGGTGTAGTGCACGGCGCGCAGCCGATCGACGGATAGCCCTTGGCGACCAGCGGATGGCGCGGCAGGCGGTTGTTGACCATGTAGTCCTGAATATCCTCGGGCCCCCAATGGGCGAGGGGATTGACCTTGATGCGGATGTCGCCTTCGGCCTCAAAGAACTCTACCGCCTCACGCTTGCCGCCCTGATAGCGCTTGCGGCCGGTGATCCAGCCGTCGAAATCCTTGAGCGCGCGTTCCAGCGGTTCGACCTTGCGGACGTTGCAGCAGGCGTCGGTGCTGAACTGGTGCAGGGTGTTGTCGGGGTCTTCATAGTCCAGCCGGGGCTGCGAGGCGCGGATGGTGCGCAGGTCGCAAAGGTGCAGTTTCTCGGCAACCTCACGCTGGTAGTCGAGGGTTTCGGCGAACAGCATCTTGGTGTCGATGAACAGGACCGGGGTTTCGGGCGCGATGACCGAGACCAGATGCAAGAGCACGACCGATTCGGAGCCAAATGACGACACCAGAGCGACCTTGCCCAGATCGGCGTCCTTCAACGCATGTTCAAGGACCGCCGTCGCCGAGTGGTGGCGGTAGCGGGCGTTCAAGAGGGAGACGCGTTCGGCGACTGTCGAGTCAAGCGGCATCACGTCCACCCTCAGCACCATAAAGCGCAACCTTGAACGGCGGCAGGCCAACCCGGCGATACGCGTCGAGGAAGGTTTCCTCGGCATGCAGGCGCAGGTCGAGATAGGCGCGCAGGATGCGTTCTATTGCGGGCACAATTTCGTCATAGGCGAAGCCCGGACCGGTCTTGTCACCTATGGCCGCCGTCTCGGTATGGTCGCCGCCCAGCGTGATCTGGTAGTTTTCCACCCCGGCGCGGTCGAGGCCGAGAATGCCGATATGGCCGACATGGTGGTGGCCGCAGGCGTTGATGCAGCCCGAGATCTTGATCTTCAGCGGGCCAATGTCGTGTTCCAGCTTCAGCGCCTCGAAATGCGTGGCCAGTTCCTGGGCGACCGGGATCGAGCGGGCGGTGGCCAACGCGCAATAGTCCATGCCGGGGCAGGCGATGATGTCGGACAGCAGGCCGACATTGGCCGTCGCAAGGCCCGCCTGCAGCAGCGCGGCGTGGACGGTCGGCAGGTCGGATTTGTGGACATGGGCCAGGATGACGTTCTGCTCATGGCTGATGCGCAGGTCGTTGTGGCCGTAGCTTTCCGCCAGATCGGCCATCAGGCGCATCTGGGCCGAGGTCGCATCGCCAGGCGTCTGGCCGTGGGCCTTAACCGAGATGGTGACGATCGCGTATTGCGGGTTGCGGTGCGGCGTCAGGTTGGTGTCGGCCCAGGCGCGGAAGGTCGGGTCGGCTTTGTAGAACGCGTCATAGGCCTCGGTCGGGGCATTGCGGAAAGCGGGCGGCGCGAAGGCGGCCCGGATGTCGGCGAGCAGGGCCTGATCATGGCCGCCGAACAGCAGCTTGATCTCGGCGAAGCGCTCTTCGATCATCCGGGTTATTTCTTCCTTGCCAGTCTCATGCACGGTGATCTTGATGCGCGCCTTGTACTTGTTGTCGCGCCGGCCCAGCATGTTGTAGACGCTGAGAACCGCCTCGACATAGGGCAACAGGTCAGCCACCGGCAGGAAGTCCCGCACCTTGTGGCCGATGAAGGGCGTGCGGCCCAGACCTCCACCAACCAGCACCTCAAAACCGGGCTCGCCGTTCTGGCGGGTCATGCGCAGGCCGATGTCATGGGCGGCGGTGACGGCGCGGTCATTCGGGCTGCCGGTGATGGCGATCTTGAATTTGCGCGGCAGGAACTGGAACTCCGGGTGGTCGGTCGACCATTGGCGGAGCAATTCGGCATAGGGCCGCGGGTCTTCGATCTCATCCGCCGCGGCCCCGGCGAAATGGTCGGCGGTGACGTTGCGGACGCAATTGCCGGAAGTCTGGATCGCGTGCATTTCGACATCGGCGAGGGCCGACAGGATGGCGGGCACATCGGGCAGTTTCGGCCAGTTGAACTGAATGTTCTGTCTTGTGGTGAAGTGGCCGTAGCCCTTGTCCCATGTGTCGGCGATATGGGCCAGTTGGCGCATCTGATGCGGGTTCAGCGTGCCGTAAGGAATGGCGACCCGCAGCATATAGGCGTGCAATTGCAGATAGAGGCCGTTCATCAGGCGCAGCGGGCGAAACTCGTCTTCAGTCAACGAGCCGTCGAGTCGACGTTCGACCTGGTCCGAAAACTGGGCGACGCGAGTGCGGACGAAGGCTTCGTCGAAGTCGGAATACTTATACATCTTGCACCTCGGGGCTCAGGTCCGCTTGTTTGCCATGGGCATAGTTGGAGGGTCCACGGGTGCGGAACGCCTCGCGGAAATGGGTCGGCTCCGGGCCGTTGGCGCCCATGCGGGCATCAGCGAGATAAACCCCGACCACCAGCAGCTTTTGGGCCGAGGCATGCAGGAGGCGCATCTGGGCGTGCGCCTCGTCCTCGATCAGTTCGGCCTCGTGATGCAGCTGTGTCCAGCGGTCATCGGCGGTCTGGTAGACGACATCGCCTTCGCGCAGGCGGTTGGCGGTGACGACTTTGGCGGTAAAACGGCTCATGCGCGGGCCTCCTCAAGCAAGGGAATGGCTTCGGCCGCGTGGCGCGGGGCGAGGCCGTATAGAATGACTGCCGGGCCGTCGAGGCGGCTTGCGGCCTCGGGCAGGGTGGCAAGGGTTGCGGCGATGATGCGCTGATCGGGACGCGAGACGTTTTCAACCAGCGTGACGGCGGTATCACCGGCTGCACCATGCATCAGTAGACGGCCCTGCACGAAGCGGGCGGATTTCTTGCCCATGTAGATCGCGGTGACCTGACCCGGGACCGCCATGCCGCGCCAGTCCTGCTCGGCATAACCTTCCATATCATGACCGGTGACGATCCGCAGGCTGGCGTTACGCCCGCGCCGGGTCAGGCTTTGGCCAATGTTGGCAGCCGCGACCGCAGCCGAGGTCAGACCGGGCAGGATGACAAACCTCAGACCCGCCGCTTGCAGCGCCTCGATCTCTTCATCCAACCGGCCGAAAATCCCGCAATCGCCGCCCTTCAGCCGCACGACCTTTGCGCCGGTCATCGCCTCGGCCACCAGCGTGGCATTGATGTCGGTTTGCGTGGCAGAGGGGCCAAAGCCCTCTTTCCCCATGTCGATCCGGCGGACCCGGGTCGGGATCAGGGCAAGGACTTCGGCACCAACCAGCCGGTCATGGATCACCACATCCGCTGCTTGCAGCGCCCGGTATGCGCCGAGTGTCAGATGCGCGGCAGCACCCGGACCGGCCCCGATAAAGGTGACCGCAGGGTCTGCGGCGAATTGGGGCAGGTCGGTCATGGCGTGATCCTGTGATTTACCCGCTATATATAGAATATTTTCCCGGTAATGCGCCAGTGACCCTTGCCAATAAGGAAATTTGTTCTGATATTAGCCGCAGATGGAACAGGGTTCCGCAAAACAGGGGATCACGCGAATGGCAGCCCAGGTGGATGAGTTGGACCGGAAAATCCTTGCCGAATTGCAGGATGATGCCGAGCAGTCGCTGGATGAAATCGCCCGTAAAGTCGGGTCGTCGAAGACCCCGGTGTGGAACCGCATTCGGCGGATGCGCGACCAGGGCGTGATCAAACGTCAGACTGCCATTCTGGACCCCGAGGAGTTGGGGCTGGAGGCGTGTTTCTTCGTTCTGATCCGGACGTCAGAGCATGAGTCCGGCTGGGAAAAGCGCTTCCTTGACGTGGTGCGGCGGCGGCCAGAGGTGCTGGAAGCGCATAGATTGGCGGGCGATATCGACTACATTCTGAAAGTCTGGGTCAAGAACGCCCGCGCCTACGACGCCTTCTATCAGGCACTGATTGCCGAAGTGAAGATCTACAACGTCACGGCGCTGCTCAGTATGGAAGAAATCAAGATGACCACAGCCTTGCCGCTGTGACCTTGGCTTCGATCCGGAGGTTGTCTTGCCGTGGCCCGGTCACGCGATGGTTGGCAACGCGCTCTTGGCAAGACGGCAGGCCACCGAATAGGCGGGATTGAACACGTTGGCCACGTCGTAGCGCACCGCCATCGCCATCACATGGCTGGCCGCAGCCGGGTCCAGCCCGAAATCCTGCTGCAACCAGTCGAGCATTTCCGTGGTCGCGTGTTGCAATGCCTGATCCAACGGTCTGGCGTTGCCGATCGTAAAGATCTCGGTGGCATTTTCACCGCGCGGCCAGCCTTGGGTCTTGCCCTTGATCACCCGCACGGTGAATCGCACCTCTGCCGAGGTCTCAATGCCAGTGCCGGCGATTTCGCCATCGCCCTGTGCGGCATGGACGTCGCCGAGAAAGAACAGCGCGCCGGGTTCGGAGACCGGAAAGCGGATTGTCGTGCCGGCGCAGATGCCGCGGTAATCCATGTTGCCACCGAACGGGCCGGACGTGGCGGTGGATATGTGCTGACCACCGTCCGGTGCGACACCAAGACAGCCGATCATCGGCTCCAGCGGAACCGACCATGCGCGTAGCGTGGCGGGCGCATTGCGCAGCGATACCCGGTGAGCATTGCGGTCGATGTCCCACAGGATCTTGTCCCGCACGGGCAGGGCGGCGACCCGGCCCGGATCCACCACATTGGCGGCGAGGCCCTGGCGGGTCCAGCCCTGGCGTCGGGTCATGTCAATCGTGTCGATGGTGACGGCAAGAACGTCGCCGGGGTCGGCGCCCTCGACGAAGAACGGCCCGGTCATCGGGTTGGGTTCCTGCGACACCAAAGCTTCGTCCGCATCAAAGGCATGGGCGTCAATCGTTGCGGCAACAACGCTGTCGCCGTCGGCGATCCGCAATTCCGGCGCGTGCGGGCCGATGGTGTTGAAAAACCGTTGGGGCGAAAAACGGTGGACGGTCATGGCAGGCTCCTAGTCGGCTTGGATGGCAGAGTTACGGTCCCAGTCGCGTCGCATGTGCGTTGATCGACCGGTGTTGCACTGTGCGTCGATCCATCCAATTTCACCATGGCCTTGATACGGCAAGTGACGGCCGCAGCCCAGCGTGGCAGACGGCGTCGGACAATTCTGAAGGAGGTTGCAGCCGCTGTCCGTCATGGGGTCACAAGCCTGCAGAAGGACGCTGCGATGGGCCCGCCGGTTGCGCCGGTCGTGATGACTGGGGCCGTGCCGCGAAGGCCCGTTCAGACTGCGCAGCAATCATGTCACACTCGGCCAGGTGTGACTGCGCTGACAAGACGGTTAGAAAACAATTGTAATTTTGCCAACTTTCGGTAAAATAAATTTGGGTGGTAACCAACAGCATTTTTCGGGTGGGTCTGCATTAAGCGTTGGGTGCACGAGTAGATTGGGTTTAGGGGGGACGACCTTGTGGTCGTCATTATTAATTTGTCAGAACTTGGCAGGCATATGCCGGACGTAGCCGGCGGTGGCGCACGTATCTCAATCGCGATTGTAGATGATCACCCTGCGTTGCTGGCAGGATTGAGAGCAATTTTTGCGTTCGACCGGAATTACGAGGTCGTCGCGACAGGTAAAACTGTTCACGATATGGAGACAATACACCAAGACCGGAGACCGGAAATATTCCTGGTTGACCTAAGTATGCCCGGCGACATCCTAACTTCGATTTCCGATATCGTCGTCGAGGGCACGACGACAAAATTCGTGGTCTATACTGCATCAACCGATGTCGACGTTGCCTTGGCCTCATTTGATGCCGGGGTCCGCGGATTTGTTGTTAAAGACAGCACCAGTGAAGAATTGATCGACGCACTGAGATCCGTCATGGACGGAGATATTTTTGTTTCGCAGCGCTATTCAGGGCGAATTCTGGCCGCCCAACGCAAGCGCGGGACAGCGCCCAACCTTCGGACCGTGCTAAGTCGGCGGGAAGCGGAGGTGGCGCGCTTTGTTGTCCAAGCAAAGACAAACAAGGAAATCGCCATTCAGATGTCGATCAGCGAAAAGACGGTCAAGCATTATATGACCAACCTCATGACCAAGCTGAATGCACGCAACCGCGTCGAAGTCGCGATGCATATGCGGATCGACTGATCAGGTCGGCAGATCGAGGGGCAGGGTCACCTTGACACAGGTCCACTTGCCCTTGACGGAACGGATGCGCAGGTCGCCATCTGCCGCAAGAACCCTTTGCAGCATACCGGTCAGGCCGAGGCCAAAATCCTTTTCTGCGACCGCTGAGTCTGGGAAGCCAGGGCCGCTGTCGGACACGATGATCCTGAGCCGGGTTGCGGTGCGCACTGCCAGCACCGTCTGACCGGAGCCTCCGGCGTGGCGCAGGGCGTTGCTGAGCGCCTCTTGCACGACGCGGTAGGCGACGGTCTTCAGGGCTGCGGGGGCCGACCAGTCTATGTTGCGAAATCCGGTGCGCACCTCGGTCGACGAGATCCGGGCATGGCGGTCTACTGCCGATGACAGCGCCTCTTCGAGCGTGACTTTCTCGATCTTCGGCAGC
>JBDTQR010000157.1:0-10829 GCA_039932095.1 bacterium | reverse complement strand
CGGCCATAGTCGGGGCCGGTCACGGCGCGCAGTTCGGTGCGGCCATCCTCGGTCTCGAAGGTTTTCACCTGCTCGGCGCGGTGGTTGGTCAGCCCGTACTGCAGGTTGATCCCCGCCAGGGGCGCGGGCAGCTGCCGCAGATAGGAGGCTGGAGCACCTATGATGCTGGCCAGCTGGCCGAACGCCCAATGTGTAGGCGCGACCGGTTCATGCGCCTTCGGCAGCATCAGGTGCAACCGCTCGGGGTTGTCGCGCGCGGCCTCGACCCGGATATCCGCCGTCTGCACCACCCGGCTGCGGCTGCGTTCCGACCGACCTTTCACATTGGCCCAGAGATCGTCGAGCGACAGATACCGCTCGTCATCGGGCCGGTTGAACCATTCGGACGACACCCGCCCGTTCCGCTCACCCCGGCTGACATCAACCTTCCAGCCACCCGTCTTCGTCGGCCGCACCGGATCCAGTACTTCCACAACGCCCATCGGCATTCCTCCGTGACAGGCGCTGGAAGCCACTCTCCCAGCCCTCAACCTGTCACCGGAAAATCGACACGCCTCTCACTCTCTGCAATGTGAAGGGCGGAAGGCTGCCGCTTGATCTTGTTTGAAAAATAACTGAGTTGAAGGCAAATGCGGACAGTCACTTCCCGACAATGATGCGTCTGACTGGTTACTATTACGTCAGTATGAACCGAACGGATTACACATCGGGGTGGAAGGCTCTAAGCTTGCAAGGAACTAAGATAGGCTGAGTTGAAGTGCTGGGTTTACCGAAAAGCTCGAATACTTTGATGAGCATGGTAGTTACATCCTGCTCGACCATTCCAACATTTCCGGGCAGAAACGATCCGAAAGGGTCCCAGTCAAAGCAGCCGTATCTTATCTGATCGGCGCCTTGCGCAAGCTCGCTGTGCCACCGCACGACTCCTTCGAGCGAAATTGTCGAATTGACGAAAAGGCCGGTTGGGCCATCGGGCTTGAACGTGCTCAGCGTTGCGGCTGCTTTTTCAGCCGAGTAGCCGGTTGCCATGATGTAGGAGTCCGGCACGGAAATCGAGCGTTCGTTATGTGCGGAAACAAAGCCGTCCAGTCGTGCAGCGGTGTTGTGGTCCGCCAGACGTCCGCCGACAAATCGCAATGGCCCGCTCCAATCCAAGTCCTTTTCGCAACGGTCGAGAATCAATTTCGTGAGATCTCTGGCAGCAGAATAGTTGTCAGAGATCACGGATGGCGCGTCTTTGCCCGGTAGATCCAAGTTGATCGACTGAACTCCGGATGCGACGCAAATGGCTGAAATGCGGTCTGGATCCGTCGCTCCAGTCGAGATCAGGCATTCGGCCTGGTAGGAGATTAGCTCTTTTGCGGCCTCAAACTCAAGCTCAGGATCCCGCTGCGTACAGGTGACAACGGGAAAAAAGCCCTTTCCACGCGCCATCGCCTCGAATTGCTCAGCTATTTCGCCGAAATATCGATTGCCGTACTTCGGGACGATCATGCCGATGATGTTGGAACGCTCGCGTCGCAGAAGGCTGGCCTGCACGTTCACAGTGTAGCCCTGTTCTTCCGCGAGCCTCATCACTCTCTTGGCCAGCTTCTGGCTGATTCGGCGCTTCTCCCATGTCCCGTTGAGGACGGAACTCACTGCACTTGGCGAGGCGTCAGCGATTTTGGCGAGATCGTAGATCGTTGTTCTCTTGGAGGTTTTTTCCATTGTTTGGCTGCTACCTCAGACCGTTGACACCATGTTTCAAAATTATATTGACGCAGAACAATCGATGGTGCAAGGTTGCACAATCGATGGCGCACAGAACCCTATCGATTGCGCATTCGTTGCGATGCGTTGGGGGGAGTCCAGTTATTCCGAAGCGGCCGCCCGCGATGGACCGCTCAGGTTCTGGTGTTTTCTTCTCAAGCGTCACTTCCCGCATGAGCGGGCGCAGATTTGTTTTGGAGGAGCAAACAATGACCAAGACCACTTCCCTTGCGGCGGCATCGACGCTGGTCGCCGCTTTTTTCGCTACGGCTGCCACCGCACAGACCGTAGCATTCCTGATGCCCGATCAGGCGTCCACCCGTTATGAAAACCATGATTGGCCAGGTTTCGAGGCCGCCATGAAGGAACTCTGCGCTGATTGCACTCTGATCTACCAGAATGGGAACGGGGATGTCGCCCTGCAGCAGCAACAGTTCAATTCTGTTATCGCGCAGGGTGCGACCGTCGTCGTTTTGGATCCTGTGGACTCAGCGGCAGCGGCGGGGCTCGTTGAAATCGCCCATTCGCAGGGCGTTAAGGTCATTGCCTATGACCGGCCGATCCCGGCAACGCCTGCCGACTTCTATGTCTCGTTCGACAATGAAGGTATCGGCTATGCCATCGCTCAGTCTCTGGTCGAGCATCTCCAAGCCAAGGGCGTCCCAGCAGGCGCTGGAGTCCTCCAGATCAACGGCTCGCCCACTGATGCCGCCGCAGGTCTGATCCGCGACGGCATCGATCGCGCGCTTGATGCATCGCCTTACGTCACGCTGTCCGAATTCGACACACCTGATTGGGCTCCGCCCAAGGCGCAGGAGTGGGCTTCGGGCCAAGTCACCCGATTTGGCGGTGACATCATGGGTATCGTGGCTGCCAATGACGGGACTGGCGGTGGTGCAATTGCGGCTTTGAAAGCTGCAGGTGCCGATCCGCTCCCGCCGGTTACTGGAAATGACGCGACGATTGCAGCCTTGCAACTTATCATCGCGGGCGACCAGTACAATACGATTTCCAAGCCGTCAGAAATCGTGGCTGCTGCTGCTGCCAAAGTCGCAATGATGCTCATTAATGGGGAGACGCCGGAAGCCACATCGACGCTCTACGACACTCCATCCCAACTGTTTGTTCCGGCTGTCGTGACTCAGGAAAACATCAAAGCGGAAATCTTTGATGGCGGGATCCAGACGGCGGCAGAGGTCTGCACCGCCGAATATGCCGACGCCTGCTCGGCACTCGGGATCAAATAGGACTAGGCTTTTGTGCGGCGTTGGTCTTGCGGCGCCGCACAATTTTTTCCTGGGAGGAGGAAGCCATGACTCAAGGTACTGACGGGCCCAAAAAGGGCGAATTGATCCTGCGTCTGCAGGGTGTGGGAAAAAAATTTGGCGCCGTGACGGCTTTGGAAGGCATCGATCTTGATATCCACGCAGGCGAGGTCGTGGCCCTGGTCGGTGACAACGGGGCGGGAAAATCGACCCTCGTCAAGGTGCTGGCCGGTGTGCATCAACCAACCTCTGGCACTGTAGAATATCTTGGAAAGCAGGTGTCGCTGGATACGCCGGCGGCGGCGCTAGAGATGGGCATTGCGACGGTTTTTCAGGATCTTGCGCTGTGTGAAAACCTTGATGTGGTTGCCAATCTTTTTCTGGGTCACGAAATCTCACCTTGGCGCCTGGATGAGGTTCAAATGGAAGTCCGCGCCTGGACGCTCTTGAAGGAACTTGCGGCCCGTATCCCTTCTGTGCGCGAGCCAATCGCATCGCTTTCCGGAGGTCAGCGCCAGACGGTCGCCATCGCGCGATCTCTGTTGCTGGACCCTCAAATCATCATGCTGGACGAACCAACGGCCGCGTTGGGCGTCGCTCAAACCGCAGAAGTGTTGAACCTGATTGAGCGCGTCCGCGACCGTGGCCACGGCGTAATTCTGATTTCGCACAATATGGAAGACGTGCGCGCTGTTGCCGATCGCATCGTCGTGCTGCGTCTTGGCAAGAACAATGGCGTCTTTACCGCAGAAACATCGCACCAAGAACTTGTTTCAGCGATCACCGGAGCCAGTGAGAATTCCGTATCGCGCCGTGCGGCACGAAAGCTCGAAGAAGTGGGGGACGACAAATGACACAGAATACTCAGAAGAACCCAACGGGGCCTCTGCTGGACCGTGCCGATACGCGCGTCCGTCATGACGCAGGGTTGGCCGGGGCAATTCGCGGGTTTATTGACCAGGTACGCTCGGGCGATCTTGGGATGCTGCCGGTTGTGTTCGGCTTGCTGCTGATTTCGGTGGTGTTCAGCACTCTGAATCCAGTCTTCCTTGCGCCCAACAATCTGGTCAACCTGTTGTTTGACGCGGCCGCCGTCGGCTTGATCGCGCTTGGCGTGGTCTGTGTGCTCCTGCTAGGCGAAATTGACCTGTCCATCGGATCGATGAGCGGTCTTGCCTCGGCACTCACCGGAGTGCTTTGGGTCAATTCGGGGGTTCCGTTACCAATCACGATCATCGCCGTCCTGCTAACAGGCGCGCTCGTGGGGCTTCTTTTCGGTTTTCTTCGCAACAAGTTTGAAATGCCAAGTTTCGTAGCAACCTTGTCCGGGCTGCTCGCGCTTCTCGGTTTGCAGCTTTATATCCTCGGGCCGACTGGGTCGATCAACATGCCCTTCACATCGCCGCTCGTGCGCTTCGGGCAGATCCTGATCATGCCTTCCTGGCTTTCCATTATTGTCGCGGTCATCCCTGGCGTGCTGATCATGATCGGAAGCATGCGGACGAAGCAGCAGCGAACTGCAGCCAACCTCTCTTCAGAAGGCATGAGCGTAGCTGTCGTAAAAGCCGCGACGCTGACCGTCGCCCTGCTTTTCGCAGTCTACTACTTAGAGCAGGGCCGCGGGGTGCCGTGGATGTTCGGTGTTTTTGTCCTGTTCGTCGTGATCCTGAATTATGGCCTGACCCGTACTCAATGGGGCCGCTCAATGTTTGCGGTGGGTGGGAATGCCGAGGCAGCGCGCCGTTCTGGCATCAACGTTCAGCGTATTCGCCTGTCTGCTTTCGTCCTGTGTTCTACCTTTGCCGCACTGGGTGGCGTATTTGCCGCAGGTCGTCTTGCCTCGGCCAGCCAACAAGCCGGTACCGGTGACGTCAACCTCAACGCCATCGCCGCGGCGGTGATCGGGGGCACCTCACTGTTCGGCGGGCGCGGGTCGGCCTGGTCCGCCTTGCTGGGTGTTCTTGTCATCATGGCGATCTCCAACGGCCTGACGTTGCTGAACCTTAGCTCTTCACTCCGCTACATGATCACCGGCGCAGTTCTCGCCATCGCTGTCATCGTCGACTCGCTCGCCCGCCGCTCGCGTGCAAGCCACGGTCGCGCCTGAGCCATCGGAGAAAATGACATGACCAAAAAGATGGAAAACAAGACCGCAGCGATTACGGGTGCTGCATCAGGGATCGGGCTCGAATGCGCGCGGATTCTGATCGAAGAAGGGGCCCAGGTCGTGCTGATCGACCGGGCGGAGGATAGGTTGAAGGCACTTTGCGAAGAGCTTGGTGGCAATGCCAAACCCCTCGTGGTCGATCTGCTCGATGGTCCAAAGGTCTCGGCCATGCTGCCACAGATCGAGGAGTTGGTCGGCCCGCTTGACATATTCCATGCAAATGCAGGCGCATATGTGGGCGGGGCGGCCGCCGACGGAAACCCTGACATGTGGGACCGTATGCTGAACCTCAACATCAACGCGGCTTTTCGCAGCGTTCAGGCCGTGTTGCCCCGGATGATCGAGCGCAAGACCGGTGACATCATCTTTACCAGTTCAATCGCTGGTGTTGTCCCGGTGGTGTGGGAGCCGATTTATACGGCGTCAAAGTTTGCCGTGCAGGCATTTCTACACGCGACCCGCCGCCAAGTTTCGAAGTACGGCATCCGTATGGGTGCCGTCCTTCCAGGGCCAGTCGTAACGGCATTGCTGGACGATTGGCCCAAAGAAAAGATGGAGGAAGCGCTTGCCAATGGATCGCTGATGCAGCCGCGTGAAGTTGCGGAAGCGGTGTTGTTCATGCTTACACGCCAGCGCGGCGTCGTGATCCGGGACATGGTGATCTTGCCAAACAGCGTCGATCTTTGATCGACGAAAAAGGGAAAACGATATGACCGGACCAGATGCAGACGAAAGCTATGTCCTGGGCATTGATGTCGGAACGGGCAGCGCCCGCGCCGGTGTATTCACGACGGACGGTCGGATGGTGGGCAGCGACAAGAGTCCAACCCAAATTTATCGCGAAGGCGGTACAATCGTCGAGCAGTCCAGCGAAGACATCTGGCAGGCGGTCGTCAAATCTGTGCGCGGTGCGCTTGCGTCGTCGGGCGTGCGGCCCGAACAGGTGCGCGGCATCGGTTTTGACGCAACCTGTTCACTTGTCGTGCTGGGCCAGAACGGTGTGCCCTTGCCTGTGGGTCATCCGCAACATCCCGAGCGTAACATCATGGTCTGGATGGACCACCGCGCGCTGGAACAGGCGGAACGGATCAATGCCGGTGGCCACCGCGTTCTTGACTATGTGGGCGGTCACATTTCCCCGGAAATGGAGACGCCGAAACTGCTTTGGCTCAAGGAAAATCGACCAGAGGTTTTTGCCAGCGCCTGGCAATTCATGGACCTTACCGATTTTCTGACCTGGCGCGCGTCCGGTGATCTTGCACGTTCGGTTTGCACGGTAACCTGCAAATGGACGTACATGGCGCAAGAAGGCCGCTGGGACGCGGATTATTTTAAAAGCGTGGGGCTGGGAGAGCTGGCCGACGAGGGGTTCAAACGGATCGGCGCAAATGTCGTTCCCGCAGGATCGGCCTTGGGAACAGGGCTGTCCGAACGAACAGCAGAAGATTTCGGCCTTGTGGCCGGAACTCCTGTGGCCGCCGGATTGATCGACGCCCATGCGGGCGGCATCGGGTCGGTCGGGGCGCAGAGCGGCGGCGGGGCGGAAGCCAATCTGGCTTATGTCTTTGGCACGTCGTCATGCACCATGACTTCAACAAAGGAACCAGTTTTCATTCCCGGGGTCTGGGGGCCGTATTATTCGGCGATGGTGCCGGGACTTTGGCTGAACGAAGGTGGCCAGTCCGCTGCTGGCGCCGCCATCGACCAATTGCTTGATTTTCATCCCCACGCGACCGAGGCCCACGCCGAGGCCACGCGCGATGGCCAATCCTTGCCTGGCTGGCTTGCCGGGCGCGCCGAGCTGCGTCTGGGCCAAGGGCTAGATGCGGGGGCTCTTGCAGGCGGGGTACACGTTGTGCCGGAATTTCTGGGAAACCGGGCGCCCTACGCCGATCCGCATACCCGCGCGGTGATCGCCGGGTTGGGCATGGAACGTGATCTTGACAGTCTGGTCGCGCTCTATGTCGCGGGCCTGTGCGGCATTGGCTATGGCTTGCGCCAGATCGTCGAGGCGCAGTCCGCCGCAGGGGTAAGGATCCAACGTATCGTCATTAGCGGCGGTGCCGGACGCAGCGATATGATCCGACAACTACTGGCGGACGCAACCGGAGTCGAGATAGCAGCACCCGCCAGCGAGGAACCGGTTCTTCTTGGATCGGCTATTCTGGGCAGTGTCGCAGGAGGGATCCATCCTGACATTCATCACGCCATGGAAAAGATGTCTGTCTTTGCATCACGTTACACACCGCAAAGCGGCGAGGTGCGACAGCTCCATGATGCCCGGTTCAAGATATTTGAACAATTGCAATCGGTTGCCCGTCAGGCCGCAAGCCGTTGAAAGGATGCCAATGACCAATTCAATGCTATCGATCTATCACGACCGAAATGGCGAAGATCATGTTGCGCTGGCGAACTGCATTCGGGCACTGTCGATTGATGCGGTCGAAGCCGCGAAATCGGGCCATCCGGGCGCACCTATGGGCATGGCTGATGCCGCCACTGTCCTGTTTCGCAACCATCTGAAGTTTGATGCTGCGACACCTGATTGGCGTGACCGTGATCGGTTTGTGCTGTCGAACGGCCATGCATCGATGATGCTTTATAGCCTTCTGCACCTGACCGGCCACGAAGACATGACGCTCGACCAGTTGCGGAACTTTCGGCAACTCGGTGCCATTACTGCGGGCCATCCAGAATACGGTCATGCGAAGGGTATCGAGACGACGACCGGTCCGCTGGGTCAGGGATTAGCTATGGCGGTGGGCATGGCGCTTGCCGAGCGACGTCTGGCCGAAGAGTTTGGCGACGATTTGATCGATCACCATACATATGTCTTTGTTGGAGATGGCTGCCTTCAGGAAGGTATCGGACAAGAAGCCATCAGCCTGGCCGGGCATCTGGGTCTGGGCAAGCTGATCGTCCTTTATGACGACAACAAAATCACCATCGACGGACCGACGTCGATCTCTTTCTCCGAAGACGTACCAGGGCGTTTGAGGGCGTGCGGTTGGCACGCGCAAAGCTGTGATGGTCATGATGCCGATGCCATCGACGCCGCGTTGACTGCCGCAAAGGCGGAGATGGGACGTCCGTCGATTATCGCGTTGAAGACGGTGATCGGATTTGGAGCCCCGACCAAAGCCGGTTCCCACGACTGCCACGGCGCGCCTTTGGGCCGTGTTGAGGCGCAGGGGGCAAAAGATGCGCTTGGATGGACCTCTGCGCCCTTCGAGATCCCCGACGACCTTCAGGCAGAATGGCGCGCAATCGGGTCGCGCGGGCGATCATCCCGCGCAGCGTGGGAGGTTCGGCTGGCCTCAAGACCTGCAGACGTACTTGCCGCTTTTGACCGGCGCTTTGCCCGGTCTTTGCCGCCTGAATATGACGTGGCACTGTCCAAGGCGCGGGCTGACTTGTTTTCTGCCCCCAGGAAAGTTGCCACACGAAAGGCCAGCCAGATGGCGTTGGAAACTCTTGCTCCGGCCCTGCCGGAGTTGATCGGCGGCTCTGCCGACCTTACCGGTTCCAATCTCACGCGCGTTCCGGCAGTCGATGATCAATTCACGCGCGAGCATGCCGGCAATTACATCGGTTACGGCGTCCGGGAGTTCGCCATGTCGGCCGCCATGAACGGTATCAGTGTGCATGGCGGACTGATACCCTACGGCGGCATGTTCCTCGTGTTTTCGGACTATGCGCGCAACGCGATCCGCCTTTCCGCGCTGATGGGCGTCGGGACCATCTATGTCGCGACACACGACAGCATCGGGCTTGGCGAAGACGGCCCGACGCATCAGCCCGTCGAACACCTGGCCTCGCTTCGTGCGATCCCGGGGCTGAACGTGTTTCGCCCGGCGGACGCAATCGAGACGCTTGAGTGCTGGGATATCGCGTTGCGGACACGAGACACACCATCGGTCCTGGCGTTGTCCCGGCAGAACGTCCCGCAGTTGCGTCTTGAATCAGGCGAGGAAAACCTCAGCGCAAGGGGCGCATATGTCATTCGTCAGTTCGGCGTCGGTCGTGACCTGACTATAATCGCTACGGGCACAGAGGTGTCGCTGGCTGTGGACGCATCTGAGGTGTTGACCGCTGATGGTTTCGCCGTCGCGGTCGTGTCCATGCCGTGTTGGGAAGTCTTCGAGACGCAGCCCCCGGCCTACCGCAAATCAGTTCTCGGGACCGCACCGCGCATCGCTGTCGAGGCCGCCGGCAAGTTCGGATGGACCCGTTATGTGGCGCAGGAGGACGATGTAATCGGTCTCGACGGATTTGGAGCCTCTGGCCCCGCAGAACAACTCTATGAGCAGTTCGGCATTACCACGGAAGCGGTCATCAAGCGTGGACGGGAACTTATCGGCCGCTAACGGATAATCAGGAGAAACTACATGGCAAATGTTCTCGACCAACTCAGAAAAATGACCGTCGTCGTGGCCGATACCGGTGAAGTCGCGGCCGTGAAACGGTTGCGCCCGGTCGATTGCACAACCAATCCCTCGTTGGTTCTGGCGACTTTGAAGGACCCTGCGTCAGAAGCCCTGGTGGCCCGTGAAATCGAGGCCGCGCGAGCACAAGCACTTTCTCCCGAACAGGTGGCTGGAACGCTGACCGTCGCCATCGGCGCGGAGCTGAGCAATTTGGTGCCGGGTCGGATTTCGACCGAAGTCGACGCCCGCCTTTCTTTCGACAAGGATGCCTCCTTAAAACGCGCCCGCGCAATAGTTGCGGATTACGCCGAACGGGGGATCGGCAAGGAACGTATCTTGATCAAGCTTGCCTCGACCTGGGAAGGCATCCGCGCGGCCGAGATTCTTCAAAAAGAGGGGATCGACTGCAACCTGACGCTGCTTTTTTCGATGGCTCAGGCGGTTGCTTGCGCTGATGCAGGCGCCTTTCTGATATCGCCGTTTGTGGGGCGCATCTCGGATTGGCACAAGAAACATGAAAGCCGGGACGGATATGCGCCGGACGAGGATCCTGGCGTACTTTCGGTCAGGCGGATCTATGACTATTACAAATCCAACGGTATCAGCACTGTGGTTATGGGCGCATCGTTCCGGAACATAGCGCAGATCAAGGCGCTCGCCGGGTGTGATAATCTCACAATTGCACCCAACCTGCTGGATGAACTGGCGCTCGACGAGACCGCCTTGCCGCGGGCTTTGTCACCTGAGACGGCCGTTTGCACGGCGCCGGTGACAATGGACGAAGCAACATACCGATGGGAAATGAATGCAGATGCCATGGCAACTGAAAAGCTCGCTGAAGGCATTCGAAATTTTCACGCCGATCATTCGAAGCTGATCGCGATTGTGTCAGAGCGAATGAGCTAAGTTGGCAACATTCGGCGGCAAGATCGTTTCCTACCTGACAGCAAGTTTATCCTGTAGCCAAGATTCAATTTCATACAGTCGGTCTTCACAGTATGAGGCATCTGCGCGGCCCTAGTATCTGTTGTCGCTCAGTCGTTGGAACGATTGAAGTCCAGATGAAATGCTGCGCTTTTCACGAATGGCAGCAATGCGGATGCAGCAGCGCAGCATAAGTATAGTTGGGACCGACCGGTTTGAGCCGAAACCGACCCAACCCGGCGAGTTTCCCCGCCGGGCCTTGGGGAGGCCCCGTTCTTTTCAGAACGGGATCTC
>JBDTQR010000156.1:0-10830 GCA_039932095.1 bacterium | reverse complement strand
TGACGTCCTGCGCGGCGGGTCGGGCAACGACACGTTGGGCGGCAACTTTGGCGACGACAGGCTGTTTGGCGAGGGTGGAGATGACCGTATGATCGGCGGGGCCGGCGCCGATACGCTGACCGGCGGCGTTGGCAAGGACGTCTTTGTCTTTTCCGCCGGGTCTGGTGCGGACGTGGTCACCGACTTTGATGGCGCGCGCGACAGGGTTGACCTGTCAGCCTATCATTTCACGAGCCTCGCCCTGGCCAGGGCGGCATTCACCGATACAGCCGACGGACTGCAGTTTCAGGTCGGGGCGGACAGTCTTGTTATGACGGGTTTTACCCTCGCCGCGCTGGCTGAGGCGAACCTGATCATCTGAAACAGGCCGTTTCTTCTTGCGCCGAAGGCAGGACGCGCCTATATCGCCTTAACAGCGGTTTTGGGGTCCACACCCAAAGCTACCGAGCGTCGCGGCGGGCCTGTGGGCCCGTTTTTCATTTTGAGGTACCCTTGTCCGATCTGATCGCCAAAACCGCCATGGACCGCCGGCTTGCGGATGTTGTTGCCCCTGTCATCGAAGGCATGGGGTTCGAGCTGGTGCGTATCCGGCTGATGGGCGGCAACACAAGGACCTTGCAGATCATGGCCGACAAGCCCGAGGGTGGCATCGAGGTCGACGATTGTGGCGAGATTTCAATCGCGGTGTCTGCTATCCTCGACGTCGAGGACCCGGTGGAGGACAACTATATCCTTGAGGTCTCATCCCCCGGGATCGACCGGCCGCTGACCCGGCTGAAGGATTTCGAGATGTGGAAGGGCTGGGAGGCCCGGATCGAGACGACCGAGCTGATCGATGGACGGCGGCGCTTCAAGGGCACGCTGGGTGGGGTCGAGGGCGAAGACGTTCTGATCATGATCGAAGAGGGCGGCGAGACCGTCACAATCGGGTTGCAGTTCGACTGGCTGGCGGATGCCAAGCTGATCCTGACCGACGACCTGATCAGCGAGATGCTGCGTCAGAAGAAGGCCAGCGG
The DNA here is from genome assembly GCA_039932095.1 of bacterium. Classification (GTDB taxonomy): domain Bacteria; phylum Pseudomonadota; class Alphaproteobacteria; order Rhodobacterales; family Rhodobacteraceae; genus Stagnihabitans. Next base: position 9,814 of record JBDTQR010000156.1, on the reverse strand, counting down.
CGTATTTGACGAAAGCAAGTTCGACGAAGTTCAAACCTCGGAAAGCGACGAAGACGACGCTGCCGAAACAACCAAACACTAAGCGGGGATAAGACCATGGCCATCACGTCAGCCAACCAGCTTGAACTTTTGCAGACCGCCGAGGCGGTGGCGCGCGAGAAGATGATTGACCCCGATCTGGTCATTCAGGCGATGGAGGATTCGCTGGCCCGCGCCGCGAAGTCGCGCTACGGCGCTGAGATGGACATCCGGGTGAACATCGACCGCAAGACCGGGCGGGCGACTTTTGCCCGCATCCGGACGGTGGTCGAGGATGATCTGGTCGAGAATCACCATGCTCAGATCACCGTCAAGCAGGCGAAGGATCACCTGGCCGATCCAAAGGTTGGCGATGAGATCATTGACGAGGTGCCGCCGGTCGATCTGGGGCGAATCGCTGCGCAATCGGCTAAGCAGGTGATCTTGCAGAAAGTGCGTGAGGCGGAGCGGGATCGGCAGTTCGAGGAATTCAAGGACCGCAAGGGCACGATCATCAACGGTCAGGTCAAGCGGGAAGAGTACGGCAATATCATCGTCGATATCGGCCGTGGCGAAGCAATCCTGCGGCGGAACGAGAAGATTGGCCGCGAGAGCTATCGGCCGAACGACCGGATCCGCGCCTATATCAAGGATGTGCGTCGCGAGGCGCGGGGGCCGCAGGTGTTCCTGTCGCGGACCGACCCGCAGTTCATGGCGGAGCTGTTCAAGATGGAAGTGCCGGAGATCTACGACGGTATCATCGAGATCAAGGCTGTGGCGCGGGATCCGGGGTCGCGGGCAAAGATTGCGGTGATTTCTTATGACAACTCGATCGACCCTGTCGGGGCTTGCGTGGGGATGCGCGGCAGCCGGGTGCAGGCGGTGGTCAACGAGTTGCAGGGTGAGAAGATCGACATCATTCCGTGGAATCAGGATCAGGCGACGTTCCTGGTGAATGCGCTGCAGCCAGCTGAAGTCAGCAAGGTCGTGATTGACGAAGAGAATGGCAAGATCATCGTGGTGGTGCCGGATGAGCAGCTGTCGCTGGCCATCGGGCGGCGCGGGCAGAACGTGCGGTTGGCGAGCCAGCTGACGGCGCTGGACATCGACATCATGACGGAGACTGACGAAAGCGCGCGGCGGCAGGCGGAGTTCGCCGAACGCACAAAGCTGTTCATCGACACGCTGGATATTGATGAGATGATGGCGCAGCTGCTGGTGTCGGAAGGCTTTACCAACCTTGAGGAAGTCGCCTATGTCGATGCCGAGGAACTGTTGTCCATCGACGGGTTCGATGAAGCGACGGCGGGCGAATTGCAAGCCAGAGCAAAGGATTACCTCGAAGCGGCCAATGCCAAGGCGCTGGAAAATGCCAAGGCTTTGGGCGTCGAGGACAGCCTGATTGAATTTGAAGGTCTGACACCCCAGATGATTGAGGCGCTGGCCAATGACGGCATCAAGACGCTGGAAGACTTCGCCACCTGCGCCGACTGGGAGCTGGCTGGCGGCTGGACCACAGTGAACGGTGCGCGGCACAAGGATGAAGGCGTGCTGGAGAAGTTCGACATGTCGCTGGAAGAGGCGCAGCATTTGGTGATGACGGCGCGGGTGATGCTTGGCTGGGTCGACCCGACCGAGCTGGAAACCGCAAACGACGATGTTGCAGAAGAGGAGGCCGAGGTCTGATTCAGACCTCGGGTTCAGCGCGTGACACGCGGCGGCCGCATCAACGAAGCAGACGATCCTGAACGCAAGTGCATTGTGTCGGGAGAGGTTCAGCCGAAGGCGGGGCTGATCCGCTTTTGTCTGGGGCCGGAAGGTCAGGTTGTGGCCGATGTGATGGCCAAACTGCCGGGCCGGGGCTTTTACGTCACTGCCGACCGCGCTATGATAGAGAAAGCGGCGAAGAAGGGCCTGTTTGCCCGCGCCGCAAAGCAACCCGTCTCGGTGCCAGAAGATCTGGCGGATCAGGTTGAGGCCTTTGTGCTGCGGCGCGTGATCGAAATGGTCTCGCTGACGCGCAAGGCCAATGCGGCCGTGATGGGCTATGAGAAGGTGAAGGACTGGTTGGCGAACGGCAAGGCCGTGGTGCTGATCCAATCCTCGGACGGATCGGAACGCGGCAAGTCAAAGCTGCGGATGCCTGCGGAAAACGGCCAATACATCAGTTGTTTGACCGCAGGGGAATTGGGTTTGGCTTTCGGTCGCGAACGTGCGATACACGCCGCGCTTGCGGCTGGTGGACTCACAAAGCGTGTTGTAGAGGAAGCGGCAAGGTTGGCGGGGTTGCGTGGGCAATCCGGGCAGCAGGATGGCGGCGAGACCGCCTTGAAGGATACGTAGGACGCATGAACGATACTGACGGCAAGAAACCCCTCGGCCTGGGTGGCAGCGCCCCTCGTTCCGGTCAGGTGAAGCAAAGCTTCTCCCACGGGCGGACGAAAAGCGTGCTGGTCGAGACCAAGCGCAAGCGTGTGGTTGTGCCCACGAAGCCCGGTGCGCCGGGCTCGTCTGCGGCTATCACATCGGCGCCGCATCTGGGTGACCCGGCCAAGCGTCCCGCGGGAATTTCCGACGCCGAGATGGAGCGCCGTCTGTCTGCGTTGCGCGCGGCCAAGATCGCCGAAGTGGCCGACAACGCCCGCCGCGCCGAAGACGAACGCACGCGTGACGAAGAGCGGGCCCGCAAGCGCGAAGAGCTGGACGCCAAGGAGCGCGAAGAGCGTGAGGCCACGGCCCGCGCCAAGGCCAAGGCGGACGAGGAAGACCGCGCCCGCAAGGAAGCCGAGATCAGGCAACAGCGCGAAGAAGACGCGAAGAAGGCTGCCGCCGGGCCGTCAACTTCAGCGCAGCGTGCGGCTGCGGCCAAGCCCGCGGCAACGACGCCCGAGGCGGATGCGCGTGGTCCGGCCGGTGCCAAGCCAGGCCTTAGCCCGCGCAAGACCGACCGTGAACGCGAAGATCGCGAACGCGCAGCCAACAACAAGGCCAAGCCGGACGACCAGCGCCGGGCTGGCAAGCTGACCCTGAATGAGGCGCTTGCGGGCGAAGGCGGGCGTACCCGCTCGATGGCCGCAATGAAACGCAAGCAGGAAAAGGCCCGCGCCAAGGCGTTGGGCATGGGCGTAAAGCCCGAAAAGCAGGTGCGCGACGTGCAGTTGCCGGAAACCATCGTGGTATCCGAACTTGCCAACCGCATGGCCGAGCGCGCGGGTGACGTGGTCAAGAGCCTGATGAAAATGGGCATGATGGTCACGCTGAACCAGCCGATTGACGCCGACACCGCCGAACTGGTGATCGAGGAATTCGGCCACCGCGCCGTCAGGGTGTCGGACGCCGACGTCGAGCAATTCATCGATTCGGTCGTCGACACCAGCGAGAACCAGACCATCCGGCCACCGATCGTGACGATCATGGGCCACGTTGATCACGGCAAGACCTCGCTGCTGGACGCGATTCGGCATGCCAATGTGGTGTCGGGCGAAGCTGGCGGGATCACCCAGCATATTGGTGCCTATCAGGTGACCACCGACAAGGGCGCGGTTCTGACCTTCCTTGACACGCCCGGCCATGCTGCCTTCACCTCGATGCGCTCGCGTGGGGCGCAGGTGACGGATATTGTGGTGCTGGTGGTGGCGGCCGATGATGCGGTGATGCCGCAGACCATCGAAGCGATTGCCCATGCCAAGGCGGCCAAGGTGCCGATGATCGTGGCGATCAACAAGATCGACAAATATGAGGCCGACCCGAACAAGGTGCGGACCGAATTGTTGCAGCATGATGTCGTCGTCGAAGCGATGTCGGGCGATGTGCAGGACGTCGAAGTATCGGCCAAGACCGGCAAGGGTCTGGACAATTTGCTGGAAGCCATCGCGCTGCAGGCGGAAATCCTGGAACTGCGCGCCAACCCGAACCGGGCGGCGCAAGGGGCGGTGATCGAGGCCAAGCTGGATGTCGGCCGCGGTCCGGTTGCGACCGTGCTGGTGCGCAATGGCACGCTGCGCAAAGGCGACATTTTTGTCGTCGGCGAGCAGTGGGGCAAGGTGCGCGCCCTGGTCAACGACAAAGGTGAGACGATTGCCGAAGCCGGGCCGTCGGTGCCGGTCGAGGTGCTGGGCCTGTCGGGCACACCGCAGGCGGGTGACGTGCTGAACGTGGTGGAAACCGAGGCGCAGGCGCGCGAGATTGCCGATTACCGCGAGAAGACCACCAAGGACAAGCGCGCGGCAGTGGGCGCGGCGACTACACTGGAACAACTGATGGCCAAGGCCAAGGCGGACCAGTCGGTGGCGGAACTGCCGGTGCTGGTGAAGGCCGACGTGCAAGGCTCGGCTGAAGCCATCGTGCAGGCGCTGGAGAAGATCGGCAACGATGAGGTCCGGGTCCGGGTGCTGCATTCGGGCGTTGGCGCGATCACCGACACCGATGTGGGGCTGGCCGAAGCGTCAGGCGCGCCAATCATCGGGTTCAACGTGCGGGCCAATGCGACGGCGCGGGCTTCGGCGACGCAGAAGGGTGTCGAGATCCGCTATTATTCGGTCATCTATGATCTGGTGGATGACATCAAGGCGGCGGCGTCGGGTCTGCTGAAAGCCGAAGTGCGCGAGACCTTCATCGGTTATGCCAAGATCCTGGAGACCTTCAAGGTGTCTGGCGTCGGCATGGTGGCGGGCTGTCTGGTGACCGAGGGCATTGCCCGGCGGTCGGCGGGTGTGCGGTTGCTGCGGGATAACGTGGTGATCCATGAGGGTACGCTGAAGACGCTGAAACGCTTCAAGGACGAGGTCAAGGAAGTGATCTCGGGTCAGGAATGCGGCATGGCGTTCGAGCGGTACGAAGATGTCCGCAAGGATGACGTAATCGAGATTTTCGAGCGGGAAGAGATCCAGCGCACGCTGGCCTGAGGGGAGTCGGGCTATCGCCCGACCTGCGCGGGATTACATTGGCCCGGGGGGAAACCTCGGGCCATTTGCCATGACGAGGTCGAGGTCCCGGGTCAGGCCCGGGACGGCGCGGTACCAGTCAGAGCCAGTCGCGCAGGATCGGGATCAGCGGCAGGTCGGCGGGGGGCATCGGGTAGTCGCGCAATTGGTTGGGGCGGACCCAGGCAAGGGTCTGGCCCTCTTGCGGTGCGGGGATGCCATCCCAGCGGCGGCAGGCGAACAGCGGCATCAGCAGGTGAAAGTCGGGATAGCTATGGCTGGCAAAGGTCAGCGGGGCGAGACAGGACGACCAGGTGTCGATGCCAAGCTCTTCCTTGAGTTCGCGGATCAGGGCAATTTCGGGCGTTTCCCCCGGGTCGACCTTGCCGCCGGGAAACTCCCACAGGCCGGCCAGCGACTTGCCGGGTGGGCGTTGGGCGAGCAGGACGCGACCCTCTTTATCGATCAGCGCGACGGCGGAGACGAGTAGGATTTTCATCGGCGGTCCGGGCCGGAGAGGGACGGTCTGCGCAGGGTACCGCTCAAGACCGGTAATCGGCGTTGATTTCGATGTAGCCTTTGGTCAGGTCGCAGGTCCAGACCGTGCGTTTGCCCTTGCCGAGGCCCATGTCGACGCCGATCCGCAGTTCGGCCTGCTGCATGTAGCTGGCGCCGTCATCTTCATGATAGGACGGGTCGCGCCAGCCGTTCTTGGCAACCGTGATGTCTCCGAAACGGATCGTCAGGCGGTCGCGGTCGGCCTCGGCGCCGGACTTGCCGATGGCGGCGACGATGCGACCCCAGTTAGGGTCTTGCCCGGCAATCGCGGTCTTGACGAGCGGCGAGTTGGCGATGGCGAAGGCGACGCGGGCGGCGTCACCGTTGGAGGCGGCGCCGGTCACCCGGACCTCGACGAATTTGGTGGCGCCTTCGCCGTCGCGTATCACCTGATGGGCGAGGCTGAGCATTACGCCGTGCAGGGCGTCTTCGAACGCCTTGGCATGCATGCCTTTCAGGGGGGCCGCAGGGGATTTGCCTGTGGCGGCGATCAGCAGCGTGTCAGAGGTGGAGGTGTCGCTGTCGACAGTGATCGAGTTGAAGGTGGGGTCGGTGTTGCGGTGCAACATGCGCTGTAGCATCGTCGCGCTGATCTTGGCGTCGGTGAAGATATAGACCAGCATCGTTGCCATGTCGGGGGCGATCATGCCGGACCCTTTGGCAATGCCGGCGATATGAACCGGGCCGCCGTCGGCCTGGATGGTGGCGGCAGCACCTTTGGGGAAGGTGTCGGTGGTCATCATGGCTTCGGCGGCCATGTCGATGGCGTCTTCGCTAAGGTCGGCGACCAGAGCCGGGATCGCGGCGGTGATGCGGTCATGCGGTAGAGGCTCGCCGATGACGCCGGTGGAGGAGGAGAACACCCGGCTGGCGGGCAGGTCGAGGGCAGCGGCGGCTTGTTCGGTTACCGCGACCACCGACGCTTCGCCTGCCTTGCCGGTGAAGGCGTTGGAATTGCCGGAGTTCACGATGATCGCAGCCCCGGCGCTGTCGGCGATCTTGCCGGACAGCTTGGTCTGACAGTCCCGCACACAGGCCGAGCGGGTGGTGGAGCGGGTGAAGACTCCGGCGATGGTGGTGCTGGGGGCGAGGCGGATGAGCATCACATCCTTGCGGTTCTTGTAGCGCACGCCGGCCTCGACCGCAGCAAATGCGACCCCCGCGATGCGCGGCAGGTCGGGGAAGGCGGCCGGGGCCAAGGGGGAGACGGCCTTGGCCTTCTTGACGGCAACCGGCTTGGCAGGAACAGCCGGACCAGCCGCCTGCCGCAGCAGTTTCAGCTGCTTCTTCATTGCCTTTGCTTCGGCTTTCCAGTCGGTCTTGGCCATGGCCGGTCCCCTATGCGTCAGGTCATTTGTCCAGCAGAGTAGTGTCCTTGATCAAAGCAGGGTCAACACCCTCTTCGGTACGGGTAATCTGGGCCTTGTCTGTGACAGTTTTGATAAAGGCGGCGATGGCGTCCTTTTGCAGCTGTTGCCCCAATTCGTCATGCACTTCGGCCAAGGCGGGGGCGGCGGCGTTGCGGGTCTCGGATACCAGGATCAGGTGCCAGCCGAAATCGGTCTTGATCGGGCCTGTGACCTCTCCCACCTTGGCGGCAACTACGGCATCCTCGAACGGTTTGACCATGGCGCCCAGGCCGAACCAGCCGAGGTCGCCACCGGAGGCCGCCGAGCCATCCTTGGAATTGGCCTTGGCGACGTCGGCGAAGCTGGCACCATCCTGGATTTCCTTCAACAGCGCCTTGGCCTTGGCTTCGTCGTCCACCAGAATATGAGCGGCGTGGTATTCCAGTGCCGGGGTAGCGGCCTTGTATTTTGCGTCATATGCCTTTTGGATCGCATCTTCACTGACGGCGTCGGCGATGCCGGCACTCAACGCGACGTTGGACAGGTAGTTGCGGCGCTGGTCGGCGATGGCGAGCGTGTCCTTCTTGGTCAGTTTCTCGCCAAGTGTCTGCATCAGCGCTTCCTGCTGCACCAGCTGGTCGAGAATGCCTTTGAACAGCACATCATCGGGCAGCGATTTGTATTGGTCCGGCAGGCCGTCGCGGGTGACGATGATGTCGCCGAGGGTGATGCCCACGCCATTCACAGTGGCCAGAACGGTGTCGGCGGTCGGGTCTTCGGCCATGGCAGGCAGGGCCAGACCGGCGCTCAGCGCCAGTGCCACGCAAAAGCCGGCGATTTTCCGGGAATGTTTCGTCATCTCACAGGCTCCTGATCGTGCCGCGACCCTTGGCGGCGTTGACTATGGCCCGTCCAGCCCTTAAATCGCACAGGTCACGTGCGGTGGGTTGGACGGCTTTCTTGGCCCTTCTAAGGAAGGTTGCGAGAGCGGGCAAGACCGAGCCACACACGATCCTGTCAGGACCACCTGGCAGATGTCTAATCGCCGGTCGGAGAAAATATGCTGGGTTTTGGTTCGCTCGCACGGAAGGTCTTTGGCACACCCAATGACCGCATGGTCAAAACGGTACGTCCGTTGGTCGCAAGGATCAACGCGCTGGAGCCGGAGTACATGGCGCTGAGCGATGACGGCATCAAGGCCAAGACGGCCGAACTGCAAAAGCGCGTGCAGGAGGGTGGCGAAAGTCTGGAGTCGGTGCTGCCGGAAGCTTTTGCCAACTGTCGGGAGGCGGCACGGCGCGCCTTGGGCCTCAGGGCGTTTGACGTGCAGTTGATGGGTGGGATCTTCCTGCACCGTGGGAATATCGCCGAGATGCGAACCGGGGAAGGCAAGACGTTGACCGCGACGCTGCCGGCCTATCTGAACGCGCTGACCGGGAAGGGTGTGCATATCGTCACGGTCAACGACTATCTGGCCAAGCGCGATGCGGCGTGGATGGGCAAGGTCTATGAGGCGCTGGGGCTGACGGTGGGGGTGGTCTATCCCTATCAGCCCGACGATGAAAAGCGCGCGGCCTACCGGGCCGACATCACCCATGCCACCAACAACGAGCTGGGCTTTGACTATCTGCGCGACAATATGAAAGCGTCGATCGAAGAGATGTCGCAGCGTGGCCATTACTTCGCGATCGTTGACGAGGTGGACTCGATCCTGGTCGATGAGGCGCGCACGCCGCTGATCATTTCTGGCCCGTCGCAGGATCGCAGCGATCTGTATCAGAAAGTGGATGAGCTGATCCCGGAACTGACCGAAGGCCATTTCACGCTGGATGAAAAGACCCGCAACGTCACCTACACCGACGACGGCAACGAGTTCATTGAAAAGCGGCTGTCTGCGGCGGGTTTGCTGCCGGACGGGCAATCTTTGTATGACCCCGAAAGCACCACGCTGGTGCACCATGTGACCCAGGCCCTGCGCGCCCACAAGCTGTACCACCGCGACCAGCAGTACATCGTCAAGGACGGCGAAGTGATGCTGATCGACGAGTTCACCGGTCGGATGATGCGCGGACGGCGGCTGTCGGAAGGGTTGCATCAGGCGATTGAGGCGAAAGAGCGGGTCAAGGTTCAGCCGGAAAATGTCACTCTGGCCTCGGTCACGTTCCAGAACTATTTCCGGCTTTATGACACGCTGTCCGGCATGACCGGGACCGCGGCGACCGAAGCCGACGAATTCATGGAGATTTACAAGCTGGGCGTGGTCGAAGTACCGACCAACCGCCCGGTGATGCGCAAGGACGAGCATGACGCGGTGTTCCGCACCGCGCGTGAAAAGTTCGAGGGCATCGTCAAGATCATCAAGGAGGCCAATGCCAAGGGCCAGCCGATGCTGGTTGGCACGACCTCGATTGAAAAGTCCGAGGCGCTGTCAGACATGCTGAAGAAAGAGGGTCTGGCCCATAACGTGCTGAACGCCCGTCAGCATGAGATGGAGGCCAAGATCGTCGCCGATGCCGGCAAGCTGAACGCGGTGACCATTGCCACCAACATGGCCGGTCGCGGCACCGACATTCAGCTGGGCGGCAATATCGAGATGCTGGTGATGGAGGCGATTGCCGCCGACCCGTCGGTGCACCCCGATGAGGTGCGCGCCCGGATCGAGGCGGAACATGCGGAGGAAAAGGCTGCGGTCATCGCGGCGGGAGGCTTGTTCGTGATCGGGACCGAGCGCCATGAAAGCCGGCGGATCGACAACCAGCTGCGCGGCCGTTCGGGCCGTCAGGGCGACCCGGGACGCTCGGCCTTCTTCCTGTCGCTGGAAGATGACCTGATGCGGATTTTCGGGTCCGAACGGCTGGACAAGATACTGTCATCGCTTGGCCTGAAAGAGGGTGAGTCGATTGAACATCCTTGGGTCAACAAATCGCTGGAACGGGCGCAGGCCAAGGTTGAAGGCCGCAACTTCGA
>JBDTQR010000155.1:0-10868 GCA_039932095.1 bacterium | reverse complement strand
TCCCACAGCTCGTCCATGCCCTCCTTGCCGGCGCCGGAAACCGACTGGTAGGTCGCCACCACGACCCGCTTGATCCGCGCGCGGTCGTGCAGGGGTTTCAGGGCGACCACCATCTGCGCGGTGGAACAGTTGGGGTTGGCGATGATGTTCTTGGCCTTGTAGCCCATGATCGCGTCGGCGTTCACTTCCGGCACGATCAGCGGGACCTGCGGGTCGTAGCGGTAGAGCGAAGAGTTGTCGATGACGATGCAGCCCGCCGCCGCGGCCCGGGGGGCGTAAAGCCTGGTCGCCTCGGATCCGACGGCGAACAAGGCGATGTCCCAGCCCTTGAAATCAAAGGTGTCGAGGTCGCGGGTCTTGACGGTCTTGTCGCCGAAGCTGATTTCAGTGCCCATGGATTTGCGCGATGCCAACGCGGCAATCTCATCTACCGGGAACTCGCGCTCGGCGAGGATGTTCAGCATTTCGCGGCCCACGTTACCCGTGGCACCCGCGACGACGACTTTGTAGCCCATCGGGGTCTCCTAAATGCCCTGACCGTCAGGGACGGCTGGCAGTTAGCGCAAAGGCGGCGGCTGCGAAAGGGGCTGTGCTCGGTTTGCCGCGATGTTCCGCGCCTGACGCAACTTTTCCGCCATGGCGGACGGATCGGCGTCACTGGGGGGATAGGTGAAGCGCGGGTAGTAGCTCTGGTCGAGCCAGTTCATCAGCCGGGCGCGGGCAGTGGCGTCGTAGGTCAGGGCAGCGGGGGCGGCGAAGGCGGCGTTCAGGGCGGGTTGGTCGGGGGCGAGGGTGACCAGACCGGGACGGGCAAAGAAGGCGCGGCCCAGCGTGATGACGGGCTTGTCATAGAAGAACGCCTGCAGCCCCATCGAGGAGTTCAGCGTGACCACGCCGCGGCTCGCCGCCAGTTGGGCGAAACTGTCGGAGGCGTTGTCGACCACCACCCGGCCCGTGGCAAGCAGCGGGGCCAGCGGTGCGGCAAGGGACTGGCGGGCGGAGGGATGCTCTTTCAGCCGCAGATGCCAGCCCTCGGGCAGTTGCCGGGCGGCCTCGGTCAAGGCGGTCAGAAACCCCGCCATGCCGCCGGTCCAGCCGGCAAACAGGGTGACCTGACTGTCGTTGGGTACCTGCAACGGGCAGAACAGGAAGTCGCCCTCGGGCAGGCCCTGATCCTGCCCCACATCGCTGCGGCGCGAGGCGCGGGCGATCAGACCCTGCCCCATGGCGCGCCAGCCGTCGCCGGTCGCACCCTCCGAAAAATCCATCCCGACGATCGAGCTTTCGGCGTTCACCCCGACCGGATCCACCGTGATCCGGTCGGGGAAAGGGGCCAGTTCGCAGGCCAACGTGCCAAGCCCTGCATCCCGCGCCGCCAGCAGAAAAGCCTGACGCGAGCCACCGAGGCCGTTCCAAACCACCGCCACCGCCCCCGGATGGCGCAGGAACACCCGCCGTGCGCCGTTGTATTGCAAGCGGATCAGCCAGGCCTTCAGCCAGCGACCAAAGCCCTGCGGTTGCCGCTTGGCGCGGGCCAGGCAGGTCACCACTCGCGCCTCGGTCTCAGGGAAGCCACGCCATGACCATGGCACAGTCCAAAGCCGCCACCCGCCGCCGTCAGCCCGGGCAAGGGCGGCAAACACCGCCGCTTTGCGGGCGTTGAATTCGGCGGGGTAGATAATCATCGGCATCTTTCATTCCGGCCCGAATATCCAAAGGGCCAAGATCACCAGACTATCACCTCATGCGGCCTGCGCCACCGCCACATCTTCACGGATCGGCAGATGGATCAGGGCAGAGAACGCCCCGACGCCGACGCCGATCCACCACACCGTGGTATAACCTCCGGTCAGGTCATAAAGCCTGCCGCCCAGCCAGACCCCCAGAAACGAGCCGATCTGGTGGCTGAGGAAGACAAAGCCATACAGCGTTCCCATGTAGCGCAACCCGTAGATATGGGCGACCAGACCCGAGGTCAGCGGCACCGTAGCCAGCCACATCGCCCCCATCGCCGCCGAGAACAGCACCACCGACAACGGCGTGATCGGCATCATGATGAACAACGCCGACACGATGGTCCGCCCGGTGTAGATGCCCGCCAGCAGGTACTTCTTGGTATAACGCTTGCCCAGCCAGCCCGCCGAGATCGACCCCATGATGTTGAACAGCCCGATCAAGGAAATCGCGATGGCCCCAAGAGCCGAGGTCGAGGTGATGCCGATGGCGGCGAGCAGGCCATTGGGATCGATCGCACCGCATTTCTCGGTCACCAAGGCCGGGAAATGCGCGGTGATGAAGCCCAGTTGATAGCCACAGGAAAAGAACCCCATGAAGATCATGATATAGGACGGGTCACGAAAGGCACGGTTCAGAACGGTGCCCAGCGATTCCTCCAGCTCCTGCTTGGTCGCAAGGGTGGTGGAGCGCAGGAAAGGCAGCGCGAACAGGGCGAACAGGATCACCACCGAGAAGATCACGAACACCACCTGCCAGTGATAGTGGTTCAGCAGCGCCTGTGCCACCGGTGCGCCAAACACCTGACCCGCCGAACCGGCTGCGGTGGCGATGCCAAGGGCGAGGCTGCGGTGTTCCGGCTTCGCCGCACGGCCGACGATGGCGAGGATGACGCCAAAGCCGGTGCCGGCAATGCCGAAGCCGACCAGAATTTCCAGGAGCTGCATCTGGCCGGGCGTCACGGCATAGGACGACAGCAGCAGCCCGGCCGAATACATCAGCGCGCCAAGAATGATCGCGCGGCGGTCGCCGAACCGCTCGGCCAGTGCGCCGAAGATCGGCTGGCCAATGCCCCAGGCCAGGTTCTGGACCGCGATGGCCAGCGAGAAATCCGACCTTGGCCAGTTGAACTCGGCCGCAATCGGGATCTGGAACACGCCGAAGCTGGCGCGGATGGCAAAGCCCAGCATCAGGACCGCGCAGCCTGCGATCAATATGGGTGAGAAGATCGATTGCTTGACCATGGCGCGCTCCTGTGAGGTTGGGGAACCTGAACCGGGCGCCGGGCGGGGTCAAACAATATCTTGTGATGATGACAATTCCGGCGCGTGACGCTCATCAACCTTGACAGGTTTCTTCGCTGTCATCCGGGCACGGCAAAAGCGATGAAAGCCATCAGGCCTGAAAAGGGCGGCCCCCGGTGTCCGACGTCAGTCAGGCTGGCCCAGATGCCGCTTGCCCCGGGCCGCGGCCAGATCCATCTGACGCTGCCGCTCGCGGAACCTTGCGCGGTCATCGTCGGAATATTCGTCCACGCAATGTGGACAGCGCACACCGTTCTCATAAAGCGGGCTGGCCCGGTCGGCGTCGCCAAGCGGGCGGCGGCAGGCGCGGCAGGCGGTGAAATCGCCGGGGACCAGTCCGTGGCCAACCGAAACGCGCTCGTCAAACACAAAGCATTCGCCTTGCCAAAGGCTGTCAGCGGCCGGCACCTGTTCGAGGTATTTCAGAATGCCGCCCTGCAGATGAAACACCTCGGCAACCCCTTGGCCCAGCAGGTAGTTGGTGGATTTCTCGCAGCGGATGCCACCGGTGCAGAACATCGCGATCCGTTTGCCGGCAAAACTGTCCTTGTGGGCCTGCCACCAAGCCGGAAACTCGCGGAAAGCCTGGGTTCCCGGGTCAACCGCGCCCTGAAAGGTGCCAATCTGCACCTCATAGCCGTTGCGGGTGTCGATCACCGCGACATCAGGGGCAGAGATCAGCGCGTTCCAGTCCTCGGGGGCCACATAGTGACCAACCCGGGCCAAAGGATCGACATCGGGCTGGCCCATCGTGACGATCTCACGCTTCAGCCGAACCTTGATGCGACCGAAGGGCATGGTTGCGGCAGCGCTTTGCTTGCATTCCAGATCAGCACAGCCGGGCAGGGCACGGATATGGGCCAGCACGGCGTCGATCCCCTGATGCGACCCGGCGACGGTGCCGTTGATCCCCTCGCCAGCCAACAGCAGCGAGCCTTTGACGCCGTTGGCGCTGCAGACCGCCAGCAGTCCCGGACGCAGGGCGGCGGGGTCGGCAAAGCAGGTGAAGTGGTAGAGCGCGGCGACGGTCAGCATGGCGGCGGCATATTGGGTTTGGCCCGGGCGGGCAAGTGTCAGTCCAGGGCGGCATCTTCGGCGGCGTAGTCGAACAGGTCGTGATCGTAGTTCTGAAACACCGGGAAGGCGGTCTGCCAGTCCGAGGCGTGGAGGATCATCCACCTGACGTAATCCGGCAGGCAGGCTTGATAGCTTGGACCGCCATCCCAGCCGGTCGCGCGGGCCTTGGCCAGGGACAACCGCACGGGATGGGGCACCGACAGCGGGGTGTGGCCGACCTCATGATCGACGATTTCGAAGGCGTGGCCCATCTGCTGGCCAATGGCGCCGGCAATCTCGGCCACCGACAGCGCCACAGGATCGGCGACGTTGAACGCGCCTGTGGTCCGCTGTTCCGCCAGATGGCGGGTCAGCGAGGCGATGCCGCGCGTGGATGAGGTGTGAAATACCGAGCGGCCTGCGTCAACCAGCGGCAGCCGGTGTCGCCCGTCCAACGCACGTTTGACGAACCACCATTCGCGGGGATGGCGGGCGCCGATGCCGTGGATGGCGGCCGGGCGCAGAATAGCGGCGCGGTCGCCCAAGGCCAGTTCCATCGCGACCTTGCCCGCCGAGTAACCCTCACCCGCCGGAACAAGCGTCTGCGTCTCGGGAATAGGGTCCGGGTAGTCGGGAAATCCGTTGGCGCGCAGTTCGAAGCCGCGGCCCTGATCGTCGGCATAGACCGATCCGGTGGAAATCACCGTGTAATGCCCCGCCGGTTCGGCCAGCAGATCGGCGGCATCGGCCGCGGTAAAGGCCAGCGTGTCCACCACCGCATCATAGCCGCGGGAAATCAGCGCCGCGCGACTGGCCAATGCTGCAAGAGGCGTGACCCCCAGTGCCAGCACCTCGGGGGCAAGCGACCTGCCACCGCGCACCACCGCCTCGACCTGCCAGCCGGCCTCAGCCAGCTCCATCGCCACCGCCCGGCCGATCTGACCGCTGCCGCCAAAGACCAATGCCCGCATGACGCCTCCGCTTGACCGCAACTGCCGCCATCCTTACCGATAGTTCATCCCAGCGAAAGGCCTTGCCATGCGTTCTCCCGACCAAGCCCTGATCGTGATCGACGTGCAGAATGACTTCTGCCCCGGTGGTGCCCTTGCGGTCGCAGAGGGTGACCTGATCATCCCGCGCATCAACGCCCTGATGGACGAGTTTGCGACGGTCGTGCTGTCACAGGACTGGCACCCCGCCGATCATGCGTCGTTTGCCGACATGCACGAGGGCGCGGAACCTTTCACCCAGATCGAAATGCCCTATGGCAGGCAAACGCTGTGGCCGCGCCACTGTGTGCAGGGCAGTCGGGGCGCGGAGTTTCACGCCCGGTTGCGCAGCGATCCGGCGCATCTGATCCTGCGCAAAGGCTTCCGCAGCGCCATCGACAGCTATTCTGCCCTGTTCGAGAACGACCACCAGACGCCGACCGGCCTGCAAGGCTATCTGGCCAGCCGCGGGATCACCAACCTGACATTGGTCGGATTGGCGACCGACTATTGTGTCGCTTATTCCGCCCTTGATGCCGCCGGTCTGGGCTTTGACGTCACGGTGTTGGAGGGGGCCTGTCGGGCCATTGACCTTGGCGGTTCGCTCGCCGCCCAGCGTGCCGCGATGCAACAGGCCGGAGTGCGGTTGCAGCCCTGACCGGTTCAACGTTCCTTAACCCTATGTGCCTAATCCTGACCCGGCTGACAACGATGGGCAGGCTATGGCGAGTGATGGGACGATAGCTCAGACTGCGCTGGTCGATCTCGCGCGATTCGAGGCAAAGACCAGTGCTGACGGTCGGCTGCTTTACTATGCCAGAGGGCGGATCCGGGCGTTCCGGCTGCGCCAGACGCTGACCGCGATTGGCGCAGTCACGATTGCCGTTCTCGCCTCGTCGCAACTGGGCGCGTTTCTGGCTGGCGTGGCCCTCATGGGCGAAACGTTCGACATCATCGTCCTGCGCCATGTCATCCGCTTGCTGGAGGGCGGGACAATCGGACGGCGACCGCGCAACTTGGCCATTCTAGGCGCCGGGGTGCAGGGGATGACGATTGCGGCCTGTATTGCAGTGACGTGGCAGTCCTTGCCAATCCATGAAGGCCGGTTCTTCGCCGCCGCTTTTCTGATCAGCGCCGGGATCAATGCCGGCATGGTGCGCGCGCATTTCCGCGCTGCCGCCGATCTGCGGCTGGGCATTTTCATGGTCACCGCCTTCGTCATGATGGCGATGGACCTGACCCAATCGGCCCTGGCCAGCTCGCGAGAATATGCGTTCTTCGCCGCCGGATTTGGCATGTTAATCTATATTTCGGTGCTGTTCATCAACCTGATGGAGCAGAATTACAAACAGCGCCGGTCGCATGAATACACCGTGCTGAAACACCAGCAGCAACGTGAGGTGATCCAGCAGGAACTGGCAGAACGGGCAGGCGACAGTCAGAGACTGGCGCTTGTCGCCAAATATGCCAATGACAGCATCGTCATATCCGCGCCATCGGGCTGCATCGAATGGGTCAACGATGCCTTCACCCGGATCACTGGCTACGGGTTTGCCGAAGCGGTCGGCAAATTTCCGGCTGACCTGCTGGACGCCCCCGAAACCGATCCCGCGGCCCTGAACAAGCTGCAACACGCCCGTGACAACCAGGTCCCGGCGCGGGTCGAATTGTTGAATCTGGTGAAATCGGGGCGGCGCTTGTGGATGGAAACGTCGATCAATCCGGTCTTTGACGGCACCGGCCAGTTGCAATTGTGGATCGCCGTCGAGCGCGACATCACTATGGCCAAGGAGCGCGAGTTGGAACTGGCCCGTGCCCGCGCCGCGGCGGAAGAGGCCGGGCATTCGAAATCGCGCTTTCTTGCTAACATGAGCCATGAGATCCGCACCCCGATGAATGGGGTGATCGGCGTGGCGGAACTGTTGTCGGAAACCCGGATGACCGCGACCCAGGCGCAGTATGTCGGAACCATCCTCGAATCCGGCCAGGCCTTGTTGGCCATAATCAATGACGTCCTTGACCTTGCCCGCCTGCAATCCGGCAAGGCCAAGCTTGATCCGTTGCCGTTTTCGCTGCGGGCCTGCGCCGAAAGCGTGCTGCGCATTCTTGGCCCCGCCGCCGACAAGAAAGGCCTGCAACTGCGCCTGGTCGCCCCCGATGCCGACCGGCTGGTGCTGGGCGACGAGGGCAAGTTGCGGCAGATTCTGTTGAACCTCGTCGGCAATGCGGTGAAATTCACCCTGGACGGCTCGGTGACCCTGACGGTGGTCCCGCCGGCCGATGGGTCCGGCCCGACGCGGATCGAAGTGGCCGATACCGGCATCGGCATCACGGCAGAGCGGACCAGTTCGATCTTTGACAGTTTCAGTCAGGCCGACGACGGCATCAACCGACGGTTTGGCGGCACCGGCCTTGGCCTGACGATCTGTGCGATGCTGGCCGCGCAGATGGGCGGCAGTATCGGTGTCACTTCCGAGATTGGCCAAGGGTCGGTCTTCACGGTCGAGGTCCCCTTGCCACCGGCGCCGTCCGGCCTTATCGCCGAGTTTGTCGCAGACCGCCGCGCCCGGATCCGGGTTTTGCCCGGCCTGACGATCATGGTCGCCGAGGACAACCGCACCAACATGATGATCGTCCGCAAGATGCTGGCCGACACCGCGGGCTCGCTGATCGAGGCGGTCAATGGTGAAGAGGCGGTGAGCTATTACCAGAAGGGACCGCCGGACCTGATCCTGATGGACATTTCGATGCCGGTCA
Organism: bacterium; assembly: GCA_039932095.1. Taxonomy (GTDB): domain Bacteria; phylum Pseudomonadota; class Alphaproteobacteria; order Rhodobacterales; family Rhodobacteraceae; genus Stagnihabitans. The sequence goes on along the minus strand of JBDTQR010000155.1, from coordinate 3,028 downwards.
AAGACGGGCTGCTCGCCACCCGCGAGATCCGCGCCCATGAGACGCGGACCGGCCTGCCGCCCTGCCCGATCCTGGCCCTGACCGCCAATGCCTTTGGTGAGGACCGCGAGGCGTGCCGTGCAGCCGGGTTCGACGGGTTTCTGGTGAAACCGCTGTCGCGCCACGACCTGCTGTCCGCCATCAGCCAGCATTGGCCCGCCGGGCCGCATCACCCCAAAGTGATCGGCCTTTGACGCCGCACCCGGTACTGCGATAGTCAGTCCCAAACGGAGGGACACAATGGTCGATATCGCAACCCGGGTGTGGAACCACAAATGGAAGATCGACCCGATCGTGCGGTCGCTGATCGATACCGATTTTTACAAATTGCTGATGTGCCAGTCGATTTTTCGCAACAAGCCGGACACCACCGTGCGCTTCAGTCTGATCAACCGCAGCAGGTCGATCCGGCTGGCCGATCAGCTTGACGAAGGCGAGTTGCGCGAGCAGCTGGACCATGTCCGCTCGCTGTCGCTGACCCGGGGCGAAAGCACCTGGCTGCGCGGCAATACGTTTTACGGCAAGCGCCAGATGTTCCGCCCGGATTTCATGGAATGGTTCGAAAACCTTCGCCTGCCGCCGTATCATCTGGAAAAGCACGACGGCCAGTATGAGCTGACCTTCGAAGGCAAATGGCCCGAGGTGATGCTGTGGGAAATCCCGGCACTGGCGGTGCTGATGGAACTGCGCAGCCGCCATGTGCTGGAACAGATGGGTCGCTTCGAGATGGAGGTGCTGTACGCCCGCGCGATGACCAAGCTGTGGGAAAAGGTCACCCGGCTGAAGGCGATTGACGGTTTGAAGGTTGCCGATTTCGGCACCCGGCGGCGGCATTCGTTCCTGTGGCAGGACTGGGCGGTGCAGGCGCTGAATGAAGGGCTGGGATCAAAATTCACCGGCACCTCCAACTGCCTGATCGCCATGCGGCGTGAGGTCGAGGCGATCGGCACCAATGCCCATGAACTGCCGATGGTCTATGCTGCCCTTGCCAGGAATGACGCCGAACTGGCCCGGGCACCCTATCAGGTGCTGGAGGACTGGCAGGAGGAGCATGACGGCAATCTGCGGATCATCCTGCCCGACACGTTCGGCACCGAAGGTTTTCTGCGCAACGCCCCCGATTGGCTTGCCGCCTGGACCGGTATCCGCATCGACAGCGGCGACCCGGCCACTGGCGCCGAGATTGCGATCAAATGGTGGAAGGAGCGCGGTGAAGACCCGACCCAAAAGCTGGTGATCTTCTCTGACGGGCTGGATGTCGACAAGATCGAGGAATTGCACAAGCAGTTTGCCGGCCGGGTCAAGGTGTCGTTCGGCTGGGGCACCATGCTGACCAACGACTTCCGCGGTCTGGTGCCCGGCGACGGCCTCGCGCCGTTTTCGCTGGTCTGCAAGGCGGTGTCGGCCAACGGCTTTCCGACTGTCAAACTGTCCGACAACCCCAACAAGGCGATGGGGCCGCCGGACCAGATTGAACGCTACAAGCGGGTGTTCCACGTCGGCAAGCAAGAGGCGATCGCGGTGGTGGTCTGAGGCATCCGCAACGAGGGTCTACGCCAGAAGACCCTTCACCGCCTTGTTCGCGCGCGGCAGATGGTCAACAGCGGTCTGTTTGTTTTTCAGCTTCTTCATGGCGTCGCCCCATTCGCCCAACGACTTGGCCTTCGACCACAGCGCGACCTCTTTGACATCGTCAATCACAATGTCGGCAAAGTCCACCAGGGCGGCATATTCCGCATCGTGGCCCGTCAGCTTGGCCTGCCATTTCGTCGATTTCATCGTCATGGCGCGTTTGGCCAGCAGGGCGCCGTAAGTCTCGACGACGTAAAACATGTTCACGGCCTTGACCGCCTCGGCAAAACTCATGGGCTTGGTCTTGTCCGCCATCAGGCGCATGGCGTTCTGAATCATCCCCTCGTCGGGCAGGATCACCATGATGTTCAGGTCGCTGCCCGCCATCATGTTGTCGATCATCCATTTCAGGCTGTTCATGTCGAGCAGAACCTTGCCGTGCAGGTCCTTGACTTCATCCGCGATGTTCCTGTCGATCCATTTGCCCAGATCCGGATGGGTTTTCAGGACCTTGCTCTTGTATTTGGCCGCGTCGTCCTTCAGCGCCTCCAGCGCCTTGACCATGCTGTTGTAACCCTTGGTCTGGGCCTTGCCGACCTTGTCGATCGCATCACCCAGACTGACGCCGCTGACCGAGCCTTTCTTGACTCCGGCCTTGTCGCGCGTATCGGACCATTTCTTTCGCAATCCGGACCAGTCAGTCATGGCGTTCCTCCCCCTGGATCTTCAATTGGTAGGGGTAAGAGCGGCTTTGTGACGGCGCAACAATTATTTGCCAATGCGGCCGGTCAGTCGTCGTCATCCGGAAGTTGGCGGTTGGACTTGACGGTGGCGCGGACCTTCTTGGCAACCAGCCGCCGCTGGACCGAGCCATAGGTCGGCTTGGTGGCGACCCGACGCTTGGGCACCACAAGGGCGGCGGCGATCAACTCCACCAGCCGTTCGCGGGCAAGGTCGCGGTTGCGGGCCTGCGACCGGGTTTCGTCGGCCTGGATGACGATGGCACCCTCATTGGTCCAGCGTCGCCCGGCCAACCGTTTCAGCCGGGCCTTGACCTGCGGCGTCAGATGCGGGGAACGCTCCGCCTCAAAGCGCAATTCGACGGCGGTGGAGACCTTGTTCACATTCTGCCCACCCGGCCCGGTGGAGCGGACAAAGCTTTCCGACAGTTCCCAGTCGGCGATGGCAAGGGTCGGGGTCACATGCAACATTACGGTGGCCTACAAGAGAAAGGGTCGCCGGTGTGCGGCGACCCTTCCCGAGTTCCAAGGAGATGGGGCCAGTTAGGATCCATCCAATCAGTGGTCTGTTAATCTAAAGGTCTGCCTCTAGACAACACCCCTCCCGACTGTCCCAACACCACTCTCCAATATCACTCTAGACACTGGATCACCTCCTTTCAAAATGGTTGCCGATA
>JBDTQR010000154.1:0-10928 GCA_039932095.1 bacterium | reverse complement strand
CATAGGGCACCTTGGCCTCGGCCAACAACACGTTCATATGCCCCGGCAGCCGTCCTGCCACCGGATGGATGGCGAAACGCACGTTCTTGCCCTTGGCGCGCAATTTGCGGGTCAACTCGCTGACCGATTGCTGGGCCTGCGCCACCGCCATGCCATAGCCCGGGATGATGATGATGCTGTCGGCATCATTCAGCACCGCCGCCACCCCGTCCGCATCAATCGCCACCATCTCGCCGGCAATCTCCATCGCCGGACCCGTGGTGCCGCCAAACCCACCAAGAATGACCGAGATGAATGACCGATTCATCGCCCGGCACATGATATACGACAGGATCGCACCGGACGACCCCACCAGCGCGCCGGTCACGATCAGCAGGTCATTGCCCAATGTGAAGCCGATCGCCGCCGCCGCCCAGCCGGAATAGCTGTTCAGCATCGACACCACCACCGGCATGTCGGCCCCGCCGATCCCCATGATCAGGTGATAGCCGATGAAAAACGCCAGCACTGTCATCAGGATCAGCGACCAGATCCCCGCGCCGTTGAAATACAGCACCAACAGGATCAACGAGCCAATCGCCGCCCCGGCGTTCAGCGCATGACCGCCGGGCAGTTTCTTGGCCTTGCCGTCCACCCGCCCCGCCAGCTTGCCAAACGCCACGACCGAGCCCGTAAAGGTGACCGCCCCGATGAACACGCCCAAGAACACTTCGACGTGCAGAATGGCGATTTCCACCGCGTCCTTTTCGGCGAGTTTGCGGGCAAAGCCGATCAAAGCTTCCCGCGCCGTGGCGTCCATTGCGGTAACCCGCATCAACTCCAGATGGGCGTTGAACCCGATCAGCACCGCCGCCAGACCGACAAATGAATGCAGCGCCGCCACCAGCTGCGGCATCTCGGTCATCTGGACCCGCATCGCGACATACCAGCCTGCGACGGCACCAATCGCCACCATCAGCGTGATGATCCAGATATGGGCGACATCGGGCGACAAGACGGTCGCCGCCACCGCCAAGGCCATGCCGACGATACCATACCACACCGCCCGCTTGGCGCTTTCCTGCCCGGACAGACCGCCAAGGGCCAGGATGAACAGAACAGCCGCCGCGATATAGGCGGCACTTACGATACCAATGTTCATGCTGGCCTCCTCACGACTTCTGGAACATGGCGAGCATCCGGCGTGTCACCAGAAAACCCCCCACGATATTGATCGACGCAATCAGCACCGAGATCGCTGCCAGCGCCACCACCAGCCAGTTGCCCGAGCCGATCTGCAACAGCGCGCCAAGGATCACGATGCCCGAGATCGCATTGGTCACCGACATCAGCGGTGTGTGCAGGGCGTGGCTGACATTCCAGATCACCGAGAAGCCGATGAAACAGGCCAGCACGAACACGATCAGATGCGACATGAACTCGGCGGGTGCAAAGGCACCGACCAGAACCATCACGACGCCTGCGGCAACCAGCAGCCCGGCCTGATTGCGGGTCTGCGTCTTGAACACCGCGACCTCCCGGGCGCGCTTTTCCTCGACCGTCAGCTCGCGGGCCTTTTCCTTCGGCTTGGCGGCAGCGATGGCGGCAATCTTGGGTGGCGGCGGTGGATAGGTGATCTGACCGGCATAGGTCACGGTGGACCCCCGGATCACATCATCCTCCATGTTCTGCACGATCACGCCGTCTTTCTTTGGTGTAAGATCAGTTAGCATACTCCTGATATTGTTTGAATAAAGCGTTGAAGCCTGCGCCGCCATCCGGCTGGGGAAATCGGTATAGCCGACCACGGTGACGCCATTATCACTGACCACCTTCTGGTCCGGCACGGTCAGATCACAGTTGCCGCCACGCTCTGCCGCAAGGTCGACCACCACCGACCCCGGCTTCATTGCGGCGACCATATCGGCCAGCCACAGCTTCGGTGCGGGCCGGCCGGGGATCAGCGCCGTGGTGATCACGATGTCCATGTCCGGCGCCAGTTCGCGGAACTTCGCCAGCTGTTTCTCGCGGAATTCCGGGCTGGAGGGCGCGGCATAACCGCCGGTCGCCGCGCCATCCTGCGCCGCCTCAAATTCCAGATAGACGAAATTCGCGCCCATCGATTCAATCTGCTCGGCCACTTCCGGCCGCACGTCGAACGCATAGACAATCGCACCCAAGGACACCGCCGTCCCGATCGCCGCCAGACCGGCCACGCCTGCGCCAACGATCAGCACCTTGGCCGGGGGAACCTTGCCCGCCGCCGTCACCTGCCCCGTGAAGAACCGGCCAAAGTTGTTGCCGGCCTCCATCACCGCCCGGTAGCCCGCGATATTGGCCATCGACGACAGCGCGTCCATCTTCTGCGCCCGCGAAATCCGTGGCACCATGTCCATCGCAATCGCCGTCGCCCCGCGCGCCTTCACCGCCTCCAATAGCTCGGGATTCTGCGCCGGCCAGAAAAAGCTGATGAGCGTCTGGCCGTCACGCAGGTTCTCGGCCTCGGCCATCTCTGGCCCGCGCACCTTGACCAGCACATCCGCCGCCGCGATCACCGCCGCCGCATCCGGCAACACCTCGACCCCGGCCTTGACATACATCGCATCCGAGAACCCGGCTTTCGCGCCAGCCCCGGCCTGAATGACACAAGTATGGCCCAGCTTGACCAGTTGCAGCGCCGACTCCGGTGTCATCGCCACCCGGTTCTCGCCTGCAAGAATCTCTGACAGCGCCCCGATCTTCATCGATTGCTTCTCCCATCTGTCTGACCGGCCCTGTGCTGCCGTTGCGGCAGGCTTACCATCGCAAAATCTGAGTTCAACGATTATTCGGCAAATTGTCGGCTTGCCGGGCATTTCCTGCAGGCCATAACGGCAACAGCCCGCCCGAAAATCATTTCAAACTTAAAATTATTTGCAAGCCACCGCCTTGCCCCCCTTGCCTGCCCGCGCAGTCAGATGCAGGCTGTGGCCGAGGAGAGCGCCATGACAACCGATTTCGCCCGCACCAAAGCCCTGTTTCACCTGCCGCAAGGCGTCACCTATCTCGACGGCAATTCGCTCGGGCCTTTGCCCAAGGCAGCGGTGGCGCGGGTGGGCGCCATGATGCGGGACGAATGGGGTGAAATGCTGATCGGCGGCTGGAACAAGGCCGGCTGGATGGAACAACCCTCCCGCGTCGGCAACCGCATCGCCAGGCTGATCGGGGCAGAGTCGGGCCATGTCGTGATGGGCGACACCCTGTCGATCAAGGTCTATCAGGCGCTTGCGGCGTGTCTGGAGATGAACCCCAAACGCAAGACCATCCTGTCGGACCGTGGCAACTTCCCCTCCGATCTCTATATGGCGCAGGGCCTGTGCCGCACGCTCGGCCCCGATTATACCCTGAAAACCGTGGCGCCCGAGGATGTTCTGCACGCCATCGACGAAACCGTTGCGGTGACGCTGATCACCGAGGTCGACTACCGTACCGGTCGCAAGCATGACATGGCCGCCATCACCGCCCGTGCCCATGAAAAGGGCGCCCTGACGATCTGGGACCTCGCCCATTCCGCCGGGGCCCTGCCGGTCGAACTGGCCGCCTGCAACGCCGATTTCGCGGTTGGCTGCACCTACAAATATCTCAACTCCGGTCCCGGGGGCCCGGCCTTCATCTATGTCGCCCCGCGCCATGCCAACACCGCGCGCCCGGCCCTGTCCGGCTGGCTTGGCCACGAATCGCCCTTTGCCTTCGATCAGGACTACCGCCCCGGCTCCGGGATCGAGCGGATGCGCGTCGGCACCCCGCCGATCCTGCAACTCGCCGCCCTCGAAACCGCGCTCGACATCTGGGACATGGTCGACATGGCCGACCTGCGCGCCGCCTCCCTGCAACTGACAGATCAGTTCATCGCGGGGGTAGAGGCCGCCTGCCCGATGCTGACCCTCGTCACCCCGCGCGATCAGGCGATCCGTGGCAGCCAGGTCTCCTTCGCCCATCCCGAGGGCTATGCCATCATGCAGGCACTGATTGCCAATGGCGTCACCGGCGACTTCCGCGCCCCCGACATCCTGCGCTTCGGCGTCACGCCCCTGTACATCGACGAGGGCGACATCGCCCGCGCCATCGCCATCCTGACCCGCGTCATGCAGGACGCGCTGTGGGACAACCCCGCCTACAAGCAACGCGCCAAAGTCACATGACCAGCGTCCGCCGCTTTCACCCCGATGACGCCCTGGCCACCCGCGACATCTTTGTCGCGGCGGTGCATCAAGGTGCGGCGGGGCGTTACACGGCGGCGGAATTGGCGGACTGGGTGCCCGACCCGGCAATGCCCGACGGTTGGGGCAGCTGGCTGAATGACCACATCACCTTTGTGGCCGAGGACCACGGTCTTTTGGGCTTCATGATGCTGGAACGCTCTGGCTATCTGAACATGGCCTTCGTGTTACCAGAACAGATGGGCAAAGGCGTCGCCGACGCGCTTTATGCGGCCACGATGGTGGAGGCGCGGGCCCTGAACCTGCCCCGGCTGCATGTCCTCGCCAGCCGCTACGCTCAAAGCTTCTTCACCCGCCACGGCTGGCTATTGGACCCGACGATCACCGGGCTGGAGGGGATGGACCCGAACCAGGGGCCGGATGACAACCCGGTCAACCGCCCGATGTCGTTGCGACTGGCCGCCAAGTGAACCTCCGCCCCGCCCTCGCGGCCTTGATGCTGGCAACCGCTGCTGCGGCAAGCCCTGCCGACCACTTCCATCCGCGCCATGGCCTGAACTTCGACATCTGGATCGACTGGCAGACCACCGAGGACATGGTCACCACCCAAGGCTTTCTGGCCCACTATCCCGACTGGCGCGGCAAAGTCCCTCAGCAGGCCATCGCTGCGCTGAAGACCCAGGGCTATGATTTCGCCCGCCTGCCGATGGACCCGGCCCCGCTTTTGCGGATCGGCCCCGGCAAGCGGCAGGACGGGCTGATCGACCAGATCGCCGAGGATGCGGCGCTGGTCGAGGCGACCGGCCTGAAAGTCATCGTCGACATCCACACCTTTCCGCGCCCGGATGAAAACTGGGGTGTCGACACCATCCTGTCAGACCCGGACCTGTTCGCCGCCTATGTCGCCCTGATCGGCAAGATCGCCAGGCGGCTTGACGGCATGGACCCGGTTCGGGTGGCATTCGAACCGATGAACGAACCCACGACCGATTGCGCTGCCGTCTGGGGCAGCGCCAAACCGACCTGGCCTGCGCAACTGATGACGCTTTACCACGCGGCCCGCGCCAATGCCCCCGATCTGCCACTGGTTCTGTCCGGGGCGTGCTGGGGCGGTGCGCAGGGGCTGGTCAGGCTCGACCCCGGTAAATTCCATGACGCCAACATCATATGGAGTTTCCACAGCTACACCCCATTTCCGTTCACCCACCAGGGTGCCACCTGGACCGGTGGGCCAGAGATGGTCATGGCCCATCTGCCCTATCCGCCGTCCCTGCTGACCGATGCTGCAGCCAACCAGCGCGCCAGGGACGCCGCGGCCCGCGCCAAGGCCGAAAACATCACCACCGACCCGCCCGCGACGCTGGCCAACCTCAAGACCATGCTGGCGACCTACCGCGACAGCGCCGATGGCCATGTGGAAGATGACGCCGCCCTGGTCGCAAAATGGGCCGACAAGAACAACATCCCGCGCGGCCGCCTGCTGCTCGGCGAATTCGGTGCCAACCACGCGCCCGCCACCGACACCAAGGACGACCGCGCCAGCCGCCTGCGCTTTCTGACCGCCAAAAGCCGGGCCGCCGAACAATTGGGCATCGGCTGGGCCGTCTGGTCATGGTCAGGCGCTTTTGGCGTCGTCAAGGATGATACAACCCGCGCGCCAGACAACGCCATCTGCCGCGCCCTCGGAATTGGACCGTGCAAATGACCTATGACCCCGCCAAGGACGGTGCCGAGATGAGCTTCGATGGCCGGATGTCCTACGGTGACTATCTTCACATCGACCGCATCCTGTCCTCCCAACGCCTGCTGACCGGCGCGCATGACGAGATGCTGTTCATCATTCAACACCAGACCTCCGAATTGTGGATGAAACTGGCGCTGCACGAACTGACCGCCGCCCGCAAGGCCATCGCCGAAGACCGCCTGCGCGAGGCGTTCAAGATGCTGGCCCGCATCGCCAGGATCTTCGAGCAGCTGAACAACGCCTGGGACGTGCTGCGCACCATGACGCCGTCCGACTACACCACCTTCCGCGAGGGACTGGGCCAGTCGTCGGGCTTCCAGTCCCACCAGTACCGCCTGGTCGAATTCGCCGTCGGCAACCGCAACCCGGCGATGCTGCGGCCCCATGCCCACCGCCCCGATCTGCTGGACCTGCTGAAAGCCGAACTCGCCCGCCCGTCGCTGTATGACGAGGCGCTGCGTCACCTCGCCCGGGTCGGCCTGCCGGTGCCCCAGGACATCCTGACCCGTGACCTTGCCCAACCCTGGACGCCGCGCGACGATGTGCAGGCGGCCTGGGAGCAGGTCTACCGCGATCCGCAGGGCCATTGGCTCGAATATGAACTCGCCGAAAAGCTGATGGATTTCGAGGATTACTTCCGCCGCTGGCGCTTCAACCACGTCACCACGGTCGAACGCGTCATCGGTTTCAAACGCGGCACCGGCGGCACTGCAGGGGTCAGCTACCTCAAACGCATGCTGGAGGTTGAATTGTTCCCCGAGCTATGGCACCTGCGCACCAATCTGTAAGGATCCGTGGCCTTCTCGTCATTGTCATTTTGACCCCGACCGCGCATTGCCCTAAATAGAGAAACAATGCCCGGCGGACATGCCGTCAGGCGACTTTGAATAATGCAAGGGCAATGCCGAATGCGATTTCTGATGTGGAAACTTATGAGTGGTGCCGCCGTTGCGGTTCTTTTGTCGGGCTGTGCGATGGACCAGATGGGCCTGCAGCCGGTCAGCATGGCCGCAACCCCGGTCGCCGAACCCGCCGTGTTCGCGGGCGACCAGGAGCATTATGCCGCCGTACCGGATGAAGGCAAAACCATCCCGGCCGTCCCGGTCGACAAGGTACCGCCGGAATATCAGCGCCAGACCGTGGCCTATGAGACCGATCAACCCACCGGCACCATCATCATCGACCCATCGACCAAACACCTTTACCTGATCACCGCCCCACATCAGGCGGTGCGCTACGGCATCGCCGTCGGTCGCGCCGGATTTGGCTGGTCGGGCGAGGCGGACATCGTTGGCCGCACCACCTGGCCGAAATGGATCCCGCCGCATGAGATGATCGACCGTCGCCCGGAGCTGGAGAAGTTCCGCGATGTCGGCCAGCCCGGCGGTCTGACCAACCCGCTCGGCGCCCGCGCGCTGTATCTCAAGACCAACGGCGTCGACTACGGTTACCGTATCCATGGCACGCCGGAATGGGAAAGCATCGGCCACAACGCCTCATCCGGCTGCATCCGCATGATCAACCAGGACGTGATGGACCTTTATAACCGGGTGCCCGATGGCACCCATGTCGTCGTGCTGACCGATTCCGGCGCCTTCCCGACCAAGCTGACCGTGCCACCGCCGGTCCCGGCCAAGAAGCCCAAGCCGGTTGCGGCCCCGGTCGAGCCTGACGCGGTCGATCCGGTGGATACCGAGGACCCGGTCATCGAAATGCCGCCGCCCAGCGGGCGCATCTGACCGCAAAGCCAATCCGCCGGATGTCAGCGCCCAACCTGACATCCGGCGTCTTGCGTTTACGGCCTGCTGAGTTTCGCCTTCAGATTTGATTGGACCGGCCAAATCGAATCGGCCATATATTGCGCATGGTTCCACACCTTGGCACCAGCCTTCATTTGCATATTCGGACGCAGTATTTCCATCTGATCTGAAGGGATTTGTGCCGTGGCCACCATAACCGTAACCACCCTTTCCGACAATTCCCACACCAACAAGACCACCCTGCGCGAGGCCGTCGCGATGGCAGGCGATGGCGACACCATCGTGTTCGCCGACCGGCTCAGCCTTGTCGGTGCAGGGGTGAGCCTGCACAAGAACCTCGACATCACCACTTCCATCACGATTGACGGCTCTGGCGGCCATTTTCGCGGTTTGGGGGGCGAGTTCTACATCAATGGCGCGAACTGCTCGGTCGTCGTCCATGCCGGGGCTGACGTGACGCTAACGCAGCTTTCGGTCATCGGCGGCGTTGGTGGCGCACCGGGCCGGAACGAAGGCAAACCGGGCATACCGGGCACAAATGGTGATTCAGGGGGCCCGCATGGCGGCGATGGCGGTGACGGCGGCAGCGGCGGCAATGCAAAGTCGGCGGGCTTCTTCGGCTCCCCGGCGCTGATAAATCAGGGGACGCTGACGCTGGATCACGTCCGGGTGGCAGGCAGTTCCTACGGTGGCGGCGGTCGCAATGGCGGCGAGGGCGGCAATGGCGGCGCCGGCGGCGATGGCTCACTTGACAGCGGCAATGGCGGCAACGGCGGCGATGGTGGCCGTGGCTCGAACGCCGGCAGTGCCGTTGGCGGCATTCTGAACGAGGGCAGCCTGACCCTGCGCGACAGCGCCGTTGCGGGGTGTTCAGCCACCGGCGGCGATGGTGGCAATGGCGGAAACGCTGCCAGCGGCGGGTCAGGTGGCGCGGGTGGCACCGGCGGGACCGGTGGCGCGGGCGGCAATGGCGGCAATGGTGGCAGCGGTGGCGCTGCCATCTCGGGCATCCTGAACAACGGCACCGTCATTGTCGACGGTGCTGCGTTGTTCTATTCCAACTTCTCCACGGGTGGCGCAGGCGGTCAGGGCGGGACGGCCGGCTCGGGTGGCCTGCAGGGTCACACTGGCGGCGGGACAGGCAATGGCCAGACCGGCACCGACGGATCATCGGGCCACGCCGGCTCGACCGGATCGGCCGTGGACTATGACGGTGCCGCAGCCACCGGCGGCACCCTGGGTGGCAGATCAATGTTTGAACTGGCAGGCGACAGCGTCGGTGCCATTGCGGCCAGCCCGAACAGCTCTGGCCAAACCAACTTTGGCGGGATCTACAAGATCGTTCTGCGCGAAGGCCAGATTGATCCCACCGACACCGTCACCTGGGAAATCCGTGGCAAGGGGCTGCACGCTGCGGATTTTGTCGGCAACGTTCTGCCGGGCGGCACGCTGACCTATACCTCTGGCATGAACCAAAGCGCGATCAGCGCAGAGTTTGCTTCGACCTTCAGCTTCACCGGGATGAGGACGGTCAAACTGGTCTTGACCTCGTCCAGCAGCGATACCGCCCTTGGCACAAGGTCGGTCTTCACCGAAACGCTTTACACCGCCACCAACAAGGCCGACCATTTCACCGGCACCATCGGGTCGGACCAACTGGATGGCGGTCAGGGTTCTGACCAGCTTTTCGGCGGCGATGGCTCTGACTATCTGATCGGCAACATCGGCAACGATACCCTGCGCGGTGGCAACGGCGACGATACTCTGGCTGGCGGCAGTGGCGTGGACCTGATGATGGGTGGCAGCGGTGCGGACACCTTCTCTTTTTACACCGGCGACAGCCCGACGACCGGCCCCGACCGCATCGGCGATTTCAACCATCACCAGGGCGACCAGATCGACTTTGGCTTTCAGGTCCACAGTTTCCTTGGCAAAACGGCCTTTGACGGTTCGGCCGGGGCGATCATCTTCAGCACGCATCCGGGTGTCAACGAGACCCGTGTTTTCTACGACCTGAACGGCGACAAGGCCGCTGACTTCGAGGTGACCCTGACCGGCATCCACAGCCTTGTTGCCAGCGACTTCGGCCTGTAGCTGCGGGCGGAATCTCAAGCCGCCCATGTCGGGACCAAGGGCGGAGACTGGCTCCACGGGCGAAATCCGGTCGCCCGTGGCAGGGGAGCAAAAGTTAAGATCAGGTTAAAAAGTAAGCACAACCCATTGATAAAAATTGGCTTTCACAAGTTTTCACGCGTGGAAATCTATCTCGGCAGCCAGGTCTCATAGTCGCTGACCAGCAGATGTGTCGGGGCGACATCCTCGTCAATCTCGGCAAACCGCCCGATCGGCTCGCGGAAGATATTGTCGGTCACGTCATCATTCACCGTGGAGACCTCCCCGATCAGAACGTCACCGCCATCACCCCAGAACGCATGCCAGTCGCCCGGCATCAGGGTGACACTTTCCCCCGGCGCCAACATCAGCTTCTGCCCCGGCTTGTATGGCACGTCGATCCCGTCACAGCGCACCAGCCCGCCATGATCAGGCGAACAATGGCCCTGATCGTCCGAGCCGTACAGTTCCACCACCAGCGTCGCTCCCCCCCGGTTGATGATATCCTCCGCCTTGATGACATGGGTATGCATCGGCGAAAGCTGGTCCTGCCGCGAGATCAGCAGCTTCTCGGCGTAACACATCCCCCCACCCCGCCGCAGGTCAGCCAATGAGCCGTTGCGCAGGGTGAACAGAAACAACCCCATCGCATCGAACCTGCCCTGCCCGTAGTCGGTGATGTCCCAGCCGCAACGCCCGTCAATAACCCGCCGCGCCCGGCCCGCATTGGCCTTGAACTCCGACGGGCTCCAGTTCGCAAAGGGTGGCAGGACAAAGCCGTAGTGGCGGATCATCTCATCCGCAGCACCCATGATTTCATTGATACGCGACCGCTTCATACCGTCCTCCTCGACACCATTTCGGGGCACTATAGGGCAGAACCCGGCTACTACAAGGCGGCTCAGATCACGGCGAAATCATCGAACGCCGGTTTCGACACGTGATCCGGCGCCGCAAACGCCGCCGCTTTCCCAGTGACGATGGTTTTTTCGACCACTGCCTTGCGCACCTCCTGCCGCGAAGTCAGCCCGTCGCGGAAGGGGTGGCGGAAATGTCGGCATGCCGGCAGCCGGCCCAGTCTGCAGCACCGGATCCGCTGGTCAGGCGGATTGGCGCAGAGGGAGCGAAGAGCCG
>JBDTQR010000153.1:0-10971 GCA_039932095.1 bacterium | reverse complement strand
GGTCATGGGTCACCCGCAACAGGCAGCTGTCACCCACCACTTCGATCTCCCAGGTGACGCGCGAGGTGCCCTCAGCCCGGGCGTCCTCGCCCCAGAGCGCATCATAGCTTTGGACCAGACGGCGCGGCGGATCGACGTCAAGATTTTGCCCGGAAAAGATGGTGTGACCGTGGCCTGTTGCGGTGTAGTCCGAGCCTTGCGACCAGTCGGATTCTATCACCGCGCCGAAATTGGTCTTGGCCCGCCAGTCGGGATCAGTGATCGCTCGCCACAAGAGTTCGGGTGTAGTTTTGATATAGATTTCAAAGATTTTCTCCATCTGACGTTCCAATTCCTGTTTCAGTTCCACCAGTCCGCCCGCCCAGACAGCAGCGAATTTGCTGACCCAGCGGTCGTGGACCAACCGGATCGGCACCGAGTTCAGATAGTGCAGCTTCTCGCGCCCCTGCTTCCGGCTGACGACCAGCCCGGCGTCTTCCAGAACCGCCAGATGTTTCATCACGCCAAACCGGGTCATCGGCAGTCGGTCCTGCAAGGCCGAAAGTGTCTGGCCGTCGTGCAAGAACAACGCATCGAGCAGGGCGCGGCGGCTGGGATCGGAAAGGGCTTTGAAGATGGCATCCATCGTCCGACAATAGGTGACTAAAAGGTCACCTGTCAACGGACATGGCTTGCCAAAATCAGGCGACGATCAGGGATTTCAAGCCGTGGAAATGGTACACATCGGCGTAGGTCGGCGGCGTTGCCAGAAGCAGGTCAGGGCGGCGCGCAAACAGGATTGGCAGGGCGGTTTGCAGTTCCAGACGGGCCAGAGGGGCGCCGACGCAGAAATGTAGGCCGGCGCCAAAGCTGGCATGAGGGCGAGGACGACGCGTTGGCTGAAACTGGTCCGGGTCGTCCCACAGGCCCGGATCGCGGTTTGCCGCGGCCAGCAGCAACGCCACCTGATCACCACGGTGGAAAATATGGCCCATGACCTCGACATCCTCATAGGCCCAGCGGGTGAACATGTGCAGCGCCGGATCATAGCGCAAAATCTCCTCGACCGCCCGTTCCGGATCGGCCAGGGCCGGGCAGGTGGCGGTTTCCAACAGGCATTTCACCCCGTTGCCGATGGTATGGACGGTCGCCTCATGACCGGCGTTCAACAACAGGATACAGGTCGAGATCAGCTCATCCGTCGTCAACCGTTCACCACCGGCCTCTGCGGCAATCAGATGGGTGATCAGGTCATCGGCGGGATGGGCGCGGCGGTCCTCGATGTAGCTGCGCAGGAAGGCAACGAAGGCCTCGGTTGCAGCGATGGCGCGATCTTCCTGTGCCCGGTCGCGGCCCGCCATATACATGCCGACCATCGCGTTGGACCAGCGCAACAGGTCGTCGGACATGGCCTCTGGTACGCCCAGCAGCCGGGCGATGATGATGACAGGCAATTTGGTGGCAAAGGCTGGCAGCAGGTCGAACTCGCCGTTTGGGAAAGCGTCGATCAACCGGTGCGACAGGGCCGCAATCTCGGGCTCAAGTTCGGCGATGCGGCGCGAAGTGAAAGCGCGCAATACCAATGAGCGCAGGCGCGTGTGGCGTGGCGGTTCCAGTTCCAGCATGGAATGTGCCTCGACGGCGTAAAACGGGCGCAGGTGGTCCGGAATATCCAGAGGTACCGGGCTTTCGCGGCCAAAACGGCGGTCGCGGAAGATGGCATTGGTGGCGGATGCGTTGGTCGTGCAGACTATCTTGTAGTCGTCCCAGCGGAAGAAAGGACCTGCCTTGCGCGCGCGCTCATAGAACGGGTAGGGGTCCTGCACGAAGGTAGGATCGATGGGCGATTGAGACAGCGAAATCATCTGGGCAATCGGATCAATCCCTGCGCAATCAGTACGCCGATCGCCACGATCACTGCACCGTAAGCCTGGGGCCAGTTCCAGCCGGCCCCGAGCGCGAACATGATCAGCATAACGTAGAACGGCACTGCATTCATGTGCAACGCCGAAAGGCCAATGCCAAGCTGTCCGACGGCAATGATCCACAGCACCTGACTGATCGCCAGCGAGCCAACGCCGAACAGGGCAAGAGCACCCCATTCCTTGGGCCCGAGCGCAGCCCAGGCCGTCGCCGGTCCTCCCACGGCACTGTAGAGCACGGCTGTCAGTGTCATCAGAATGGCGGCTCCGCTGACTGTGATGGCCGTCCGCCCCAACGGGGTCAGCGCCGGAAACGCCGTGACCGTGGCACGCGAGCCCCAGGTAAAGGCAAGAATCGACCCCAATGCGGCCAATGCACCAAGGCCCAGCTTCAGCGAGCCGACCCCTGCGCCATAGGCCATGAAGCCGCCGAACAGGCTGAGGGCCAATCCAAGGATCAAGGCGAGATGCAGCTTGCGACCCTCCAGCAGCACCTCCAGCGTGATACCGACCACGGGCATTATGGCGGTGATGACCGAGACCGTCACTGGATCAGTATGGGCTTGGGCAACTACCAAGAGCACCGCGCCGACACCGATGCAGATGCCGCCGATCAGGATGCCCATGCCCCAGTTGGCGGTCATCAGCGGCCGTGGCCCCTCGACCAATAGCCAAATCGGGATCAGCACGCCGGCCGCCATGCAAGCTCGGATGGCGGTCAAGGTGATGGGAGGGATCAGGGGAATAACCAGTTGCACAGCCGGCAAACCCGCTGCCCAGGTCAGCATGGAGCCCAGGCAGATCAGGTTGGCAACGAGGGTGCTGCGCGGGGAGGCGATTGCGACGGACATGGCCGAAACCTAGCGGCCTGCCCGGCGTTTCGCTGTACCGGAAGCGACCGGCGACTGTCGTTTCAGGCCGCCGACAGGGTCGCCACGATCGCCCCGAAATCGGCAGCCTTCAGGCTGGCGCCGCCGACAAGAGCGCCATCGACATGCGGGACTGCAAAGATTTCTGCCGCGTTCGATGGTTTGACCGAACCGCCGTAAAGGAGCCGCACCCCAGCCGCCTCTGCTCCGATATTGGCGGTAAGGCGGTCACGCAGAAAGGCGTGAACCTCGGCAATCTGTTCGATGGTCGGGGTGCGACCGGTACCGATGGCCCATACCGGTTCGTAGGCCACGACCAGCGTCGCCGCCGTGGCTCCTTCAGGCACCGACCCGTCAAGCTGGGCACCGATGACGTTCAGCGTGCGACCCTCGTCGCGCTGCGCTTCGGTTTCGCCGATGCAGACCACAGGCACAAGACCAGCCGCCAATGCCACTTCGGCCTTGGCGCGGATCAAGGCATCTGTCTCGCCATGATCGGCACGACGTTCGGAATGGCCAAGGATGACATAGGTCGCGCCAGCATCTTTCAGCATCGCTGCCGAGATGTCGCCGGTATGGGCACCGGAAGGTTCCTGATGACAATCCTGCCCGCCCAACACCAGGGGCGAGCCCTTGGCTGCCCAGGCCATCTGGGCCAGCAAGGTCGCGGGTGGGCACAGCAGCATCTCGCAACCCGGGGTGGGATGGACCGCGACCAGGGCGGTCACCTCGTCCAATGCGGCGGCGAGGCCGTTCATCTTCCAGTTTCCAGCGGCGAGTTTGCGCATTCATCCCTCCAAAGTTTGGCCGAGGGATAACGCGGTTCCTCTGGCATTGCCAGCCAAGACCCGCATGAGGTCAACTGAGGGATGGTGTCTTGCGATCCGCTTTGCGCGCCTTGGCGGTACGCTTGGCCAAGGCGGCGGCTTCAGCCGGGGCCAGCGACAGCCGCGCCCAAGCCACGGCAGCGTCGGCATCGTCCATCGCCGCGTCGGGCAGACTCATCAGGCTGCGCGCCGCGCGCGGGCCGGTCTGGCGTTGATAAGTGAAAGGCCGTGAGCCCGCGGCAACGTAGGCCGCTTCGGTTGTGGTATCGGATTTCATCCAGACCGTGCCACCTAAAATGGCCGCGAACATCACATCACCCTCAACATACAGGGCCGTGCCGGTGAACATCCGCCCGGTGCCGATCCGGCCTAAACCGGCGAACAGGTCAAGGACATGATCCAGCAGGTCCGGATCCGTCGCCATCAGGCGTCTTTGAATTTGATGCTTTCGCCGCAGCCGCAGGCTTCCGCCACATTCGGGTTGCGGAATTTGAAGCCGGCTTGCAGCAGATCAACCTCATAGTCGATCTCGGTGCCGATCAGGAACAATTGCGCCATGGGCGCGATCAGCACCCTTGCCCCGTCCTGTTCGACGACCTCATCTAGCGGGTTGACCTCTGCCACATAGTCCATCGTGTATTCCATACCAGCACAGCCGCCCTTCTTGACGCCGATGCGCAGGCCCTGACTGCCCTTGGTCGACATCAGCCCGGCAATCTGGCGGGCGGCGGTCGGGGTCAGCGTGACGGCGGCTTTGCCGGGAATGCCGAACATGATGGATCTCCTTTGCCCTAACTTAAGGTGTCAGGTCGGGAATTCCAAGCGGGGTCATGTGGGACAGCATCACGATTGTGACGAATGTGACCGCCATCGCCCAGCCAAACGACGCCAAGGTGCCGATGATGACATATTCGCTGATCGCCCGGTCGTCGCCCACCGTGCCAAAGCGCAGTACCGATTTGGCGGCGATCAGAAAGCCGATGCTGCTGGCCTGACCGCTGAAAATCAGCACAAAGATCAGCCCGCGTTCCAGATTGCCAATAGCCCTGCCGCCTCCGGCTAGTCCCCGCGGCGAGGCACTGGCCCACTGCTCCATCAGCAAACCTACCGCGAAACCACCGGCACGGGTGGCGAGAATCAGGCCCGCCGCCAGCACCATCAGCGGCGGCAGCAGGTCGTGGGACGCCCACAGACCCCCAGCCCAAGTCGTGGGAAACAGCCATGCGACGATCAGCAGACTGACCAGATGCGCCGCCTGATCGAGGAGGAACGGCGCGATACCCTTTTGGCCGACAAATGTCTTGGTAAAATCGATGCCCAGATGCAGTACCGCGACCAGCCAGACAGCGCCGCCCAGGCTGCCGGTCGCCAGAACCGCCATCACCAGCACCAGACCCAGATGCGCGGCCATCGCCACGGGCCTGCGCTTTTGTGTCACCATCCAGTTGGTCTGCACCAGAAAGTCGGCCACCGTGTGGGCGAAGAGCAGCGCCGCAAAGGTCTCAATCATCGGTTTGGTTCCGCTGCTGGGTAAAACTGTTCAAATGCCATTAAGGCGCTGCCCATCGCCGCAAGGCCAGACCCTTTCAACCGCGATTGCAGGGCCTGTCGACTGATGCCCAGTCCTGTTGCCAGTTCGGTGTCGGTTGGTCTGTCCGCAGGCAGGGCGAGGGCGACCGCTTCGGCCTGCTCGCGCGACCAGTGGCCCGCCTGCCATGAGGCGAGGTCCAGCACAGCCCGGGGCCATTGGTCGTGGCCGGTCAAATCAGCGTAAGTGAAGGTCTGATAGGCACCCATCCTGTCGAGATTGCGGCCGGACAGGGTAAAGGCCGCCCCGGTAGCGCCTGACAATTCGGTGCCGCCCATCTGTTCCACGGCTCCGACGCCGATGGAAAGCCTGGTGTCCAAGCCGCAGCCGGACCTGCGCAGGCTGGCCCACAAAAGCAGGGTTGCGCGCAAGATGTGATTGGGACTGTCGAGATAGACCTGCCATCCGTCGCCGCGAAAACGGGTAAAGCGGGTGTTGTAGCCGTACCATTTCGACAAGGTTTCAGCCGCGGCTGCCAGACTGTCCATGGCGCCGACAAGGGCCTCATTGCTGGCCAGGGTCGAACCGATCAGGTCACCCGTAAGTATGGCTGCTACGTTCATTCGCAAGCTATATAGCTTGCTTGGGGAAATAGCAAGCCTTTTAACTTGCTTTTATAATTTGCAACCCAAAAAGCTTGCCGAATACCACTGCAAACTGGAAAGACTGCATCACATGAAGCCCATTTCCAACCGGGCCTCATCTGACATCATCTCCATCCCCCACGGCGGATCGAATGTCATCGCCACATTCACTTGCTTGACCCCGGGTACCGATTCAACCGCGGCTGCCACCCAGTCAGGCATCTCACCAGCCACCGGACAGCCGGGCGCAGTCAGGGTCATCGCAATGGCGACCTCACTCTGGTCATTGATTTCGATGGTGTAGACCAGCCCAAGGTCAAAGATGTTCACCGGGATCTCTGGGTCAAACACCGTCCGACAGGCGTCGACAATCGGCTCATACAGCGGATGGTCGGTGCTGGAGGGGCGGATCAATGGCGCGCCCTCGATCTTGTCCTGCTGCTGGTTCATCACGCCTCTCGCCAGTTGTTGAGAGATTATATAGGGAATTACCTGCCAAACGTCCAGAGCGGCGCGCCCAGACGCCATGGAAAGCCCAATACAAAGGGCGCCCCGCAGGACGCCCGATGAAAGGCCAAGGATCACTGGCCGTTCAGAACGGGATTTCGTCATCCATGTCCGACCGCCCGCCGCCGCCCGATGGTGCCGACGATCCACCGCGCGACCCACCTGAACTGCCGCCCTGATAATCATCGCCGCCGCCGCGCTCGTCATAGCCACCACCGCCGCCGCCGCCATCACTGCGACCGTCAAGCAAGGTCAGGTTGCCACTGAACGGGCGCAGCACCACTTCGGTCGTATATTTTTCAGCGCCAGACTGGTCCTGCCATTTGCGGGTTTCCAACTGACCCTCAATGTAGACTTTCGAGCCTTTTTTCAGGTATTGCTCGGCGATCTTGGCCAAAGGTTCGCTGAGGATCGACACCCGGTGCCATTCCGTACGCTCCTTACGCTCGCCACTGGCCTTGTCACGCCAGGTCTCAGAGGTGGCCACGTTCAGGTTCACCACTTTGCCGCCGTTCTGAAAGCTGCGGACTTCAGGGTCGCGCCCCAGATTGCCCACGATGATCACCTTGTTCACTGATCCAGCCATGACGCCTCCTGTTGATTCTTGACCGACAGCCTCGTCGGAATTGGTTAATTAACCCTATAGACCGCCCGACCCGCGCCCGCAATCTTGACCGCTGCCAAAGCCGTCAGGTCGGCCATGGGCGGAAAGACGTGGCCCTTCGCCGCAGAACCGCCTTCGCCCTTTCGCGCCCGATTGCCCCATATTACACAGTTCCGACGCGCCGAGATTTCAAAAAGGTATCCCAATGGCCCCCCATCCAACGCAGACCTTGACCCGGATTTGGCCGCTTGTACTGCTGATCCTTATTCAGGCGACATGCACCGTGGTCTTTGTGGCGGATGTTTCGAGAGACCTGTTGCCGGAAGGCTGGGCGTCGCTCGGCCATCTGACGGCCTGGTCCGAAATCGCGGCGACGCTGGGTCTTGTTCTCGGATTGGTGTTTGAAAGCCTGGTGTTGCAGCGCCTTCTTCAACAACAGAGCCGCATGCAGGAAAGTTTGAGCGTTGCGGCGGGGGCGCTGTCCGACCTGATGTTGCGTTATTTTCAGACCTGGAACCTGACGCCGACCGAACAGGATGTCGCGACTTTTACCATCAAGGGCTTCTCAATCGCTGAAATCGCCGAACTGCGCGGTTCGGCCGAGGGCACGATCAAGACCCATCTGAATGCGATCTACCGAAAGTCTGGCGTGACGGGGCGGGCGCAACTGGTGTCGGTGCTGGTCGAAGACCTTTTGCATGCGCCACTGGTGCCAGCAATGGTGGCGCATCCGCCGCTGGCCAGCTGAGCAAACGCGCCACAATCGCAGGCAATCTGCTGCTGGACCCGCGCCAAAAACCCGGTATGATCTGTCACAGTCTGGGGTCTGGGGCAGTTGATGGCTATTGCGACACGCAAAATCGTTGCGGGATTGCTGCTGACTTTCGGCCTGGTGGCTGGAGTGGCGGCCACCGCATCGGCAGAACGCCTTGTCCTCGGCGGTGGTTCCAGCAATCGGAGCAACCTGTTCCGCTCGCAAGCTGCGTTGCTGGATGGCAGGCTGTCACAACAATATGCCTCTTCGACACGGTTGCGGCCTGATGCTGGCAAGGGCGACCTGACCACTGCGAAGCGCTACAATGGCAATTATCGTGGCAAATTCCTGCCGTTGGCCAAGGCGGCGGCGAAAAAATACGGCGTGCCCGAGGATTTATTCCTGCGGTTGATCCAACAGGAAAGCGGTTGGAACCAAGGGGCGGTGTCACCTAAAGGCGCCGTCGGTCTGGCACAATTGATGCCGGGCACTGCGAACCGGCTGGGCGTGGATGAGACCGATCCGCAGCAAAATCTGGAAGGCGGCGCCCGCTATTTGGCCATGATGTACAACCGGTTTGGCAATTGGCGACTGGCGCTCGCCGCATATAATGCCGGGCCGCAGGCGGTCGAGGCGGCGGGCGGCATCCCCAACTATGCCGAAACCATCAGCTATGTGGCGGCGATTTTGGGCTAGCGCCTATGGGCCGGATGGCCCGGCCTGACCAAAGTCATGCAGCGACGGGCCCATCGACGGGCCCGTCGCCGTTCACTCGGCTGCGATCTTGATCACCGGTTCCATGGTCGCCAGCATCTCGTCCGACAAGTGGCATTTGACCTGATGGCCGCCGCCCAGCATCTTGACGGGCGGCATTACCGTGTCGCACAGGTTGCCCGGCACCTGCGACTTCCAGCGACACCGTGTCTGGAACGGGCATCCCGGGGGCGGGTTGACGGCAGATGGAATGTCACCTTCCAGCACGATGCGTTTCTTGATGACACGGGTATCGGCGATCGGCACGGCCGACAGCAAAGCCTCGGTATAGGGATGGTAGGGCGGCTGGAACACCTGATCTGTGGTGCCCATCTCGACGACATGGCCCAGGTACATCACCATCACCCGGTCGCTGAGGTAGCGCACGATGGAAAGGTCATGGCTGATGAACAGCAGCGTCGTCTTGTTCTCACGCTGGATGTCCATCAGGAGGTCGGTCACCGCGGCCTGAACCGACACGTCCAAAGCACTGACCGGCTCGTCGGCGACCACCACTTTGGCGCCACCCGCAAAGGCGCGCGCAATGCCGACCCGCTGCTTTTGGCCGCCGGACAGCTGGCGCGGCATCCGGTCAGCAAAAGCACGGGGCAGCTTAACAAGGTCCAGAAGCTCCAGCATCCGGTCGCGGCGCTCCAAATCCGACTTGCCATAGTGGAAGATCTCCAGCGCCCGGATGATCTGACGCCCGACCGACATCGACGGGTTCAGCGTGTCGAAGGGGTTCTGGAACACCATCTGGACCGAGGACACCGTGTCGGTGTTGCGCTGCTGGATCGGCGTCGATTGCACATTTTCGTCGAACAGCATGATGGTGCCTGATGTGGCGGTTTCCAGCCCCATCAGCACCTTGGCGAAGGTTGACTTGCCGCAACCGCTCTCGCCGACGATGGCGAGAGTTTCACCTTCGCGCGCCTCAAAACTGAGGGTTTCATTGGCTTTGACGACCTTGGCGGTGCCGCCGCCGAAGGCCCCACTGGAAATCTCGTAGTATTTCTTAAGATCCTCCATCTTCAGCACGACTTCCCCGACCGGGGACTTCGGCTTCATCACCTTGGCCTTGGGTGGCGCGTCCCAGTCAATTTCCTGCCACTTCACGCAGCGGCTGGCATGGCGGTCATCGCCCGGCACCGGCGACATCCGGACATCTGCCGCATCGCAGCGCCCGGCTTCGAAATAATCGCAGCGGGGACCGAAGTTGCAGCCGTTCGGGCGTTCATGGGGCAGGGGGAAGTTGCCGGGGATGGCAACCAGCGGGCTGGAGTTCTTGTCGGCGCCCGGCAGCGGGATCGAGCGGAACAGGGCTTGCGTGTAGGGATGGCGCATCTTGTCGAAGACCTGGCCCACATTGCCCGTCTCGATCGCCTCGCCGGAATACATCACGCAGAGCCGGTCGCAGACGTCGAGGATCAGGCCGAGGTTGTGGCTGATGAACAGCATCGAGGTGCCGTACTTTTCGCCCAGCGCCTTGACCAGATCGACGATCCCGGCTTCCACCGTCACATCCAGCGCCGTGGTGGGTTCGTCGAGGATCAGCAGCGCGGGTTTGGACATCAGCGCCATCGCGATGACGATGCGCTGCTGCTGGCCACCGGACAATTGGTGCGGATAGGCATTCAGGATGCGTTCGGGGTCGGGCAGGCGGACGTCGGCGACGATCTGGCGGGCGAGTTTCCACGCCTCATCCCGGCTCATGTTCTGGTGAATGATCGGCACTTCAGCGAGCTGCGCGCCGATCTTCATGGCGGGGTTCAAGGACGCCATCGGTTCCTGATAGATCATCGCGATTTCCGAGCCGCGGATATGGCGCAGCTCTTCTTCCGACATGTTCGTCAGGTCGCGGCCCTTGAACTTGATGGTGCCGCCGACGATCCTGCCGTTCTTGCCGAGATCGCGCATCACGGCGAGGGCGACAGTGGACTTGCCGCAACCGCTTTCGCCGACCAGCCCCATCGCCTCCCCCGCCATCACGGTGCAGGAGAAATCCATCACCGCCGGTATTTCGCGCATGCGCGTGAAAAAGCTGATCGAGAGGTTTTCGATTTCGAGGATCGGTTTGGAAGTGTCCCAGTCTGTCATGGCAGCCTCTGGCTTTGAGGGAAGACCGGAGGGTTCACACCCCCCGGACCCCCTGTGGGATATTTATGGACAGATGAATGGCATCAGTCTTTCAGGCTTTCTTCGCGCAGTCCGTCTGCCAGCAGGTTAAGGCCAAGGACGAGGCTCATCAAGGCCAAGGCGGGAACCACGGCGGGGTGGGGCACGAAGGACAGCAGTTTGCGGCCGGCATTGATGGTGGAGCCCCAGTCCGGGCTTTCCGGACTGACGCCGAGGCCGAAGAAGCCCAGGGTGCCGAGCAGGATGGTGGTGTAACCGATGCGCAGGCAATAATCGACGATCAGCGGGCCGCGGGCATTAGGCAGGATCTCCCATAGCATGATGTACCACGAGCCCTCACCGCGGGTCTGGCCAGCGGCAACATAGTCCCGCGCCTTGAGGTCCAGCGTGATACCGCGCACGATGCGGAACACCGTGGGGGCGTTGACGAAAACCACCGAGACGAAGA
>JBDTQR010000152.1:0-11007 GCA_039932095.1 bacterium | reverse complement strand
GGCGAACCCAATGCCGGGAAATCGACATTGCTGAACCGGATGGTGGGGGCCAAAGTCTCCAGTGTGACGCATAAGGTGCAGACCACCCGCACCCGGATTCGCGGTGTGGCGATGGCGGGTCAGGCGCAGATCGTGTTTGTCGACACGCCCGGCCTCTTCAAACCGCGCCGTCGCCTGGACCGCGCCATGGTCGCCGCCGCCTGGGGCGGGGCCGCCGATGCCGACCTGATCGTGCTCTTGGTCGAGGCGCACCGTGGCCTGACCGACGGCACCAAGGCGATCATCGACACCATGCGCGACCGCATCCCGCAGGGCCAGAAAGTGGCGCTGGCGATCAACAAGATCGATCGGGTGAAATCCGAAGTGCTGCTGGGACTGGCGCAAAAGTTGAACGAAGCGTTCCCGTTTGCCGAAACCTTCATGATCTCTGCCGAAAAGGGCTTTGGCGTCGATAAACTGAAGACTTGGCTGGCGGGTGAGTTGCCGAAAGGCCCGTGGTTCTACCCCGAGGATCAGATCGCCGACCTGCCGCTGAGGATGATCGCCGCCGAGATGACCCGCGAGAAGCTGACCCTGCGGCTGCATGAAGAACTGCCTTATCAGCTGACGGTGGAAACCGAGAAATGGGAAGAGCAGAAGGACGGCTCGGCGATGATCATGCAGATCATCTATGTCATGCGCGACGGCCACAAGGGCATCGTGCTGGGCAACAAGGGAGAGACGATCAAGGCGATTGGCACCGCAGCGCGGGCCGAGATTTCGGCGTTTCTGGAACGGACGGTGCATCTGTTTCTGGAGGTCAAGGTGCGGCCCGGCTGGCTGGAAGAACCAGAACGCTACACCGAAATGGGGCTGGAGTTCAAAGACGGCAATCCGGGCTGAATCTTGAAATACGCCGTCTTTACAAGGGCCTGGACCATGAAAATGAACCCCGCTCCGGGGTTTGGCAAATTGGAGGACCTGATATGAAGGCGCCAACCACGCCTGTCACCGGTGGCTGCCTGTGTGGCCGCGTGCGTTATGAGGCCGAGGTTTTTCTGCACAATGGCTATATCTGCCACTGCACGATCTGTCAGAAAAGCACCGGCCAGCCAGCTGAGATCACCGTGCTGATCAAGGCCGGCACCCTGCACTTCACCGCCGAACCGCCGACCTTCTTCAACAGTTCGGACTTTGGCCGCCGTGGTTTCTGCGGCACCTGCGGGTCGCGTCTGGTCTGGCAGGCGCAGGATCCGGCCGAGGATTGGACTACCAATCTCAGCGTCGGCAGTCTGGATGCGCCCGCCGCGGTCCGGGTGACCTGCCATATCTACGCCGACACCCAGTTGCCATGGTACAACCTGCGCGACGACCTGCCGAAGTTCTTCGAAGCCGATGCCGAGGCGATGATGGATTTCATCCGGCTGGAGGACGACGCCTGAATGGAGCCGCGTCTGACCTCTGGCTTCTGGGTGGCGGCCTATCTGAACCGGCTGCGGCTCGCGGCGATCCCGGCCTATGTCACCGCCAGGGGCGATGCGACTGCCGGGGCGGTGATCGTCAAGGTGGCAACTCTGGACGGCCGCGCCCGGGCCTGGCAGCGCAGCTTTGATCTGATGGCCGACCACCGGATCTGGGTGGTGCTGGCTGACGGCGCTGAAGCCGAGGTCGATGCCGCACTCAACCGCCAGAAGGCGCGTGACCGTGACCTGTGGGTGATCGAACTGGAAGACCGGGACGGGCGGACCCTGCTGGAGGAAGACGGGTTAAGCTGACCTCAGCCGCCGCGCGACGGCCAGAACCACCAGGCCCAGCACAGCAAAGCCCAACAGGAAACCGGCGATGTTGACACTTAACGCCCATGGCCCCAGCGTATCGCCGTTCAGAAAGCCGTAAGCCCAGAACCCGGTCGCATAGCCGCGGATCAGCGCAT
Source organism: bacterium (assembly GCA_039932095.1). Taxonomy (GTDB): domain Bacteria; phylum Pseudomonadota; class Alphaproteobacteria; order Rhodobacterales; family Rhodobacteraceae; genus Stagnihabitans. The sequence goes on along the minus strand of JBDTQR010000152.1, from coordinate 9,095 downwards.
AGATCCCATAGGCGGCGGGCCAGATCAGCCAGTAAGGCAGATCCCGCAGATCCACATCCTTCGGCGCCGCAACGCTCCACCACAGCAGCGTGGCCAGCGGCACCGCCGTATGCAGGCCCTGATCCGCCCACCACGCAAGTCCTGTCGGCGACCACAGCCGCGCCAGCACCAGATGGTACACGATGGCCACCATCACGATCGACACCAGAAGCCCTGCCGCCTGCGCTGCCGACATCTGCCATTTGCGCACCACCGCGATCATCGCCAGTCCGATCAGAACATTGGTCAGGATGGTGAAATACCCCGCCATGAACCACAATTTCGTCGCCAGATCCTGATCCGCCACTGGCGGCAACAGCGCATTGAACTGCGCCCTCAGCGAGGCCAGCACCAGCAGCAGAACTCCAAAGGCAAGAAGGCGTGACACCATGGCCCGACTGTGCCCTCAGCCCACACGCCGCGCAAGGACCCGCTGCGCCAGCCGCCCCGCGGCCCATTGCACCAGTCCGGCCAGCCCGAAGGCGACCACCAGGCCCAGAATGTTACGGATCACGATCAGCCAGCCGAACTGGCCAACATCGATGAAGAAATACGGGTAGATCCCGGTGATCTGACCCCGGATCAGCGCATAGATGCAGTAGACCAGCGGCCAGATCAGCCACAGGAACACATCCCGCAGCCGCAGGTCCTTGGGGGCAAACCGCAGCCACCACAGCGCCGTCAACACCGGCACCAAAAGATGCATTCCGATATTGGGATACCAGGCCAGCCCCTGGATCGGGGTGGCCGGGGCCAGCAGGGCCCAATAGACCGTGCCGACCAGCACCACCGCCAGCGTCAACGCCGCCGAAAGGTTCCGCGCCACGGGCCAGTCCAACCAGACCGCCGTCATATGCAGCACGATCAGCGCCGTTGTCAGATAGGTGAAGGCGCGGGTCATATCCAGCAGGCGCGGCAGCCAGGTCTCCAGCCCGGGCACTCTCGCGTTCAAGGTGAACTGGACCACGATCGACACAAGGGCGACCATCGCGATCAGCAAGGCAAGCATGCGGTTGACACTCATGCCCGATTTGGGACCAGAAGCCGTGGAAAAGCAACTGGTAGCGCGCTTGCCGGGGCAGCGATCTTCGATTCAGCCAGACCCTGAAACGCTTTGACTTGCGCGGGCCGTTCTGGCGCGGATAGTCAGACCATGGAGTGGCGAGACGAAGGTGCGGTCCTGTCCATGCGGTTGCATGGCGAGACGGCAGCGATCATCGAGGTGTTCACGCGGGCGCATGGTCGTCACGCGGGGGTGGTGCGCGGGGGTGCATCGCGGCGGATGGCGGCCATGCTGCAGCCAGGGACCCAGGTGCAGGTCACATGGTCGGCCCGGCTTGACGAACATATCGGCACCTTCGTCGTCGAACCCCAAGCCTCGCGCGCCGCGATCCTGTCTGACCGACTGGCGTTGGCCGGGTTGAATGCGATCTGCGCGCTGCTGCATCTGGTGCTGCCCGAACGCGACCCGCATCCGCTGCTCTGGACCAGAACCATGGCGCTGTTGGACCTGCTGACCACCGGCAACTGGCCGCCAGCCTATCTGCGCTGGGAACTCGACCTGCTTGAGGAGTTGGGCTTCGGCCTGGATCTGACCTCCTGCGCGCTGACCGGCAGTCGCGAGGATCTGGCTTTCGTCAGCCCCAAATCCGGGCGCGCGGTCAGTCGGGCGGCGGCGGGCGACTGGGCCGCGCGGTTGTTGCCACTGCCTCCGGCTTTGCTGGGCCAAGGCCCGCTGGGTCCGGCAGAGTTGCGCCAAGGGCTGGCGCTGACTGGACATTTCATGGCGCGCGGTCTGGCACCTGTGCTGGGCGACCGTGGCCTGCCCGAAGCCCGGGGCCGTCTGCTGGCCATGTTCGAAAGGCTTGCGCCAACCTGATCCTCATGAGGGCAGCGTGCCCCAGACAGTTACGGCCGATCGTCGGGCTTCCGGCGAGAGAGGTAATCGACGATACCGACGCCAATCGCTGCGACAGCGATACAGACAGCAATGGTGATTGCGGTATTGCCGGTCAGCGTCCCCAGGGCACCGCCAACCACGACACCGCCAAGGATGGCCCAGATGATTTTCGTGGGCATGGTGAAATCCTCCGTCAATTCAAGACTGTTCATCAATTTAACGCCCCGGCCCGGCGCAGAGTTCCATCCGGCGTTGGCTGCGGCCCGGGCCAGCGGCTGGCGGGAATAGTCGCGGATAGAATCCTTTTGTCGCCTTCGGCACAGAATCCCTGCCGGAAAGAGTGGCAACTGCGGATATGATCCTCGACGACGTTCCCCTGCGCCTGCTGCGTACCCCGAAGCTGCAACATTTCGCTCTGCTGGCGGGGTTGGAGGCAGCCGTGCGCGGCTCGTTGATCTCGGTCATGCCCTTGGTGGTGCGCGACGTGATGGGCTCGACCCAAGGGTCGTCCAAGGTCTATTTCCTGGTCGGCATCCTGTCGCTGGCGTGGGGGCTGATGGTGCCATGGGCCAACCGGACAGTGCCGCGGCGCTGGATGTATACCGGCGGCTGTGCCCTCTATTTCGTCGGCATGGCGCTGGCCTTGGTCGGCACGCCGACCTCGGTCGCGCTGGCGCTGCTGTGCAACTCCATGGCGACAGTGACCAATTTCGTCTGCTTCAACGCCTATGTGATGGATTATGTCGACCGCGCCAATCTGGGGCGGGGGCAAAGTCTGCAGATGTTCTACGCCGCGACACCCTGGGCCCTCGGTCCGGTTCTGGGGGTCTGGCTGCATGACCAGTGGCGGCCATTGCCGTTCCTGCTGGCGGGCTGCTTTGCCGCCGCGCTGATCACCGCGTTCTGGATATTGCGCCTCGGCAACGGCAAGCAGATCGCCAAGGCGACGCGGCCGCCGGTCAACCCGCTGGCCTATCTCGGCCGGTTCTTCGCCCAGCCCCGGCTGATCGCGGGGTGGAGTTTCGCCGTCATCCGCTCGACCGGCTGGTGGGTCTATGTGGTCTATCTGCCGTATTTCTGCATCGAACAGGGTCTGGGCAACAAGGTCGGCGGCGTGGCGCTGTCGCTGTCCAACGCCATGCTGTTCGCGGCCCCGTTCCTGTTGAAATTCGCCCGCCGCTCTTCGGTCCGCATCTCGGTGCGCTGGGCTTTCGGGCTGTGTGGCACGCTGTTCCTGCTGTCCTCTCTGGTCGCCCCGCTGCCGTGGCTGACAGTCGCCACCATGATGGTCGCCTCGGTCCTTTTGGTAACGCTCGACGTGATCGGCGGGTTGCCGTTCCTGATGTCGGTCAAACCGTCCGAGCGCACCGAGATGTCGGCGGTCTATTCCAGTTTCCGTGACGTGTCCTCCATCGTCACCCCCGGCATGGCCTGGGCGGTGCTCTACGTTGCCCCGACCGCTGCGATCTTCGCCACCACCGCCGCGCTGATGGGTCTGGCCTGGGGCGTCGCCGGCAAGCTGCATCCAAGGTTGGGCACCCAAAGACCTTCCCGCGCGAGGCTCTGATCAGGCCGATGTCGAATTCGAAAGATCGAGACAGACGTGCCGCTGGAAACGGGCCCACCTGGTCGCCGATTTTGGCGATGGCTCTATGGCAGCGTGGTTCGCACGGCGCCGTTGCTGCTCTGGGTAAATTGGCCTCTACTGCCTCGTCTGGCGCCAAGAGGTCGCGTCGTCGGCGTAGACACTTGCGATTTTAGCCAAGTTTCCGGAATCGGATGCCGCAATGAAGCGCTCGACGGCAGCGCTGAGGTCATCGATATCGTTCCTGGTCATCCTCGCTTCGCCTCATGAGTTGGAATCGCGCCCGGAAATCTTGCCGCCATACCCCATGCCAGTGCGGCGCCAAGCAAAATGGCGGGTCCGTGAATATTGCTCTTCATCGAGAGGAGCGCGCCGATTGCAAGGCCGGCCCAGCCCAACAGGGACAATCCAGGCCCGCCTTTGTGCCGCAGGGCCAGAATCCACATGGCACCTGCCAATGCCATCCAGGCGACAGAATTGCCACCGCCGACCGGCTGCCAGCGGAGCGCGATGAGTTCAACGATGAACGCAGGGACAAGGTAGAGCGCCGTCCATGCACGTCTGCTGATCAGTTGCTCGGCCGACGCGCCGATCAGCACCAGCCCGGCTAGGTTGGAGACGAAGCCGGCCCAGCCGCCATCCTGCACCAAGAGCGCGGTCAGAAGACGCCACCATTGCCCCGCCGCTATCGCAGAGCCATTGCGCTGAAGCGCTTCGAGAGCCCCGGACTCGAGGAGCTGAGTTACGAAGCCGGCACTTGTCAGCACGGCAACGGCAAGGGTAAGGAACGGTATCCGATGCGCACCGTACCGGCCGACCATTGCCATCCCGGCCGATGTGCCGAGGACCATCGTCGCCGCCAACAAGGTGTTCTCGAAGGTCAATGATCCATTCCTTGCAAGGCGCGGAAGCGAGGGATGCGAGAAAGGCGCAATGCTCTCGCACCGGAAGGGCGCGGCCATCGACTCCGCGGCGCAACGTCAGCCATGCGCGACATCGGCCCTATCCTTGGCCGGATGCCGGCCGCCGATACCTGCGCCCATGGCCGTGCCTATTGTTGTCCAAATGATCCGAGGCATATTCTCCATCTGGTGACCGTGCGGCGTGCGTCAACCGGGCCCGCCCGATTTCTCACCTGCCGCTGCCAGTAAGCCAAAGCAGGAAGCTTTGGGCTCTTCGCAGACCTGTGATCGCGCAGTGCAACCTCAACCCTGCCGCAGGATCTTCGCCATCGGTCGGCCCTTGGCCAGCTCGTCGATCAGCTTGTCCAGGTAGCGGATCTCCCGCATCGTCGGGGCCTCGATCTCTTCGATGCGGACGCCGCAGATCATGCCGGTGATCTGGCTGCGCGCCGGGTTCAACCGGGGTGCTTCGGCAAAGAAGGTCTCGAAATCGGTCCTGTCGGCCAGCACCGCCGCCATCTCGGCCATATCATAGCCGGTCAGCCAATGGATGATCTCATCCACCTCGGCCTTGCTGCGCCCCCTCCTTTCCGCCTTGGCGACGTAAAGCGGATAGACGCTGGCGAAACTGGTCGTATAGATCCTGTGCTTGTCCATCCTGCCCCCCCGGGCGGCGGGCTGCCCTCAGCCCTTGAAGAACATGTCCCCCGGCGACAGCGTGAAAATCTCGCACCCCGTCGCCGTCACCCCGATCGAATGCTCGAACTGCGCCGAAAGCGATTTGTCGCGGGTCACGGCGGTCCAGTCGTCGGCCAGCACCTTGGTTTCGGGACGGCCGAGGTTGACCATCGGCTCTATGGTGAAGAACATGCCCTCTTCCAGTACCGCCTGGGTCCCGGCCCGGCCATAGTGCAGCACATTCGGCGAGGCGTGGAACACCCGGCCCAACCCATGGCCGCAGAAATCGCGCACCACCGACATCCGGTTGGCCTCCACAAAAGACTGGATCGCAAAACCGATGTCGCCAAATGTGTTGCCCGGCTTGACCGCCTCAATCCCGCGCATCAGGCCTTCATGGGTGACCCGCATCAGCCGCTCTGCAAAGGGTTTCGGGGTGCCGGCCGCATACATCCGGCTGCTGTCGCCGAACCAGCCATCAACAATCACCGTCACATCGATGTTCAGAATATCCGCCGCCTGCAGTATGTCGCTTGACCTTCCGGGGATCTTGGCCCCCGGAATTCCGTGACACACCACATGGTTGATCGAAATGCATGAGGCGTGCTGATAGCCTTTATACCCTATCGTGGCCGACACCGCGCCATGCCGCGTCACTTCGGTCCGGATGAAATCATCCAGCTCCGCCGTCGTCGCCCCCGGTACAACCAGCGCGCCCACATCATCAAGGATCTGTGCGGCGACGCGTCCCGCCGCCCGCATGCCTGCAAAATCCGCATCCTCATAGATGCGAATGCCTTCCCGCGTGACGCGACCGCGCATGTCGTCCATGGCAGAACCTTTCGCAACCATCCTGTCGATATCTGGCCTCTAAATAATGCAAAGCGCTGGCATTTGCCAGAGGGGGAGGCCAAAGTCCGGCCAAACGAAGTGCCAAAGGTAAGCCATGACCAACCCAACCGCCGCAATGCTGGTGATCGGCGACGAGATTCTGTCGGGCCGCACCCGCGACAGCAACATGTACCATCTGGCTGGTCTGCTGACCGAACGCGGCATCACTCTGGCCGAAGTCAGGGTGGTGGGCGATGATCAGCCTGCCATCGTCGCGGCGCTGAACGACCTGCGCGCCGCCTTTGACCATGTATTTACCTCGGGCGGCATTGGTCCGACGCATGACGACATCACGGCGGACGCCATCGCCATCGCCTTCGGCGTGCCGATCACCCACCGTGCCGATGCCATGGCGCTGCTGGGCGCGCATTACGCCCGGCAGGGCTCAGAGTTCAACGCCGCGCGGCAACGGATGGCTCGCATCCCCGACACCGCCACCCTGATCGACAACCCGGTCTCCATCGCCCCCGGTTTTACCATCGGCAACGTCCATGTCATGGCCGGGGTGCCGCGGATCTTCGAGGCTATGCTGGCGGGCGTGTTGCAAGGCATCACCGGCGGCGCGCCGTTGCAAAGCCGCACTCTGCAGGTGACCCGTGGCGAAGGAGAGATTGCCACACCCTTCGCCGCCTTCGCCGCCGCCAACCCCGATCTGATCATGGGCTCGTATCCGTTCAACCTCAACGGCACATTCGGCACCAATCTGGTGCTCCGCGGCACCGATCCCGCCCGGCTTGACGCCGCCCTCGCCGAACTGACGGCGCTGTTGTCATGACCCCCGACGACCTCGCCGCCGCGATGGAGGCGACCTGGCCCGCCGCAAGGTCGTGGTCCCTTGGCCCGTGGCGTCTGCGCGACGGGGCAGGCGGCGGCAAGCGGGTGTCGGCGGCAACGGTGGAGGGTGACTGGCAGCCCGCCGACATCGCCGCCGCCGAAGCGGCGATGGACGCGCCATTGTTCATGATCCGCCCACAGGATGCCGCGTTGGACGCAGCGTTGGCCGGGCGCGGCTATCGCATGATCGACCCGGTCGTCGGCTATGTTGCCGGCACCGCCGGGTTCGACGCCGCCCCCCGGATGACCACCTTCCCGCATTGGCCGCCGCTGCAAATCGCCGCCGACCTGTGGGCCGAGGGCCATATCGGCCCGGAACGCCTGCGCGTTATGGACCGCGCCGCCGGCCCCAAGACCGCCATCCTCGCCCGTGCCAATGACCGCGCCGTCGGCGTCGTCTATGTCGCCGTGCACAACACCACCGCCATGCTGCACGCGCTGGAAATCTCCGCTGCCCACCGGCGGCAAGGTTCCGCGCAAAACCTGATGCGTGCGGCGGCAGTCTGGGCGCGGCAGAACGGCGCTGATACTCTGGCCCTCGTGGTCACCGAAGCGAATGCACCCGCCCGCCGTCTTTATGCTTCGCTTGGGATGCAGGTCGTGGGACAGTATCATTATCGCCAGAAATGAGCCCGAAGAGGCCAGACCTTTGCCAACACGCCTGATCTTGACCCTCGCCAGCCTGCTTGTCGCGGCCCCCGCCTTGGCCGGTCCGCTCACCCTCCGCTTGCCCGACGGTGCCAGCCAGATTGGCGTCCGCACCGACGCCCCGGCGCAATTCGCCATGCCGATCGCCGGTTTCGATGGCAAGACCGTGCCGGTGCGGGTGGTGACCGGGGCTCTGGACCAGCGCGCTTATCGGCTGGACAGCTCGCGCGACAACACTCTGGCGCTGCTGCAACCCCTGTCGGACCAGCTGGCGCAGGCTGGCTACACGCTGATCTATCAATGTGCGACCACCGATTGCGGCGGCTTTGACTTCCGCTTTGCCCTGAACGTCCTGCCCGAACCGCAGATGCATGTCGACTTGGGTGACTTCCGCTATCTGGCGGCACAGGATGGGGCGGGCGACGTGGTCAGCCTGCTGATCAGCCGTTCCGCCGATCAGGCCTTTGTTCAGGTGACCTCGGTATCGCCATCAGGTCACGTTGCGGCACCCGTGGTCACAGGCACCACACCCAATGCGCCGGTTGCCGATGCCCCTGCGGTCGACACCTCGGTCGCCCAGAGTCCGGATGCTCAGAATCCGGACACCCAGACTCCGGTGACCCGGACTCCGGTGACCCAGACTCCGGTGATCCCGGATACACCCGATCAGCCGACCATAACCGACACGGCCAACGCAGCCCAAGCCACCCCGTCCAACCTTGGCGACGCCTTGCTGACCACCGGATCGGTGCCGCTGGACGATCTGGTCTTTCCGTCTGGCAAGGCCGCGCTGCAGGATACCGACTATGCCAGCCTCGCCGACCTTGCCACCTGGCTGCAGGCCAACCCGACGCTGACCGTCACCCTGGTCGGCCATACCGACGCCACCGGCTCATTGGCCGGCAACACCGCGCTGTCCAAACAGCGGGCGGGGTCGGTGCGCGACTGGCTGATCAAGCATTACGGTGCCAAACCGTCCCAGATCGACGCCCAGGGTGCCGGCTACCTCGCCCCGCGGGCCACCAACCAGACGCCCGAAGGCCGCGCGCAAAACAGAAGGGTCGAAGTGATGCTCACCTCGACCCCGCCATCTTAGGTCCCCCGACCCAGTAATTCCTTGTCCTTGGTCACCAGTTATCCGGACCCTTGTCCAGATAACGCCGCGCTAGAAAGTCGATGAAGGCGCGGACCTTGGGTTGGGTAAACCGGCCCGGCGGATAGACGGCATAGATGCCCTGCACCTCGACCGGCAGGCCCGGAATGGCCTCTTCCACCAGCCCCTGCTTCATCGCATCGGCATAGAGGAACGACGGCAGATAGGCGATTCCCAGACCTGACACCGCCGCATTCAACAGCGATTGCCCGTCATTCACCGTCAGCCAGCCCGCGGTGCGAACCTGACGCTTTTCGCCCGATGGGGCGATGACCTTCCAGACGTTGCCATTGGCCTGATTGGAATAATGCAACAGCTTGTGGTCGTTCAGATCGTCGATCTTGATCGGCCTGCCGTATTTCTGAAAGTAGTTCGGTGAGCCGATCATCTTCTTGGCGGTGTCGGTCAGCTTGCGGGCGCGCAGCGAACTGTCCTCCAGCTCCCCAACCCGGATCGCCATGTCGA
>JBDTQR010000151.1:0-11258 GCA_039932095.1 bacterium | reverse complement strand
GTGCGCATGTCATCATCGGCTCGATCTTCCTGACGGTCTGCCTGATCCGGACCTACAACGGCGACTTCACCCCCGAGGCACATATCGGCTTTGAGGCGGCGGCGTGGTACTGGCACTTCGTCGACGTGGTCTGGCTGTTCCTGTTCGCCGCTGTCTATGTCTGGGGTGCAGGCTGAAACGGCGGACTGGGGGTTTCACAACCCCAGACCCCCGTGGGATATTTATGGACAGATGAAGGGGCGCAGGTTGCGTCCCTTTTGCTTTGAAGGAGCGATGATGCGACGGTTGATTGCGCCTGTGCTGTTCGGGCTGATCGGGGCGGCAATCCTGATCGGCCTCGGGGTCTGGCAATTGCAGCGGCTGGGCCAGAAAGAGGCCAAGATCGCGGCGATCGAAGCGATGCTGGTGGCGGACCCGGAGCCATTGCCGGCGGTGGTCGGGGCCGGGACGGATCGTTACCGCGGGGTCAGTGCCGTGGGACGCTATACCGGCGAAGGGCTGTTCTCGCTTGATAGCCTGCGCGACATGGGGCCGGGCAGGCGGGTTATTGCGGTGTTCGAATTGGCCGGTGGACGGCGGGTTCTGGTCGACCGCGGCATCTGGCTGGACGGGACCGAGGCGCAGCCGCTGGTGCCGCATGACGCGACAGTCCAGGGCAATCTGGACTGGCCGCAAGAGACCGACCGTTTCACACCGGCGCCGGACAGCAAGACCGGACTGTGGTTTGCCCGCGATGTGACAGCGATGGCGGCCGCGCTGGGGACCGAGGCGGTAATGATTGTCGCGCGTGGGACGACCGGTGACGGGATCACGCCAATGCCGGTCGACACCTCGACTATACCCAATGACCATTGGCAATATGCGATGACGTGGTTTTCGCTGGCGGCGGTCTGGTTGGGGATGACAGGGCTGCTGGTCTGGCGTATCAGGCGGCGCGACGAGGAAAGGTAAGACGATGCGGTATATCTCGACCCGGGGGGCGGCTCCGGTCCTGTCGTTTTCGGAAGCGATGATGACCGGGCTGGCGCGGGATGGCGGGCTTTATGTGCCTGAAAGCGTGCCGGTCCTGACGCGTGACGAGATCGCCGGGATGGCCGGGCTGACCTATGAGGAGATCGCGTTTCGGGTGATGTGGCCGTTTCTCGGCGATACATTCAAGGCAGACGAGTTTCGGGGGTTGCTTGCCAAGGCCTATGCCGGGTTCGTCCATGCGGCGCGGGCGCCACTGGTGCAAATGGGGCCGAACCATTTTCTGCTGGAGCTGTTTCACGGCCCGACGCTGGCGTTCAAGGACTTCGCCATGCAGCTGATCGGTCAGTTGATGCAGGCGGTGCTGGCGAAGTCTGGCAGCCGGATCACCATTGTGGGGGCGACCTCGGGCGATACCGGGTCGGCGGCGATGGAGGCTTTCCGAGGGTTGAAGAATGTCGACCTGTTCATCCTGTTCCCGCATGGAAGGGTGTCCGAGGTGCAGCGGCGGCAGATGACCACGCCGCCCGAGGCCAATGTTCATGCCATCGCGATGGACGGCGATTTTGACGATTGCCAGGCCCGGGTGAAGGACATGTTCAACGATCTGGCGTTCCGCGATGAGGTGGGGCTGGCTGGGGTGAACAGCATCAACTGGGCGCGGGTTCTGGCGCAGGTGGTCTATTATTTCAGTGCGGCGGTGAGTTTGGGCGCGCCGCATCGCGCGGTCTCTTTCACCGTGCCAACCGGGAATTTCGGCGACATTTTCGCGGGCTACATCGCGCGGCAGATGGGGTTGCCGATTGCGCAATTGGTGATCGCGACCAATCAGAATGACATTCTCGACCGGGCGTTGCGGTCTGGTGATTACAGCAAGACCGGGGTGATGCCGTCGATCAGCCCGTCGATGGACATTCAGGTGTCGTCGAATTTCGAGCGGGTCTTGTTTGACGCTTATGGCCGCGATGGCCGGGCGGTTGCGGCGCTGATGGGTGAATTGCAGGCGGGAGGGTTCCGGATTTCGCAAGGCGCGTTGGAGATGCTGCGCGGGACTTTCGCCTCGGGGCGGTGTTCGGAGGCGGAGACTACGGCCACGATCGAGGCGACCTTTGCGGCGACCGGTGAGGTGCTGTGTCCGCATTCCGCCGTTGGAGTGAAGGTGGCCGGGGAGCATCTCGGACCGGTGCCGATGATCACGCTTGCCACGGCGCATCCGGCCAAGTTTCCCGATGCGGTGGAGGCGGCGATGGGCGTCAGACCGGCGCTGCCACCGCGCATGGCCGATCTCTTTGACCGCAAGGAGCGCGTGACAAGGCAGGCCAATGACCTTAAGTCTTTGCAAGCCCTTGTGCGGGAGAGGATCACGAGTTGACCACCAGATTGACGACGCTGCCCAACGGGTTGCGGATTGTGACCGAAGATATGCCGGGCCTGAAAAGCGCCTCGGCCGGCATTTGGGTCATGGCCGGCGGGCGGCATGAGCGGCCCGAGCAGAACGGCATCGCGCATTTTCTGGAGCATATGGCGTTCAAGGGCACCAAACGGCGGACCGCCTTGCAGATTGCCGAAGAGATCGAGGATGTTGGCGGCTATATCAACGCCTATACCAGCCGCGAGATGACCGCCTATTACGCGCGGGTGCTGGAGGCCGATGTCGGCCTGGCGCTCGACGTGATCGGCGATATCGTGTTGCATCCGGCCTTTGACAAGAAGGAGATCGAGGTTGAACGACATGTGATCCTGCAGGAAATCGGTCAGGCTCTGGATACGCCGGACGACATCGTGTTCGACTGGTTGCAGGAAGTGTCCTACCCCGATCAGGCGTTCGGACGCACCATTCTGGGGCCGGAGGAACGGGTGTCGAGTTTCACCCGGGCTGACCTGCAGGGCTTTGTGAAAGAGAATTACGGGCCGGAGCAGATGATCCTCGCGGCGGCCGGGGCGGTGGACCATGACGCCATCGTCACCCAGGCCGAGGCGATGTTCGGTCCTCTGAAGGCGCGCAAGCAGACGGCGTTCCAGCCGGCGGTGTTCAAAGGGGCAGAGCGGCGCGAGGTCAAGGATCTGGAGCAGGTCCATTTCGCCATGGCGTTCGATGCGCCGGGTTACCGCCATCCTGATGTCTACACCGCGCAGGTCTATGCGATGACGATGGGCGGTGGCATGTCGTCGCGGCTGTTTCAGAAGATCCGTGAGGAACGTGGGCTGTGCTATTCGATCTTTGCCCAGTCGGGCGCCTATGAGGACGCCGGCCAGATCACCCTGTATGCCGGGACCAGTGCCGAAGAAATCGACGATCTGACCCGGCTGACGGTGGATGAATTGAAACGCGCTGCGGATGATATGGCCGAGACCGAGGTGGCGCGGGCACGGGCGCAGATCAAGGCCGGGATGCTGATGGGGCTGGAAAGCCCGTCCAGCCGGGCCGAGCGGATTGCGCGGCTGCTGGCGATCTATGGCCGGGTGCCGGACGTGGACGAGGCGGTGATGCGGATCGACGCGGTCAGCACCGCAGATGTTCGGCGTTATGCCGGGGAAGTGACGGAAAGCGGCGCGGCCCTGGCGCTGTACGGACCGGTTGAAAAGGCGCCGAGCCTGGACGACATAAGGGCCAGGCTGCGCGCCTGATGCTGGGGTTACGCAGCAAGCCCCGGATCGAGACCCCGCGCATGACGCTGCGCCTGCCTGCGCATCAGGACTACCGGGGCTGGGCCCATCTGCGCGACATTTCGGAAGACCATCTGACCCAATGGGAGCCGGTGCGCGCGTCGGACCATCTGACCCGCAGGGCCTTTACCAACCGGGTCTACTGGGCGGCGCGGGCCGAGGTGCAGGGCACCGCGCTGCCATTGATGTTGATCAGGCGCGACGACAAGCAGATCCTTGGCGCAATCACGCTGGACAATATCCGGCGCGGGCCGGTGCAGGCCGGGACGCTGGGCTACTGGATCGGCGCGCCCTATGCCCGGCAGGGGTTCATGCGCGAGGCCATTCAGGCGGTGGTGCATTACAGCTTCCAGACCATGGACTTGTCGCGGCTGGAGGCGGCCTGTCTGCCGGAAAATGCCGCATCGCGGGGCGTGCTGGAGAAATGCGGCTTCAAATATGAGGGCGTGGCGCAAAGCTATCTGCAGATCAACGGGCGTTGGCGCAACCATGTGCTCTATGCCAATCTGCGCCATGACCGGCGCGGGCGGACTGATGTTGGCTGAACCTTTCAGCAGTTGGTCGTGGAAGTAACTAGATTTGTCGGGAATGCGGCCGGCGAAGCAATTGCGCTCTGGTGCAATCGGGTGGAGTGGGTCATTCTGCGCCATGACCGGCGCGGGGCACCCGCAACCGGCTGAGCGCCCGCACTGTACGGCGGGCTGGGAGCCAAAGTGGCGAATATCAAGATCCTCTTGTTGCGCGGTGTGAACGTTTCAGGCGCCAACCGGCTGCCGATGTCGGAATTCCGCGAAATGCTGGCAGAGTTCGGGCTGAAGAATGTCGACACCCATATCCAGAGCGGCAATGCGGTGTTCCATGATCCGGGAGTTGCGGGGCTGGCCGACAAGATCGGCTCGGCGATGCTGGTCCGCTTTGGGTTCAAGCCGGCCTTGTTCATCATGGATTATGCCGACTACCGCGCCATTCTGGCGGCCAATCCGTATAAGGCCGCAGGTACGGTCGATGGCGCCAAGGTCCACATCATGTTCCTGGCGGAACCGGCGAGCGGGGTCGATCTGCCAGGTTTGCGCGCGACGGCGACGACGGGCGAAGAGGTGACGCTGACCGACAAGGCGCTATATCTTCACACCCCGAACGGCTTTGGCAAATCGGTGCTGGTTGAAAAGCTGCCGCGCTTCATCAAGGTGCCGATGACCGGACGCAACCAACGCTCGGCCGAATCGATCCTGGCCCTCGCGGTGGCCTTGCCCGCCCTTTAGGATGCGTTGGATCGGCGTTCTGACCCTGATCCTTTGCCCCGGATTGGGGCAGGCTGAGGGCCGTCCGCCGTCCGACTGCATCGCCGTCGCAGACGCGGCGCCGTCGGTGGTGCGGGTGGGCTTCGTCGCGCCGGGAGAGGTGCGGATCCGCTATCTGCAACATGCCGAATTTGCCATTCAGGTGGCGGGGCTGCTGGCGGTTACCGACTACACCGGCGAAATCGGCAATCCGGCGGTGGTGCCTGACGTGGTCACCATGAACAACGCCCATGAGACCCATTACACCGACCATCCCGATCCGCGCATTCCCTTGGTGCTGCGGGGCTGGGGGCCAGCGGGACATCCTGCGGCCATTGACATTGATCTGGGGGTTATGCGGGTCCGCAATGTCACCACCGATCTGCGCGGTCCGTTTGGTGAGGGGGCGCGCAAGGACGGCAACTCGATCTTCATCTTCGAAGCGGCGGGCCTGTGCATTGGCCATCTGAGCCATCTGCACCAGATCCCCACCGACGCGCAATACGCCGCCATCGGGCGGCTGGATGTGGTGATGGTGCCGGTCGATGGCGCCTATACGATGGATGTGGCGGACATGGCGGAGGTGGTGCGCCACCTTCACGCGCGGGTCGTGTTGCCGATGCATTGGTTCACGCCGCAGGGGTTGGCGCAGTTTCTGGTGCAATTGAACAAGGACTTCACGATCCTGGTGCCGGAGAGTGCCGAACTCGTGGTGTCGCGTGGGTCTTTGCCAGAGCGGCCGGAGGTGGTGGTCTTGCAGCCGGCATTGTTCCCGTGATGGGTGGTGCGGGGAGCGCCGCGCCCCCCCGAGGGAAATTTGGGCCAAAATGAAAGCGGTGTTTCGGGATTTTAGCGGGCGTGGAATGGGGTTAGGTAGGGGGCGTGAGGTGATCAATGTTGAACCCTGCCGGGCCTGAGTTTCTGAACAGTCTTGAAAGCGCCCTGCCCAAGGGGACGCTGCGCGCGCCCGAGCCGCGCTATCTGGAAGAGCCGCGCGGCCGGTGGCACGGGATCGCGGCGGCGGTGGCTTGTCCGGCCTCGGTTGACGAGGTGGCGGTGGTCGTCAGGGCATGTGCTGCGGCACGGGTCGGGATCGTGCCACGGGGTGGCGGGACCGGGTTGGTCGGCGGGCAGGTGATGGCCGAGGGGCCGCTGCCGCTGATCCTGTCGCTGGAGCGGATGAACCGGGTGCGGGCGGTCTACCCGGAAGAGAACGTGTTGCTGGCTGAGGCAGGGGTCATTCTGGCAGATGTTCATGCGGCTGCCGAGGCGGTGGGACGGGTGTTTCCGTTGACGCTGGCCTCACAGGGCTCGTGCCGGATCGGCGGCAATCTGTCGTCCAATGCCGGTGGAGTGAATGTGCTGCGCTATGGCAATGCGCGCGACCTGTGTCTGGGGCTGGAGGCGGTGCTGCCGGATGGCTCGGTCTGGCACGGGCTGAAGCGGCTGCGCAAGGACAACACCGGCTATGATCTGCGCGGCCTGATGATCGGGGCGGAGGGTACGCTGGGGGTTATCACGGCGGCATCGTTGCGGCTGTTCCCGCGCCCGGTGGCCGAGGGGGCGGCGCTGCTGGTGGTGCGTGATCCGGCGGCGGCATTGCGTTTGCTGGCCTTGGCGGGCGAGCAGGTCGGCGCTTGGGTGACGGCGTTCGAACTGATTTCAGGCGTTGGGCTGGAATTCCTGGCCGAGACGATGCCGCAGCAACGTCAGCCTTTTGCGGTGGTGCCGGAATGGATGGTGCTGGTCGATCTGGGTATGGCGGCGGGGCAGGACCCGCAGGCAGCGCTTGAGGCGTTGTTTGAGGCAGGGTTGGCCGAAGGGCTGGTCAACGACGGTATTGTCGCGCAATCCACGGCGCAACGGACAGCGTTCTGGGAAATTCGAGAGACGATCCCGCTGGCCAACCGCGCGATCGGGGCGGTTTCGTCGCATGATATCTCATTGCCGCTTGGCGAAGTTGCGGGCTTCATTGACCGGGCCGGACCTGCCTTGGCGCGGTTGGGACCGTGGCGGATCAATTGCTTTGGCCATCTGGGCGACGGCAATCTGCACTACAACGTCTTTCCGCCAAAGGGGCGGAAGTCATCAGAGTTCAATGCCTTGCGCGATGATGTGAAGGATTTGGTGCATGACATGGTGGCCGACCTTGGCGGATCGGTCAGCGCCGAACATGGCATCGGGCGGCTGAAGGTCGGTGATCTGGAGCATTATGGCGACCCGGCAAAGTTGGCGGCGATGCGGGCGATCAAGGCCGCACTGGACCCGCTCGGCATCATGAATCCTGGGGCTGTGTTGCGTCCGCCGCTGGAAACCGAACGCCCTGCCGGATAGACCGACAGGGCGCTGGGGTGGGGTAGATTTGGTCACGTGTTGCAAGCAGCGACCGTCCGGTTGGGTGAACCGGATGTCATAAGATGTATGCTGATTCTCATTACCAAATCGTAAACACCTGGCGGACTTGGGCGGCTTTGGCTGCCTCAGACCTTGCGCCGCGCGGACCAGGGGGCCGTCAGCCGTCCGGGACCCTGTGCAGCCAGAATGAACAACCCCCCGGCGATGGACCAGTTCTTGACCATAATGGTGATCTGCCACGGGTCGGCGCGCAGTTGCCAATGGAAATAGCTGGTGAACAGGCAGTAGAACGCCAGGACAACAGCCCAGATCGAAATGCCGGGGCCGAAGATCAGTGCCAAACCGGCGATCAGGTCAAATACGGCGACCGGCCAGACCACGGCTTCGGGCAGACCGATGGAGGCGACCATCTGCATCACAGGTGCGGGGTCAGTGACCTTTTGCACCGCGCCACCCAGAAACAGGAGGGCGATCAGGACGCGTCCAATCAGGTTCAGCAGGTCAGTCATCCGGTGAAGCTCGCAGAACCACGTCTGGCGGGCAAGGCAGGTCGCGGTCACTTCGCCGTGTCAGACGCCCGCGAACTGGCAGAGGGCGTAGACCTCCATCCCCATCGCCTCCAGCCTCTTGCGGCCACCCAGCTCGGGCAGGTCGACCACGAAGGCGCAACCGACGACCTGCGCGCCGAGGCGCTCGATCAGCTTGATACCGGCCTCGGCGGTGCCGCCGGTGGCCAGAAGGTCATCGACCAGCAGGATTTTTTCGCCGGGCTGCATGGCGTCGTCATGGACTTCGAGCACCGCCTCGCCGTATTCCAGAGTATAGGCCTGGCTGATGGTCTGGCCCGGCAACTTGCCCTTCTTGCGGATCGGGACAAAACCGGTGGACAGTTGATGCGCCACGGCCCCGCCCAGAATGAAGCCCCGCGCCTCCAGCCCCGCGACCTTGTCGATCTGCAGGCCGGCATAGGGCTGCAACAACTGGTCGACACACATCCTGAACCCTCGCGGATCCGCAAAGAGCGTGGTCACGTCGCGGAACAGGATACCCTCATGCGGGAAATCGACGATGGTGCGGATATAGTCCTTGACGGTTTTCATGTGGGTCCTCACGGCAGGTCGGGTTTGGTTACCATAAGCCAAAAGATCGCCACAAGGGCGGCGAAGGCGGACACACGGCCTATCTGTCTGGATGGCGATTACGCTGGGCCAGCATCTGACGGCCTTACCTGCCCAGATCTGGATCGATGTGGTGGCCAATGAAGTCGTCGGATGCGCGGAACAGGACCTTCACAACACCCGGCCTGCCACAGCGTCGAGTTTGTCGAGGACAGCGGGGTCACGATGGCTTGGTGCGGTCATAAGAGAATAGGTCAAGGCGCGGTCGCAGCCGTAGGGGCATGGGTCGGGGCGGGTCAGCGCGGCCGGCAGGTTGGCCACGACTTGGCGGGCATTGTCGGCATTGGCGGTGAGCGTGGCGATGACCTGCGCCACGTCGACGGCGTCGTGGTCAGGGTGCCAGCAGTCGTAGTCGGTGACCATGGCGACGGAGGCGTAGCAGATCTCGGCCTCGCGCGCGAGTTTGGCTTCGGGCATCCCGGTCATGCCGATCACGTCGGCGCCCCACTGGCGATACAGGTTCGACTCGGCCTGGGTGGAGAACTGCGGGCCTTCCATTGCGAGGTAGGTGGCCTTGGGATGCAAGGTCAGGCCCATGGCGGCCTTGGTCACCGCCGCGCCCAGCCGGGCGCAGGTCGGGTGGGCGAGGGAGACATGGGCGACGCAGCCCGGGCCGAAGAAGCTTTTCTCGCGGGCGAAGGTGCGGTCGATGTATTGGTCGGTCAGCACAAAATCGCCGGGTTTGAAATCTTCACGCAGCGAACCCACCGCCGACACCGCGAGGATATCGGTCACCCCCAGCCGTTTCAGCGCGTCGATGTTGGCGCGGTACGGGACGGAGGTGGGGGAGTGGACGTGACCCCTGCCGTGGCGCGGCAGGAAGGCCATCGCGGTGCCGTTCAGCGTGCCGGACAGGATGGCGTCGGAGGGGGCACCCCAGGGGGTTTCCACGGTGATCCATTCCTGGTCTTGAAGGGCGTCCAGTTGATAGACCCCCGAGCCGCCGATCACGCCGATTTTGGGTTGCATCCGAGGGCTCCTGTGCTGGCTGAGGCGGAGGGTATTGGAGCCGGGGCGGGCTGTCCAGATCTGGACGCTTTTTTTGAAAGCGTTTTGTTTCAAGGGGTTGGGTTTGAGATTTTAACCAAGTGGAAAGGTTTGGTGGTGATCAGCAACTGAGGATATTTGGGCCGGTGCAAATGGGAAGGTCAGGGCGACGTGAGCGCGGTGATCAGATTGGGGGCGGCGTGCAGGGCAGTCAGGTCGGCTAGGGGAACCGACAGCCAGTCGGCGCAGGCGACGACGGCATGGGCGATGCCCACTGGCATCAGGATCAGGCTGTGGCTGGCCGCGTCGGGCCAGACCTGAAAGTGGCGCGCTTCTGTGGCCATGACCGCGGTACAGTCGTCATCGGCGGGGCGGTCGTAATGTCTGAGGTAGTAGGCCGCCATGGCTGGGGAAGTCAGGGACGGCTGGTCGGCGTTGTCGAGCAGGAGCGCCGGGTCGGCGGCCCAGTCGGGCGGCAGCAACTTCGCCCAATCGACGGGGGCGCCCGTGGTCAGGTCATAAGTCAGTGCCTCGGTATCACTGGAGGGATGGGCCGCGCCAGGGCACCAGATGCCATCAGAGATGACAACGGACAGAAAGTCGGGACCGGGCAGGGCAATCTGCACAGTGCGGTCCCAATAGCCGGTCTGGCCGCCAGTCTGGTCCGAGGGGTCAACCATCAGGCAATCTCGGGCCGCTTCCATCACAGCGGAGTCGCGGCGGGCGAAATCGGCGTTGATGCGTCCGGCGGCAGGCGTGCCGGTGGTCAGGCGCGGCAGGGCGTCGATCCGGGCGAGGGGATAGGGGCTGGTCAAATCCTGAGCCTGCGCCGCTGCGGCGCAAAGGCAAAGAGCAAGGGTCAGGCGCAAGGGCTTTGTCCGGTTGGGAATATGGCGCTAAGCTGAGGCAGCAGGGGCGGTATGGCAAGGGGCAATGATGAAGGCATTGTTGGCGGCAGTGCGGGCGGCTTTTGCGGCGGTGCCGCAAGCCGCTCCATTTCTGGCGGATTGGTCGGAGAGCGGGGTGTCGCGGGTGTTGGAGCCGGTGCAATTGCCGGTGTGTCGGTGGCTGGAGGGCATGGAGGCGAGGGGGGTAGTGGGGGCGATCAGGGCAGCCTCAATGCGCCTGCAGTGGCGGCAGACTTATGGCGCGGCGGATTTCGGGGCGGGGTTTCTGGACGAGTATGGCTGGAGCGAGTTTGTCGGGCTGAGGGGGCCAGTGGCGAGCGAGCGGATCGCTTGCGGGGTATTGCTGCTCGGGCCGGGGGTGATCTATCCGGCCCATGCCCATGCGGCGGAGGAGGTTTATCTGCCGATCAGCGGTGTAGCAGAGTGGCAGAGGGGCGATGCGGGCTTTGCGTCGGTACCGGTGGGGCAGGCTGTTCATCACGCCCCTTGGATGCCACATGCCATGCGGGTGGGAGCGGAGCCGCTGGCGGCGCTTTACCTGTGGCGCGGCGGCGATCTGGCAGCGAAGTCGGTGATCCTTGGCCGGTGAAGATCAGCGGGATCGTTCTGCGCTGAGGGGTCAGTCGGGCCGGGCGAGGGGCAGAAGCTCGGTGACCACGGCATAGTCTTTATAGCCCAGCCGAGCCATCGGGCGGACCTTGGTCAGATCGAAGATGCCGTCGGTCAGGTATTCGTCGCGGATATGGACGCCGGTGACGGTGCCGATGATCAGAAAGTCGCTGCCGGAGGCGAGGGGGACGACCTGGTACAACTGGCATTCCAGCGTGGCGGGCGACAGGGTCACGCGGGGGCAGTTGATCGTCCGGCATTCGGATTTGTCGATCTGCGCCCGGGCGAATTCGTCGGTGCCGTGG
>JBDTQR010000150.1:0-11714 GCA_039932095.1 bacterium | reverse complement strand
TTCTGGAACCAGGGCCTGCATCAGGGTGCGTCGTTGAGTGTGGCGGGCGGCGATCAGGTGGCGAATGTTTACGGGCTGCCGCTTATGGTCTGCATCGCCGGGTTCGTGTTGTTGTTCGTGACGCTGGTGCTGCTGCGCACCCGGACCGAAATTCGCAAGCGGCGGATCACAGCATTGCTGGCGCGGGAACGGGTGGCATGATGCCGGATCTGGGGAAATATGCGGCCACGGTGCTAGGGGCTTACGGCGCGGCATTGGTGCTGTTGCTGGCACTGGTGGCGCTGACGGTCTGGCAGGGGCAGCGGGTGAAACGGGCCCTGCAAGAGATCGAGGCGAGGGCGAAGTCGGATGGTTAAGCCGTTGATCCTGTTGCCGGTGGTGGCATTTGCCGGGTTGGCGCTGGCCTTTGCGCTGGGCATGCAGCGCGGCGATCAGGCCTTGCCCTCGACGATGGAAGGGCGGGCGGCGCCGGGGGTCGAGGTGGTGCCGCTTGGCGGGGGGCCGGTTGTGACCGCGGCCGATCTGACGGCGCCCGGGGTGAAGCTGGTGAATTTCTGGGCGGTGTGGTGTCAGCCTTGCCGGGTGGAGCATCCGATGCTGGAGAGATTGGCGGGCGAGGGGGTGCAGATTTACGGCATCCACCACAAGGATCGCCCGACCGGGGCCGAAGCGTTCCTGCAGGACCTGGGCAACCCTTATACCAAGGTCGCGCTGGACGCCGGCAAGATGGGGCTTGACTGGGGGGTGTATGGCGTGCCGGAGACCTTTGTGATCGACGGCAAGGGCGTGGTCGTGCTGCGCTGGGCCGGTCCGATCACCGAGGATGTGCTGGAGAAGAATATCCGACCGGCCATGGCCAAGGCGGCGGCGGACTGAGACTGCGAATTTTCTGCGAAAACTCTTGGATACTTCGCAGAATAACCAGGGATCAGAAGCGCATGCGAACCGGGCCGGAATGGCAGAAGACCATCAGTCGCCGGTCGGCCTTGGCCGAATATCTTATTGAGCCAGTGATCAGGATGGGATTGGCGGACAAGTTCCATGGCGCGATTCTGGCGCGCCATGGTTAAACTTCTCCTGAAACCTAGCCCCGCGCGCGGCGACCGCCGCGGCGTCCCGAGGTGGCTGCGGAAGCCGCTGCTGACGCCTCGGCGAAGGTGGCGCCGGCTTCGACCGCCTCGACCACCTTGGCGAACCGGATCCACTCGCCGCCATTGGCGTCGTGGTCCATCAGGAAGTTGGCGGCGCGGATCGCCTCCATCTCAACTTGCCGCACCGGGTTCATGATGGCCGAGGTCATGCCGGCGCCAATCGCCATCGGCAGAAAGGCGGCGTTGACGCCGTGGCGCAGCGGCAGGCCGAAGGAAATGTTGGAAGCGCCGCAGGTGGTGTTCACACCCAGTTCGTCGCGCAGACGGCGGACCAGAGTATAGACCTGACGGGCGGCTGAGCCGAGCGCCCCCACAGGCATGACCAACGGATCGACCACGATGTCATGCGCCGGGATGCCGAAATCGGCGGCACGCTGGACAATCTTCTTGGCGACGGCGAAACGGACGTCGGGGTCTTGCGAAATGCCGGTGTCATCGTTGGAGATGGCCACCACGGGGACGTTGTATTTCTTGACCAGGGGCAGAATGCGTTCGAGACGCTCTTCCTCACCCGTGACCGAGTTCAACAGGGGGCGGCCCTCACACGCCAGCAGGCCGGCTTCCAGGGCGCCGGGGACCGAACTGTCGATGCAGAGCGGCGTGTCGACCGTCTGTTGGATGATCTCGATCAGTTTCTTCATCAACGGCGGTTCGGTGAAGTTGTTGTCGGCATAGCGCGGATCGGCGGCCATCTTGTTGGTAAATACGGCGCCGGAATTCACGTCGAGCACATTGGCTCCGCAGGCGGCCTGTTCAATGGCGTCGCGGATGACGGTTTCGAAATTGTCCATCTCAAGTTCCGCCGCCAGCTTCTTGCGGCCGGTGGGGTTGATCCGCTCGCCGATCACGCAGAACGGCTCGTCAAAGCCGATGATGACGGTCTTGGTCTTCGATTCGATGACGGTCCGGGTCATATAAGGTCCTTATGCGTTGGCCGGAACGCCCGCGGCGCCGCCGTTTTCGGTGACCCAGGCGGCATTGGTCTTGATGCCGCCCAAGGGGAAGAAATGCACCTGTGCGATGCCGAAAGCCGGATTTGCGGCCTTGTGGGCGGCGAGTTCGCTGACAAACTCGGTCGGTTCATAGGGCAGCAACAGCTTGGTGACGTCCATAGCCCGTTTCTGCAGCACGCGCAAACTGGCCCCGACGCCGCAGGACACGGCAAACTTGATCAGGGTCTGCAGTTTGGCGGGGCCCGCGACCCCGATATGGATTGGCATGGTGATGCCCGCTTCGGCCAGCCGGTTGGCCCAGGCAATGACGGGGCCAGCCTCGAAACAGAACTGGGTGGTGATGGCCATTTTGGCGTCAGTGCGATTGGAGAAATCGTTCTTCCATTTCAACGCTTTCAACACAATGGCGTCGCCGCCGGTCTTGTCGATGTCCTTGTTGCCCTCGGGGTGGCCTGCGACATGCAGACGTTCGAAGCCCTCGAACAGGCCGGTCTCGATCAACTGCATCGAGTTGTCGAAATCGCCTGCTGGGGTGTTGACGCCGCCACCGAGCAGGAGGCCCTGCTTGATCCCGGCCTCACCCTGATAACGCGCGATCCAGTCGGCGAGGGTGGCTTTGGAATGGATGATGCGGGCCGGGAAATGCGGCATTACGTCAAAGCCTTCGCCGGCGATGCGCTTGGCGGTGGCAACCATGTCCTCGATGGGCGTGCCTTCTATATGGGCAATGTAGACGCGGGTGCCCTTGGGCAGCAGGGCGCGGAAATCCTCGACCTTTTCGGCCGTGCGCGGCATTACCTCGATGGAGTAACCTTGCAGGAAGGTCTCGATCTCGGCCGCAGGTTGGTCGGACTGGGCCGTGTCGCGGCGCAGGAAGTTGAACAGAGCCATTTGGGCCTCCTCAGGATTGCGCGGCGTTGCGGCCTTCGTTGTTGATCAGGGTTTTCAGGCGGTCGCTGTCGTAAGCGGCTTCCAGCTTGGCGGCCTCGGCTGCGGCCACTTCGGCGGGGTCACCTTCCACCGTGAAGGGCACGGCTTTGCGCCATTCCGCCAGATAGGCGTCGGCATCCTTGGCACCGATCTTCATGGCGCAGCGGTCGATGGCCTGTTCAAACCGTTCCGTCAGCTTGACTTTGGTGCCGGAGCGGCCCTTGCCAACGATGATTTGAGCGGGAATATCGCGCCAGTAAACGATGGTGACTTCGGCCATGATGATTCCTAGACATGTGCAACAGGAGACAACATAATGGAAACGGAGGCGGCGAACCTCAGGGTTTTGCGACGAGTTGTAGCGCGCCAGCGACGTCCTGTTGCCGGGCGCCTTCGACGTTGTGGAGAAGGCGCTTCCTGATATGATCCCTGAAATCCGTGCAAATCAAGAAGCGAAATGGAGTGGTAAGAGTGGAGTTCCAATGGGGCAGGTTTATTGAATCGAATGGGGCGCTGACGGATTCAGTATTAAGGGAAATGCTTCGCAAGAAAGATGCGGGGAATGACCCGGAAAGTCAGGAGTATCTGTCCGGCCTGGCGAAATACCTCGTCAACTCGGCCTCGGGGAAATTCGACGAAATAGCGACGATCGACAACAACATGATTATCCAGTGCCTGAATGATGTGGACGAACCAGGTACCATGCGGGAGATCATCAAGACCTGGCTCATCATCCGGTTGTTCAAGAGGGCCGAATTTGAGGAACCCAAGACCGGGCTGCGGCTATTTCGCGCTCAACCTGCGTCCGACTTGGACTTCGCTGCAGCGACCCAACTCGTGGACGACGATAAAATGAAATATGGCGCAGTTAGCAACAGCGCCTTCCTTGCTGCCGCAACCCACCTGGCCCGAGGTGAAGCCAGAACTGCATATCGGCATTTCGATGAAATGCGAAAAGGCTATCTGTCAGGAGAGTTCATCAGCCATTTTACACGCGGATCGCTGTCGACGCGAAGTCTGGAAGAGTTCGAGACTGCGATTGAGGCCGGAGAGGGAAATCGCGAGTTGCGCGCGCCGATTCGTTTCGCGTCCGGCTAGCAATTCGACACGAAGCAGGCGGTCGTTCTGATTGGAGTTGATTCCATTTACCACGACACATATGCGCGCCGGATGGTGCGGTCTGCCCGTGGGCAGGTTAATATCCATTTCCACGTCTGCAACCCGGGCAATATCGAATTGATTGAAGCTGCTAATGTGCGGTATTCCTTCGAAGACCGGCCAAATGCAAACCCGGCTTACTTTTCGGCAGTCCGGTTTCTGGTTCTTCGTCAGATTCTTGAATTGTATGATGTTCCGGTCGTTACTCTGGATGCGGATTCAGTGTTGTATGGTGAAAGTCCGTGGATTTCCGATATGATGGATAATTTCTGCATTGCTGTCGGCCATTTCAAGGGAAAGCGCGGGATTGTTCCGTGGCGCTTTTTGAACGCTCAAGTGGTTGCCGCGTCGCCAAGCGAGGGCGCGCGCGCATTCTTGCGCTACTTTGAAATTCAGTTCGATCATTTGCTGAAGCAGGACGGCGGTGTAAGCTGGTATGTGGATCAGGCCTTGCTGACATCGACATTTCATTTGGCCCTGGAACATGATTTGCCGACCAGGATGCTGGTGCAGCCCTTGTCCTTTTTGTCGCGCGCCAAGCAGACCAAAATAAGAAAGAGGTGACGTTGCCTTCCGGATTGCCTTGCGCGGAATGGCGAGAGTGTACGTGCTCCGTGACCCTGGTCAATGTGCGGGCGGCGGTGGATTCCGGCTTGCAGCGAGGGCTGGTGATACGATACCGTCGGGATAACCACTAATGGAGGGCGATGATGACGCCCGTGCGTCCCCCGGGGGAGGACGCGATCCCCGTGACGGTCGAGCCACATCCCAGCGGCGCGCGTCCGGTCGAACCGTCACCCCCCCAGCCGACCGGGTCGGCGCAGCTTTATGCTGCGTTGGATCTGGGAACAAATTCGTGCCGTATGCTGATTGCCCAACCTAGGGGCAGCCAGTTTCAAGTCTTGGACAGTTTTTCCAAGACCGTGCAACTGGGTGCGGGGCTGGAGGCGTCGGGACGCTTGTCGCGGGCCTCGATGGGGCGGACGATCCAGGCGCTGCGCATCTGTCAGAAAAAGATCGAGAAACACGGGGTCAGGCGGTTGCGGCTGGTGGCGACCGAGGCGTGTCGGCGGGCGCGCAACGGGCGTGATTTCATGCGGCAGATCCGCCGCGAGACCGGGCTGACGGTCGAGATCATCGCGGCGGAGGAAGAGGCGCGACTGGCGGTGATTTCCTGCGCGCCGCTGGTGCTGCCGGAAACCGAACAGCTGCTGGTGGTGGATATCGGCGGCGGGTCGACTGAATTGGTGTGGATCGACCTGTCGGCAGTGGAGCCGGACGACCGGCCCAAGGCGATCATGCGGCTGCATTCGGGGTTCCATGCCCAGGGGCCGAAGGATGCAAGGGTGGTCGACTGGATCTCGGTGCCGCTGGGGGTGGCGACGCTGAAGGATCAGTTTGTCGATGTCGATGATGATGCGGCGCGGTTCGCCCTGATGAGCTGGTTTTTCGAAGAAAATCTCGCGGCGTTTTCACCTTATAATGCGTCGCAGCCGCGCGCCGGATTTCAGATCATCGGGACCTCAGGCACGGTCACCACGGTGGCGGCGTCGTTTCTTGGTTTGCGCAGGTATGACCGCGCCAAGGTGGACGGGTTGGTGATGACCTCGGATCAGATCGACTTTGTCATTCGCGAATATCTGTCACTCGGGCCGGACGGCCGGCGCTCTGATCCGCGGATCGGGCGGGATCGTCATACGCTGATCATGTCCGGCGCGGCTATCCTTCAGGCGCTGATGCGGGTATGGCCGACCGATCAGCTGTCTGTCGCGGACCGGGGTTTGCGGGAAGGCTTGCTGTATGCACAAATGAGCGCCGATGGCGTGCTTGAGGACGGACCGTTCGAATGACCGAGAAGAACACATCAGGTCGCGGGCAGCGTGAGCTGCGCGTCAGGGTCAAGACCGCCAAGGGGCGCAAACTGTCATCGACGCTGTGGCTGGAGCGGCAGTTGAATGACCCCTATGTCATCAAGGCCAAGAAGGAAGGCTACCGGGGCCGGGCGGCGTTCAAGATATTGGAGCTGGACGACAAGTTCGGGTTCCTGACGCCGGGGGCGCGGGTGGTCGATCTGGGTTGCGCGCCGGGCGGCTGGTGTCAGGTGGCGGTGCCGCGGATCAATGCCCTGGGTGAGAACGCTCGCAAGCCGGTCGGCACCATCCTTGGGGTTGATCTGCAGGAGGTCGAGGCGATTGCCGGTGCGCAGATCCATCAGCTCGATTTCCTTGCGGATGGGGCGGAGGATCAGGTCAAGGCCTGGCTTGGCGGCAAGGCTGATGTGGTGATGTCGGACATGGCGGCATCGGCGTCCGGCCATAAGGGCACCGACCATTTGCGCATCATTGCGCTGTGCGAAGCGGCAGCGGAGTTTGCGTTTGACGTGCTGGAAGAGGGTGGCACCTTTGTCGCCAAGGTGCTGGCGGGCGGGGCGGAAGGTCAACTGCAGGCGACCCTGAAGCGCAACTTCAAGAAGGTGGCGAATGTGAAACCACCGGCGAGTCGCGCCGACTCATCCGAGAAATTCGTGATTGCACAGGGATTTCGCGGCCGGATGGATCTGGTGGCCGAGGACGACGACGATCAGGACTGATTGCGATTCGGCAACAATCCCGGGGTCCGGAATGGCAAACAGCGCCACAAGGGGCGCTGCTTCGCAATCATTCTAACGATAAATCGCCTAGCCCTTCCAGGTGCGGACCGGGCCGCAGTCCATGTGGACGAAGTTGGAACGGTGGTATTGCCCGACGCCACCGGCGCTGCAGGCGAGGGCCGCACTGGCCATCTGGGAAACAGTCCGCGACTTCAGCCGCAGGTCAGCGGCCATGCCCTTC
Source organism: bacterium (assembly GCA_039932095.1). Classification (GTDB taxonomy): domain Bacteria; phylum Pseudomonadota; class Alphaproteobacteria; order Rhodobacterales; family Rhodobacteraceae; genus Stagnihabitans. Next base: position 4,691 of record JBDTQR010000150.1, on the reverse strand, counting down.
ATATGGAGCGAGTGTTTGGCGACACCACTGGACTTGGCCCGCAGGGCGGCATTGGTGGCGGGAGTCCGGTAGCCGGACAGCAACATATAGGGTTCGTTGACATTCAGCAGATGGTGGGTGGCCGCAATGATGTCAAGATTGCCGGGGCTCATCGGGATCGTCGAGTCGGCCCGCAGATCGCGCATGAAGTGATTGATTTCTTTAAGAACTTCCGGAACGTATTTGCCGTCGATCCAGTAGATTGCATCAACAGTTTCGCCAGAGCGGCCGGAGTACATCTTGACGCGACGAATGTCGCCGGCGCCGCGCAGGAGGCCAAAAGCGTTGGAGCAAGTTGGCGCAGCGATGACGGTTGCTGCAGCAAAGACCCCCAACAGGCCACGGCGCGTGAAGACGCCAGAGTTAGATTCGGTCATTATTGAGCCTGTCCCATTCGAGTATTCTACCGTCTATGCCGACGGCTTTGTTGTCGCTTCATCCCCAAAGCGCCAGAAATGTATGGCACAGCTTGCGATGAAGCCCAACACCCAATTGCCCGGCTTTGCGGCAGCTTGGGCCCGATAGGCAAAAAATTGCTGAATACAAGGCCAACATGGGCCAAATTGAGGGTTTTTTTGATTGAGCGGTGACAGGCGACAATAGATGTTGACAAGGTTGTGACGGTTGCCCGGCAAAGGTTTACTTGCCCTTGATTTTGCCGCTAGATTCGATCATGCGATGGCAAGCGGTTGTTCGCAAAGCGTGCTACGGGGATTTTGGACAGATGACATTTGCAATTGATCGGCGCCGGATGCTGCATCTGATGACCTCGGTCCTCGCGGCGGGGGCAGTCTTGCGGGCAAATCCGGTCTGGGCCTCGGCCCTGATTTCGGCCTTTGCGCAGTCGCTTTCAGCGGCGGCCGAGGATGATGAAGTTCTGGCAGGGTTCTACCGCAACCGCAATTATGCGACCGTCTGGACCGGCGACGCCGATGCAGAACGGCGTCAGACATTGCTGACGGCCTTTGACATGGCAGGCGCGCATGGTCTGCCGGTGGAACGCTATGACGCCACGGCGCTGCGCGAGGCTTTTGCCAATGCCCAGACCGAGGGTGATCTGGGTCGGTTGGAAGTGGCGATGAGCCGGGCCTATCAGGCCTATGTGCGCGATCTGTCGTCCGGGGCATTGGAGCCGACCAAGATCGAGGCCGGGATCAAGCGCGAGGTGGTGCGGCCTGATCCGGCCCTGGTGTTAATCGCGGCAGTGCAGGGTGATTTCGCTGGCTATCTGAACAGCGTGGCACCGCAGGCAGCGGAATATGCCAGGCTGATGAAGGAAAAGTTTGCGCTTGAGGCCCTGGTTGCGTCAGGCGGCTTTGGACCGCAGATCAACGCCTCGTCGATTGACATGGGCGAGACCGGGGTTGCGGTGGTGCAACTGCGCGACCGGTTGCAGGCCCTGGGCTATCTGGAGCGTTCGTTTACCGAGACGTACAATTCGGCCATCGCCCAGGCGGTGCAGCGTTTCCAGCTCGATCATGGGATCGAGGCGGACGGTGTGGCCGACAAGCGGACGGTCATTGCGCTGAACATCGATGCGGGCCAGCGGTTGCAGGCAGTGGTGGTTGCGATGGAGCGGCTGCGCTGGATGGGCAACACGCCGCGCGGGTCGCGGCATATCTGGGTGAACCAGCCAGATTTCATCGCGCGGGTGATCGACGACGGCAAGGTCACGTTCGAGACCCGTGTGGTGATCGGCAAGATTGGCCGCGACACCGAAAGCCCGGAATTCTCGGATGTGATGGAGTTCATGGTGGTCAACCCGACCTGGTCGGTGCCGCGCTCGATCACCGTCAAGGAATATCTGCCGATGCTGCAGCGCAATGCCAACGCGCAGGGCCAGTTGCAGGTGATCGATCGGGCGGGCCGCGTGGTGTCGCGCGACGCAATAAACTTTGCCGCCTATGACGTGCACAACTTCCCCTTTGCCCTGCGCCAACCGCCGTCGGATGGCAATGCGCTTGGCAAGGTCAAGTTCATGTTCCCCAATCAATACAACATCTATCTGCATGACACCCCGACCAAGTCGCTGTTCGCCAAGGAGGTTCGCGCCTTCAGTCATGGGTGCATAAGGGTGGGGTCGCCGTTCGATCTGGCCTATGTGTTGTTGTCGCGGCAGACCGATGATCCGCAGGGATTGTTCAAGTCCTATCTGAAAGGTGGCCGCGAATCCGTGCTGAACATCGAACAGCCGATCCCGGTGCATCTGGTCTATTTCACCGCCTGGCCGACCGAGCAGGGCCGCATCCGCTATCTGAACGACATTTATGGCCGGGATGCGATGATCATGGATGCCCTGGCCAAGGCAGGCGTGGTGCTGCCGGGCGTGCAGAGCTAAGATTGGTAAGCGGCAGGCCGTCAGCCGCCGGGAGCCGAGAGATGGGTCACAGGATAGGGGATATTGCGCTTGCCCTTGCGGCAGAGTGCGCGGGTGACCTTGATCTGGTGATCGGGCAGGCGGCGGAGCCTGGCGTGGCCGGGCCGGACGATCTGGCGATGGCGATGGATCCCAACTATGCCGCCAAGCTGAAATCCGGCAGGGCGCGGGCGGCTGTGCTGTGGCCGGGGGCGGATTGGCAGGCTTTGGGCCTGCAAGCAGCGATCTTTGCGCCACGCGGGCGACTTGCAATGGCGGGACTGACGCGGTTGCTGGACACTGGCGTGGCGATTGCGGACGGAATTCACCCGATGAGTGTGGTCGATGCGTCAGCGGTCATTGGCGAAGGTGCTGCAATCGGGCCGTTTGTCACCATTGGCGCAAGAGTGCGGATCGGGGCGGGGGCGCGGATTGCGTCGCATGTCTCGATTGGCGACGATGTGGTGATCGGTGCCGAGGCGCTGATCCTGGCCGGTGTCCGGATTGGCCCGAGGGTGAAGATTGGCGATCGCTTCATCTGTCAGCCGAATGTGGTGATTGGCGGCGACGGATTTTCCTTTGTGACGCCGGAAGTTTCCGGGGTTGAGCAAGTGCGCGCGTCGCTTGGCCATCGTGGAGAGATCACGGCGCAACAATGGGTACGCATCCATTCGCTGGGCGCGGTCACGATTGGTGATGATGTCGAGATTGGTGCCAACAGTTGCGTGGACCGCGGTACGATCCGGGACACCCGGATTGGCCGGGGAACCAAGTTGGACAACCTGATCCTGATTGGCCACAATGTCGAAGTTGGCGAGGATTGCCTGCTCTGCGGTCAGGTCGGTATCGCGGGGTCGTCAAAGATCGGCAACCGGGTGGTGCTGGGCGGCAAGAGCGGGGTCGTGGACAATGTCTTTGTGGGCGACGATGTGATCACCGGGGCGGGCACCATCATCCAGACCAATGCGCCGGCGGGGCGGGTCCTGCTTGGATATCCCGCCGTCAAGATGGACCTGCAGATCGAGATCCAGAAGGCGACACGCCGCTTGCCAAGGTTGGCGGCACGGGTGGCAGCGCTGGAGGCGCAGTTGGGTGATGATGACTGAGGTGGCGTTGGTCGTCCGGGACATCATCGCGCGGCAGGCCATGCTGGCGGTTGATCAGGTCAGGTTGCAGGACAGTCCCGAGGCGTTGGGGCTCGACTCGCTGGGGCTGGTGGAATCGATCTTCGCCATTGAAGAGGCGTTCGACATTTCGGTGCCGTTCAACGCCAATGAGACCGGACAGAACAGTTTCGACATTTCCACCATCGGCTCGGTCGTGGCGGCGGTCGAGGCTTTGGTTGCCGCGAAATCCGCATGACGCGGGTGGTGATCACCGGGGCCGGGACGGTGAATCCATTGGGACTGGATGTCGCTTCGACCTGGGCGGCGATGTCCGAGGGGCGCTGTGCGATTGGTCCGCTGACGTTTCGCGATGCCGGTCGGTTGTCGGTCAGGATCGGCGCGCAGATCTCCGGCTGGCAACCTGATGCGCTGTTCACCCGGGCCGAGATGACCTTGATGGACCCGTTCAGCCAATACGCGGTTGTTGCGGCGCGGCAAGCGGTGGCACAGTCCGGTTTGCGGTTCGAAGGGGCATTGGCCGAGACCTCGGGCGTGATCATCGGCTCGGCCGGCGGTGGGTTGCAGACAACGGATGACAATTACCGGGCGGTCTATGAGGACGGCAAATCGCGCGTCCATCCGTTCGTGGTGCCGCGCCTGATGCTGAACGCGGCGGCAAGCCATGTGGCAATCGGCTTTGGCTTGCTGGGGCCGACCTACGCGGTGTCGACGGCGTGTTCGTCTTCCAATCATGCGATTGGCCAGGCGTTTCATCTGATCCGCACTGGTGGGGCCAAGGTGATGCTGGCGGGCGGGTCAGATGCCATGCTGTGCTTTGGTGGCGTCAAGGCGTGGGAGGGTTTGAGGGTGCTGTCGAATACCGGGTGTCGGCCGTTTTCGGCGGACCGCGATGGCATGGTGATGGGTGAGGGGGCGGCGGTGCTTGTGCTGGAGGCATGGGATCATGCCGTGGCGCGGAGGGCGGATATTCTGGCCGAAGTGGCGGGGTTCGGCATGACTTCCGATGCCGCCGACATGGTGCAGCCTTCGGTTGCAGGGCCGGCCCGGGCGATGCGGTTGGCGCTTGGTGATGCCCGGATGGCAACGGGAGAGGTCGGCTATATCAACGCCCATGGCACCGGAACCACAGCGAATGACCGCAGCGAAACGGCGGCCATTCGGCAAGTGTT
>JBDTQR010000149.1:0-11736 GCA_039932095.1 bacterium | reverse complement strand
CCGGACCGAGACCAGAGCCTTGGTGTAGGCCTCTTGTGGCGCATTGATGATCTGATTGGTGGAGCCATATTCGACCTTCTTGCCACCACGCAGCACCAGAATGTCATCGGCGACCTGCGCCACCACCGCCAGATCGTGGGTGATGTACAAGGCAGCGACGCCGGTGTCGCGGATCGCCTCCTTGATTGCTGCCAGCACCTCGATCTGCGTCGTCACGTCAAGCGCGGTCGTCGGCTCGTCAAACACCACCAGATCGGGCTTCGGGCACAGCGCCATCGCGGTCATCGCACGTTGCAACTGGCCACCCGACACCTGATGCGGATAGCGGGCCCCAAAAGTCTCAGGCTCTGGCAGGCCCAGCTTGCGGAACAGGACCACTGCCCGCGCCTCGGCCGCGGCCCGACCCATCACCTTATGCAGCAGGCTGGTCTCGATCACCTGCTCCATCAACCGCTTGGCCGGGTTGAACGCCGCCGCCGCCGATTGCGCGACATAGGTGACCTCGCGGCCCCGCAACGACCGAAGTTCCGACGGCCCCGCCCCGCGAATGTCACGGCCATTCAGCATCACATGGCCACCGGACAGCCGCACACCGCCGCGGCCAAAGGCCATGGCTGCAAGGCCGATGGTCGACTTGCCCGCCCCCGACTCGCCGATCAGCCCCAGCACCCGACCCTTGGCAACCGTCACCGACACGTCATCGACCAACACCAGATTGACCGGCTTCTCGCCCGGCGGATAGGCCGTCGCCTCGATCTTCAGATTGCGTATTTCCAACAGATCAGCCACCACGACCGCCTTTCAGTGAGGTTGTCCGCGACAGAACCCAATCCGCCACCAGGTTGACCGAAATCGCCAGCATGGCGATGGCAAGTGCTGGCATCAGCGCAGCCGCCTTTCCATAGACCAGCCCATCCTTGTTCTCCCGCACCATGCCGCCCCAATCCGCCAGCGGTGGCTGAATGCCAAGGCCGAGGAAACTCAACGTCGAGATGAACAACACCGCAAAGATGAAGCGCATGCCGAATTCAGCGACCAGCGGTGACAATGCATTGGGCAGGATCTCCCGGAAGATGATCCACGACTGCTTTTCGCCGCGCAACTTGGCAGCCTCGACGTAATCCATCACCGCGATGTCCGCCGCCACGGCCCGGCTTAGGCGGAACACCCGGGTGCTGTCCAATATCCCCATCACGAGGATCAGCACCACAAGGTTCAGCGGTAACACCGACAGCACCACCAGGGCTACAATCAGCGACGGCACTGCCATCATCAGGTCAACCACCCGAGACAGGAAGATATCGACCCAGCCGCCGCGCACCGCCGCCAGAAAACCGAAGAATGCCCCCATGCTGAACGACAGCAGCGACGACACGAGCGCAACAAAGATCGTGATCTGGCCGCCATAGATCAACCGGCTCAGGATATCGCGACCAATCGTATCGGTGCCGAGCCAGAACTGCGACGACGGATTTTCCCACACTTTGCCCACTGCGTCGGTTATCGAATAGGGCGCAATCCACTGGGCGAGAAGAGCCGCCAGCACGAAGGCGGAGGTCATCACGATGCCGACCATGGCCGAAATTGGTACTCTCATTTCGGATGCCTCAATCGGGGATTGGCGACGATGCCGATCACATCCGCTAGAATGTTCAACCCGATATAGACGGCGGCAAAGATGATCCCGACCGCCTGCACCACCGGCAGGTCGCGCTTGGCGACATGGTCGACCAGATATTGACCAAGCGCGTTGTAACTGAACACCACCTCGACCACGACCACTCCAACCACCAGATAGGCCAGGTTGATAACCACGACTGTGATGATCGGCGCAATCGCATTGGGCAAGGCGTGGCTCCAGATCACCTGCATCGGGGTCAGGCCCTTCAACTCGGCCGTCTCGATATAGGCCGATTGCATCACATTCAGAATGGCGGCCCGGGTCATCCGCATCATATGGGCCAAGACCACCATCACCAGCACGATCACCGGCAATGAAATGGCCTGCAACCTTTGCCAGAACGACATGCCGGGAAACACCATCGACACCGGTTGAAATAGATGCACGACCTGGGTCAGCAGGTAGATCACGAAATAAGCTGCCACGAACTCTGGCAGCGAAATCGTCGCCAGCGTGATACCTGAAATCAGTTTGTCCGGCCACCGCCCGTTATAGCGCGCCGCAATCAATCCCAAGGTGATCGCCAGAGGTACGGCGATAACCCCGGCACTGGAGGCGAGAAACAGCGTATTGCCAAACCGCTGACGGATATCCTGCGAAATGTCCTGACCATTGGTCAGCGCCTTGCCCAGGTCACCCTGCAAGGCATGGCCAAGCCAGGTGAAATAGCGGACCAGCGCAGGCTGGTCCAACCCCAATTCATGCCGCAGATTGGTCAGTGCCAGCGGCGTCGCCGATTGGCCCAGAATCGCCTGCGCGGTATCGCCGGGCAGCATCTGGACGCCAAGGAACAGGACGAACGACACCGCGAGCAGCAATAGCAGGCCCAGCGCGATGCGCTGGACCACCAGTTTCAGGATCGGGTGCACGGTCGGACGCTCAGGCGTTCAGCCAGCACAGGCTCAGCGCCTTGCCGTTCATCATGGAGCCTGCCGGGTTGGCAACCCAGCCCCCCAGTTCAGCGCGGCGACCTTCGACAAAGTCGTTGAACATCGGGCAGATCAGTCCGCCGGTGTCGCGCACGATATTGGCCAGTTCGGAGTATTCGGCTTTGCGCTTGGTCTGGTCCAACTCGCCACGGGCGGCAATCAGCACCTCGTCGAAATGCTTGTCGACGAATTTGGTGTCGTTCCAGTCGGCGGTGGACAGATAGGCCGTGGAATACATCTGATCCTGCACCGGCCGCCCACCCCAATAGCTGGCGCAGAACGGGGCGACGTTCCAGACGTTTGACCAATAGCCGTCATCGGGCTCCAGCTTGACCTGCAACGGAATCCCCGCCGCATTGGCACTGGCCTGGAACAGCTGCGCCGCCTCGACCGCGCCGGGGAAGGCAGCCGGCGCCACCTGCAGGATCAGAGGTGAGCCGTCATGGCCCGACTTCTTGTAATATTCCGCCGCCTTGACCGGATCATAGACCCGCTGCGGAATCGAGTCGTCAAACAGCGGATAGGAGGCGTTGATCGGGAAGTCGTTGCCGACCGACCCCATGCCGCCGAGGATCTTGTCGACCAATTCCTGTCGGTTGACCGCCAGCTTCAGCGCCATCCTGAGGTCGTTGTTGTCAAAGGGCGCCTTGTTGCACTCCATGATGAACACGTAATGCCCCGGACCCGCGGCCTTTTCGATGACCACATCGGAGCTGCCCGCCAGCAGTTCCGCGATCTTGGGGTCGACCCGGCTCATCATCTGGATCTGACCCGACTGGATCGCCGCCGTCCGGGCCGTGTTGTCATTGATTGTCAGGACCTCGACCTGATCGGCATGGCCCCGGCTGTCATCCCAGTAGTTCGCATGCTTCTCAAACGCCGTCCGCACCCCCGCCTCGTTTGCCGTGATCTTGTAGGGGCCAGCGCCGATGCCCGCCGCCGGATTGTCGACACCGCCGCCGGGCTGGATGATCAGGTGATAGTCGGAGATCAGAAACGGCAGGTCGGCGTTGGCAGAACTCAGCGTCAGGGTCACCATGTCACCGTCGGCCTTCATGTCGGCAATGCCCTTCACGATGCCCTGCGCCCCGGATTTGGAATTGTCATCGGTGTGGCGCTTCAGTGTCGCGACCACATCATCCGCCGTCACCGTGGCACCATTGTGATATTCAACGCCCTTGCGGATCTTGAACATCCACTGGGTCGCATCGGCGTTGGAAGAGACCTCCTCCGCCAGCCGCATCCCCAGCGTGCCATCGGACCCCACTTCGACCAGGCCTTCGCCCCAGGTCAGGTTGTTCATGAACGCCACGTCGGCGGTCGCCAGTGCCGGGTCAAGCGAGTCGGTGCTCTGCCCGCCTTGAATGCCGGCGCGGATCACGCCGCCCTTGACCGGCCCCTCGGCCCGTGCCGCCGTGGCCAGCATCGAGCCCGCCATCGCCGCCGACACCCCCATGGCACCGGCACGGCCAACAAACTCGCGGCGGCTGATCTTGCCCTTGGCGGCAGCGGCCAGAATGTGATTCAGTTCGTTAGACATGCATAGTCTCCCTGTTTGGTCGCCCCTGCGGGCCCGACCTTTTTCTTGATTACTGAGTCAATAAAACGCAATTCTCGGCCCGGACCAAGGATTATTTTGCGTGGCTCGGGCTTTGGTCAAACAAATCTGCGGTCAACCTCTTCGTCGAACCGGCGATCAAACACCACCGTATCGCCCTGCCACGCCGTCAGTCGTGCCACCATCCGCAGGGTTTCCGGCGTCCCGGTCATCTCGGCCTCGGCCCGAGTTTTCACCCGCCAGTCACCGCGCGACAAATGCTGCTCCCAGACGTGCACGGCTCTCGCCGACAACGGATCTTCCGCCGCGATCTCCCAACGCTCCGACATCACCTCGCTGCTGCACAGTCCATGGTCCAGGTTCTCCATCTCGCCACCGTCATCCTCGACGATCAGCGCATGGCGTCCGGTCAGCAAATCGGTCTCGATCCGACGCGTCACATGTCCTTTGCGCAAAACTCTGTGGTTCCAGGGCGTTGCCCCTTCTGCCTCTGGCGGCTCCCAGCCATGGACATCCCCTTGATAGACCGGCAGGTCCAGTCCCCCGGCGGTCAATGTCAAGACACCTGCCTCTGGTGAGGGCCAGACAAACGGCCAGTAGGAATTCGACAAGGCCAGCCGCAGCCGGTGCCCCGCTGCCAGCCGGTAGGCCATCTGGTCGATATCGAACGACACCTCAACCGGCACCCCCGGCACCATTGGCTGCGGTTCCTCCATACTGTCACGGTGGCACAGATTCCGGATGCCATGCGCAATCCGCACCGACGATCCATCTGGCGCCACGTCGCAAAGCCGCGCCACCACAAACCCCAGCGGCTTGTCCGACGCCACGACCAGCGTCAATCGCGCCGCGCCCAGCAATTCCAGAGGCGCGCTCAGCACATCGCCATCAAAACACAGCGACAGCGCATCGTCCGATCGCTGATCCCCCGGCATCTCGGCATTCAGGCCCATCGGAAAGAACTCGCCGGCATGCATGCCTAGATGCTGCGGCGTAGCAATGACCGCCTCTACCCCCCCTTCATCTGTCCCTAAATATCCCACGGGGGGTCCGGGGGGTATGAAACCCCCCGGCCTTGATGACGCTGACCCCAGATGCAGCATCTCGCGCCGCACCGATGGCGATGGCCACACCGGTTCCGCCACCCAATGGCCATCCCGCCACTTGGTCGAGGCATCGGGCGGTGCCGAGTGCAACACATAGGCCCGGTAGGGCGCATCCTCCTCCGCACCGTTCCGCACCCCCTTCAACCAGCGATCCCACCAGCGGATCGCCAGCTGCAAGAAGCCGACCTGCGGCCCCGGCGGCGCCGCATGCGGATATTGATGCACCCAAGGCCCGACGATGCCCTTGGAGCCCGGCACATTCGTGACAATTGCCGAGACGGTGTTCATGTAATTGTCCGCCCAACCACCCCAGATCAGCACCGGGACCTGCATCCGGTCGTAGTCCTCACAAATTGAGCCGTGTTGCCAATAGTCGGATCGTTCCTGAAACTCGGCCCAACGTGGAGCCAGCCACGGCTCAGCTTCCAGCCGCTGCAACCACACTTCCCGCCAATCCGGCCGCAGCGCTGGATCCGGCGGCCGGCTGGAATAGGACAGCATCACAGCGCCCCAGCCGAAATTCTCGCCGAGAAGGCAGCCGCCCTTGAAATGGACATCGTCGGCAAACCGGTCGGTGGTCGAACAGACAGATATCACCGCTTTCAACGCCGGCGGTTGCAAAAACGCTGTCTGCAGGCAATTGAACCCGCCCCAAGACTTGCCCATCATGCCGACCGAGCCGTTGCACCAATCCTGCGTGGCCAGCCATTCGATCACCTCGCAGGCGTCGGCCAGTTCCTGAATGGTGTATTCATCGGCCATCAGTCCGTCGCTGTCACCATTGCCACGCATGTCGACCCGCACGCAGGCATAGCCGTGTCCCGCGACATAGGGATGCATGATCTCATCACGCGGCAGGGTGCCGTCACGCTTGCGATAAGGAATATATTCCAGTACCGCCGGCACCTTGCCAGCCCCTTCGGCCCGCCAGATCCGCGCCGACAAGCGGCAGCCATCCGACAGAACGATCCCCATATCCGGGACGTCGATCACTGCAAAGGGAAACTCCGTCACCGTTTTCATCGATCCGCCTCTGTCATTTTGCCTGTCAGAAGGCGGCAGGAACCTCCGCAATCCCCGCCCCAAAGCGCCGCTTCGCCGGCTGTTTGCGACACCGGACGACCGCCCGCAAAAATAACCGCTTGCCCTTAGCCTACGCCCGCGCCACCGATGGGGCAACCGCAGGAGGCCGCCATGACTGACCGTCCCAATATTCTGATCCTGATGGTGGATCAGCTGACCGGAACCCTGTTTGACGACGGCCCCGCCGCCTTCCTGCACGCCCCCAACCTGCGGGCTCTGGCGGACCGTTCGGTCCGTTTCGCCAATGCCTACACCGCCTCACCGCTCTGTGCCCCTGGCCGCGCCGCGTTCATGTCAGGCGCCCTGCCGCGCCGCACCAAAGTCTATGACAACGCTGCCGAGTTCGCCTCCGACATCCCGACCTACGCCCATCACCTGCGCCGTGCCGGCTATCAGACCGCCCTTTCAGGCAAGATGCATTTCGTCGGCCCCGACCAGATGCACGGCTTTGAACAGCGCCTGACCACCGACATCTATCCCGCGGACTTTGGTTGGACCCCCGACTACCGCAAACCCGGCGAGCGGATCGACTGGTGGTATCACAACCTCGGTTCGGTAACGGGCGCGGGGGTGGCGGAAATTACCAACCAGCTGGAATATGACGACGATGTCTGCCATCAGGCCGTACAGAAACTCTACGACCTGTCGCGCGGTCTCGACACCCGCCCATGGTGCCTGACCGCCAGCTTCACCCATCCCCATGACCCATTCGTCGCGCGCCGCCAGTATTGGGATCTTTACAACGACGCCGCGGAACTGGAGCCGCCGCCATCGCTGCCCTACGACGACATGGATCCGCATTCGCAGCGCCTGATGGACGCTTGCGACTGGCGCGGCATTGACGTGCAGCCGCACCACATCCGCCGCGCCCGCCAAGGCTATTTCGCCAACATCTCCTATGTCGATGCCAAGATCGGCGAGATTCTGGCGACGCTGGAGGCGACGCGGCAAGAGGCGATTGTGGTCTTCGTCTCCGACCATGGCGAAATGCTGGGCCGCAAGGGGCTGTGGTTCAAGATGAGCTTCTTCGAAGGCTCCGCCCGCGTCCCCCTGATGATATCCGCCCCCGGCCTGACCCCCGGACTGATCACCACCCCGGTCTCCACCATCGACGTCACCCCGACCTTGTGCGATCTGGCGGGGATTTCGATGGCGGACGTCATGCCATGGACCGACGGCGAAAGCCTGGTGCCGCTCGCCTCGGGCGGTGAACGGACCAGCCCGGTCGCAATGGAATACGCCGCCGAGGGGAGCATCACACCGATAGTTGCCCTGCGTCAGGGGGCGTGGAAATACATCCGCTGCCCGGCCGACCCAGACCAGCTTTACGATCTCAACGCCGACCCGACCGAGAACCACAACCTCGCCGAAGATCCGCGCGCCGCCGAAGTTCTGGCGCATTTCCAGTTGATGGCCGACACCCGCTGGGATCTGCCCGCCTATGACGCCGAGGTCCGGCAAAGCCAGGCCCGACGCTGGGTGGTGTATGAGGCGCTGCGCAACGGCAACTACTATCCGTGGGATTATCAACCGCTGCGCGCCGCCTCCGAACGCTATATGCGCAACCACATGGACCTAAACCTCCTGGAGGATAGCAAGCGGTTTCCGCGCCGCGAATAGGCCCTCTCTGCCAGCGGTCTCCGCCGGTCATGGACCTCTGGCAGCGGTTGTGCATTGCACACGCCCCCGCCCGGCAGTAATCACAAGACCCAGAATTGCAACGGGGCGGATGCGTGGCGGAACCGGCAGAGTCCATCATCTTTGTCGTCGAAGACAAGGATCAGGAAACCAAGTCCCTGCTGTTGGCCGCCTCGCTGGCACGGCATCACCGGGTGGGCGCCGACGTCAGCCTGATCGCCTATGTCACCGAAGCGGCCCTTGCCGATCTCGACCCGGTCACGCACGCGCTTTATGAGCGGTGCGGCGTCCGGATCACCCAGTTGCCGATCCTCGCCGGGGTCTGGGCCGCGCCCTATCCGCAGGGTACGAGGCTCCTCGCCGCCGCCATGCCACGCCCCAGCCAGCGAGCCACCGTTCTGGTTACCGACATGATCTGCCGGGCCCGGATCACCGACATTGCTCCGGGCAGCGGGCGCGAGGTTTTTGCCGTGCCAGAGGATCGGCGGACCTGGGGCAAGGATAGCGCCGACTGGCAAACCGCCTATGACTTCTTCAATCTGCCAATGCCGCAAGAGCGGGTCACCCTGACGCGTGGCAAGAACGCGGAATCCCTGCCCTATTTCAACACGGGTTTCGTGTCGTTCCCTGAAGCACCCTTGGGCAAAGCTGGCAAGACTTTTGGCCGCCTCTGGCTCGACGCGGCGCGGCATTTCGACTTTCTGTGCGAAATCGAAGGCAAACGACCCTGGCTGGACCAGATCACCCTGCCGCTGGCCATGGCTCTGCATGGTGTGGATTGTCTCTTGTTGCCAGACAGTTACAACTACTCCATCGCGGGCCGCGCGGATCTGTCGGCAGTGCCGCAAGCGCAGGTGTTGCGCTATGATCGCCCGGCGGTGTTTCACCAACTGCCCGATGCCGCAGCGCTGCTGGCCGCCTTGCGCGACATGCTGCCCGCACGTCACCGCGATGGTCTGGACTTGTTGCTTGCCGTGCATTTCGACCCGGTGCCAGCGGGTTGATAGACGCACCGGTTGACTTGCGCCGCCCCGCCGGACCAAGTTGAGCGCAGGGCCAGCCATCCGGGATGCGCCCGTAACAGGGCGAGTTTGAAGCGGTGATGCGACTATTGGGTCTGGTTTTTTGCGGCCTCGGTCTGATGACGGCAAGCAGCGGGCTGGCGCAACAGACGCGAACCATCATCGACGGCACCGAACTGTCCGCCAAGGTCGTGGCGACCGGCTTTGACGAGCCATTGCTTCTGACTTCGCCTCCCGGCGACCCGCGCCTGTTCGTGGTGGAGCGGACCGGGCGAATCAAGATCATGCTGCAGGACCGCGTCCTGCCGCAAGCCTTTCTTGACATCTCCGGTCTGGTCAGCGGCCAAGTGGAGCGTGGACTGCTCGGCCTCGCCTTTCATCCCGATTTCGCCCGCAATGGCCGGTTTTTCATCGACTACACCGATCTGGCTGGCACGATTCAGATTGCTGAACTGCAGGTGGCACCCACCGGCAATGTAGTGGACCCGTCTACCCTGACCCCCGTGTTGTCGATCGCCCACCGGACCAATGCCAATCACAACGGCGGTTGGCTCGCCTTTGGCCCGGAGGGTGCGCTTTATGTGGGGGTGGGCGACGGTGGCGGGGCGAACGACAAGTCCGGCAATGGCCAGAACCGGAACCGTCTGCTGGGTAAGATCCTACGGATCGACGTGGATCACGCCAAGCCATATGCCATCCCGCCGGACAATCCCTTTGCCAAAGTCGGCGGCGCACCCGAGATCTTTGTCTTTGGCCTGCGCAACCCATGGCGGGCCACCTTTGACGATGGTCTGATCTACATCGCCGACGTTGGCCAGAATGCCTGGGAAGAGATCAATGTGGCGCAAATCACCGGTCCCGTGCAAAACTTCGGCTGGAATGAGATGGAGGGGGCCAATTGCTTCAAATCCACCCAATGCAACCCTGCCGGCCTGACCCTGCCGGTGCTCACCTACAGCCACAACGAGGGTTGTTCGGTCATCGGCGGTGCTGTCTACCGCGGCAATTCCATGCCTGCCGTGACCGGCCGCTATTTCTTTTCGGATTTCTGCTCGGGCGCATTGATGTCCTTCCGCTACCGCGATGGCTTGGCCGAGGATCGGGTCAACTCCGTGGGCGACCTTGGCAGCCTTGGCCAGGTGACCTCTTTCGGGCAGGACAGTCAGGGCGAAATCTATGTCCTGACGCTGGACGGCGCGGTCCTGCGACTGATGCCCGCCGCACCCTGAGCCCTAGCGCGCATCCGCCAGGATCAACTCGGCCCCTTTCCAGCCCATCAGCATGGCCGGCGCATTGGTGTTGCCGGCAATCAGGTTCGGGAAGGCCGACGCGTCACAAACCCTGAGACCTTCCACTCCATGCACCCTCAGCCTGGCATCGACCACCGATAGGGACGCATCCGCCCCCATCCGTGCCGTGCAACTGGGGTGATACACCGTGCCCGACCGCTCCCGGAAATCCGCGATCAGGTCGGCATCGGACTGCACCGCCGGTCCGGGCCGCAGCTCTTCCCGCACCAACCGCGCGAAAGATGGCTGGGCCGCGATCACCCGCAGAAATTTCACCGCCGCCAACATTTCCTCGACATCATTGTCCGTTGAAAACGCATTTGCCACGATTTTAGGCGGATCAAACGGGTTGGGGGTGCCGATCCTGATATTCCCTCGACTGGTCGGGCGGCAGTTCGACAACCCGATGGACAAACCGCTGAACGGGTCCGGCGTCAGCAAGGGCCGCTCACCCACACCCGGCAGCAGGGTCGAAAACGCCTGAAAATACAGCTGCATGTTAGGCCGGTCGAGACCCGCCCTTGTGCGAAAAAAACCGCCGCCGTGGTTGATCGATTTTGCCAGCGGCCCGCCACCAGACAGGACATACTGCGCCCCGGCAAACGCCTTGCCCCACCACGGCCGCAGAATGTCATTGTAGGTCGCGACCTTCATCGCCCAGGTGTAGTTGATCCCCTGATGGTCGTTCAGATGGTCACCGACATTGGGATTGTCCCGCACCACCCCAATCCCCAGCCTTTGCAACAGCGATCCCGGCCCGATCCCCGACAGCTGCAGCAGTTGTGGCGAGTTGATCGCACCGCCTGCCAGAATGACCTCGGCGGAACAGCGCAGCAGCTGAGTGACCCCATCCTTCACATACTCCACTCCAACCGCCCGGCCAGCCTCTAACACCACCCGCGTCACCATCGCGCCGGTGATCACCCGCAGGTTTCCCCGCCCCATTGCCGGTCGCAAGAACGCCCGCGCGGCCGAGTTGCGCCGCGACTTGTGGATCGTCATCTGATAGGTGCCTGCACCCTCCTGCACCGCCCCGTTGAAGTCGCGCGTATAGGGCAGCCCCGCCTCACCACAGGCCGCAATGTAGTTCTCCACCAGCCAGTGCAAGCCGCGTCGGTTCTCGGACACAAACAACGGCCCGCCCTTGCCGCGCCAGTCGTCACCTCCCGCCTCGGTATCCTCCATGGCTTTGTAGGCCGCCAGACAATCGTCCCAGCCCCAGCCCGGATTCCCCACCCCCCACTCATCATAATCCGCCCGGTGGCCACGAATGTAGACCATCGCGTTGATCGAGGAGGACCCGCCCAACAGCTTGCCCCGCGGCCAGTAATCCCGCCGACCCGCCAGCCCCTGATCAGGTTCCGTCTGGTAACACCAGTTCACCGCCGGGTCATAAAACAACTTGCCATATCCTAATGGCAGTTGGACAT
>JBDTQR010000148.1:0-11837 GCA_039932095.1 bacterium | reverse complement strand
TCTATTCCGCGATCCGCAAGGGCTTCACCCCCGAGATCAACGCCATCTCGACCCTCCTTTTGCTCGGCTCGATGACTGTCATCCTGATCTTCGCGCATTTCGCCAAACCCGGAGCCCGCAAGTGACCACTGTCGCCGTCCAAGCCGTCGCGAAAAGTTTTGGGTCCACCCAGGTACTCAGCGACATCTCGACGATCTTCGCCGAAGGCAGCTTCACCAGCCTGCTCGGCCCCTCCGGCTCAGGCAAGACCACACTTCTGCGCATCGTCGCGGGCTTTGTCGTCCCCGACGAGGGCCGCGTGACCATCGGTGAGCGGGACGTGACCGGCGTCCCGGTCTGGGGCCGCAACATCGGCATGATGTTCCAGTCCTACGCACTGTTCCCGCACATGACTGTAGCCCGCAACGTCGCCTTCGGGCTGGAACGCCGGGGCATCAAGGGGGCCGAGGCCGCCAAGGCCGTCGCCGAAGCTCTGGACATGGTCCACCTGACCGGCTTTGACGACCGGATGCCGAAAAACCTGTCGGGCGGTCAGCAGCAGCGCGTCGCTCTGGCGCGGGCCATGGTCATCAAACCCTCGGTCCTGCTGCTCGACGAGCCTTTGTCTGCGCTCGACCGCCGCCTCAGGCAAGAGATGCAGGTCGAACTTCTGCGCATTCAGCGTGAAACCGGGCTGACCACGATTTTCGTCACCCATGACCAGGAAGAGGCGCTGACCCTGTCCGACCGCATCGCCATACTTGACAGGGGCCGCATCGTGCAAGCCGGCGTTCCGGCGGAGATCTACGAACGCCCGCAAACCCGCTTCGCCGCTGAATTTCTTGGCGATTCCAACTTTCTGAGCGGCACGGTCGCCCAGGGCGCTGTACGTCTTGCGGATGGCACCGTGGTGCAGACCACCGCCCCGCTACCGTCCGAAGGCAGCAAGGTCACCCTCGCCGTGCGCCCCGAAAAGATGGCTCCGGTCGGGCCAGAAGGTGCCGTCAACCGCCTGTCCGCGCGCATCGTGACGGTGATCTATGCCGGTCCTGTCCTGTCCTACCTTTTGCAAACTCCCGACGGCACCGCGCTGAAACTGTTCGTCACCAACCGGGATGGCACCGTGCTGACCGAAGGCGAAACCATCACCCTCGGCTGGTCCGCCGAGCACAGCATTCCTGTCACGGACTAGGCCATGGCCCTGCCGCCGCTCTCGCCAAACTCCCTGCACCTCGTCGTCGACATGCAACGCCTGTTTGCCGAGGATCACGGCTGGCATGTGCCCGACATGGCGCGCATTCTGCCCAATGTCCTGCGGCTGTGTCAGACCTCCGGCGCGAACACCGTCTATTCCCGCTTCCTGACCCCCGGTTCACCCGATGCTGCCCACGGTCGCTGGCAAGCGCTGTACCGGACCTACCACCAAGTCACTGGCCTGCCTGCCGCGATATTCGACTTGGTGCCGGACCTGAGCGAACTGGCCGTTCAAGGCACCATTTTCGACAAGACCACCTATTCCCTTTTTGCCGTTCCCGCATTCCTCCAGCATCTCACCAAGTCTGCCACCGACACCGTGGTCTTTTCCGGGGCCGAGACGGACGCCTGCGTCTATGCCAGCCTGTTGGCCGCCGTCGACATGGGCCTGCGGGTGGTCGTCGCGTGTGACGCCGTTACCAGTGGCGATCTGGCCGCCCACCAAACCATGCTGGACATTCTAGGTCGCCGCCTGCCCGATCAGGTCGAACTCTCGACGACCGATGACGTAATCCGGGCCTGGGCCAAATGACGGACAGCGACTTGATTGCCGCCATGACGGTCGCCGAGAAAATCGCTTTCCTCAACGGCCACGGCCTGTGGCGCAGCGCTGCGGTTGACCGTCTCGGCATCCCTTCCCTCATCATGACCGACGGCGCTTATGGCGTCCGCTATTCCACCACGCAGATCGACGCCGGGGCAGATGCCGCCGAAAGCCTGCAACAGTTCCTGACCGTCGCCAATGCCCGTGCCGATGACCCCGGCATGTTCGGCACCACTAGGCCGGCGACCTGCTTTCCCAATGCCAACCTGTCGGCCTGCAGCTGGGACGTTGAACTGGCGTATCAGATGGGCGCAGCCCTTGGCACGGAATGCCGCGCCTTTGGCGTGCATCTGCTGCTCGGCCCCGGCATCAACATCCGCCGCACGCCCCTCGCCGGGCGGGCGTTCGAATATTATTCCGAAGACCCGGTGATCAGCGGCGACATGGCTGCGGCCCTGATCAACGGCCTGCAGGCTCAGGGGGTTGGTGCGTCGTTGAAACACTTTGCCTGCAACAATTCCGAGATCGACCGCACCAATGTCAGCTCCGATGTCAGCGAACGCGCCCTGCGGGAAGTCTATCTGGCGGGTTTCGAACGGGCAATTGCCAAATCTGAACCTTGGACGGTGATGAGCGCCTATAACCCGCTCAACGGCCTTCAGGCCGCCGAACATCCCTGGCTGCTGACGCAAGTGCTGCGGCAGGACTGGGGGTACGACGGGCTGGTGGTGTCCGACTGGCATGCCATCAAGAACCGCCCTGCCTCCCTGCTTGCCGGCACCGACCTTGACATGCCCGACAGCCCCGGCCGCCGTGCGGCGTTGCAAGCGGCGGTTGAGGCCGGGCAAATCGCAGAGCCGGTGTTGGAGCGGGCTTGCCTGCGGATGCTGCGGCTGGTCAGGCGCGCTGTGGCAGGTGCAACGCGACCCGCCCCGCCCATGGACCCCGACCAACACCACCGCATCGCCCGCCAGATCGCCACCGACTCGATCGTTCTGCTGAAGAATGATGGCGCAATCCTGCCGCTGCCCAAGTCCGATCTCCGCCTGCTGGTCGTCGGGCAGGGCGCCGTCGAACCGACCATTCAGGGCTCAGGTTCCGCTTCCACCCGACCCACCCGCGTTGACGTGCCGCTGGACGAGATCCGCAAGCTTCTGGGGCAGGGGGCCGACCTGGTGCATTTGCCGTGGCCCCCGGACGCAAAAGCCGAGGCCGCACTGTTCCTCACTGCCAAGACGGCCGATGTCGTCCTGATCTTCGCCAGCCATCGCCCTGGCCGCGACGGTGAAGGCGCTGACCGGGACAGCCTTGCGTTGGACCACGGCCAGGATGGGCTGATCAGCGCCTTGTCGAAAAGCCACCGGGTGATCGTCACGCTTACCTCGCCCGATGCGGTGGACTTGCCCTGGGCCGCCGAGGTTCCCGCCATCCTCGCCTGCTTCTTCCCCGGTCAGGGCGGCGGTGCAGCTCTCGCCGCCATCCTGTTCGGCGATGCCAATCCCTGCGGCAAACTGACCACGACCTTTCCGCAAAGGATCGGCGAGATCCCCGGCTACCTCAGCTATCCCGGCGAAAACCTGCATCATTTCTACAGTGAGGGGGTTTTCGTCGGCTACCGGGGCTACGATTTGCGCGGCACCGAACCAGCGTTCCCCTTCGGCCATGGCCTCAGCTACACAGCTTTCCGCTATGACACACTGACCTTGTCCGCCGGCACCATCAGTCCCAAGGGCGAAATCACCGCCCGTGTCACCGTGACCAATACTGGCAATCGCTCCGGCAAAGAAGTGGTGCAGATCTACCTCCGCCCGGTTGCCCCCGCCTTGCGCCGCCCGTTGCGGGAACTGAAAGCTTTCGCCAA
Source organism: bacterium (assembly GCA_039932095.1). Lineage (GTDB taxonomy): Bacteria > Pseudomonadota > Alphaproteobacteria > Rhodobacterales > Rhodobacteraceae > Stagnihabitans. The sequence continues at coordinate 8,199 of JBDTQR010000148.1, read as the reverse complement.
AGTCTCCCTGCACCCGCACGAAAGCGCTACCCTGACCTTCCACCTGACTGCGCGCGATTTCTGCCACTACGACCCCGCCGATGGCCGTTTTGTGCTGCGTGGCGCGGGGTTCGTGGTGGAGGCCGCCGCCTCCAGCCGCGACATCCGCCTGTCGGCCCCGCTGATCTGCGAAAGCGAACCTCCAAGGCCCGTCGCCCGTTTGACCACCACCTCTGCCAACAAACTGCTCGCCGATCCCAAGGTGGCAGCGGCTGTCCAAGAGCTGCTGCAACGTAGCCTTGCACTGTCCGCTGCGGAAAGCCTCGCCCTGATCGACAATTGCCGTGGCTCGTTCCTTGGTCTTCATGACACGCTCAGCTGGTATATCGGTGCCAGCCTCAGCCAAGCTGACCTGCAGGACAGGCTCGACCGACTGGTTTGAACCCGCCTAAGCCACAGGCGCAAGCGCCCTGTCAACACCCGGCAGGCGAAATCCGGGCTGGTCCTTCAGTCCGATCCGCAGACGGGTGAATCCCTTTCGCAACACCCAGTTACCCACAGAAGATTTCCGCCGAAATCGCTTTACAGGGTTCCCCCATCCTCACACTATATCTAGTAAGGGCCAGGTTGACGTTACGCTGATCCTTGCCAGACACCCTGCCGCTAGGGGCTTGGTCCCGGATCGGCACAATAATGAGGCCGGGGCATGTCGCTATCAGAAGACTATCTTTCCAGCGATGAGTTGCATCCCATCGACATCGTGGAAACGCTGGCCGAACACCATGCCTGGGAGTTTGACCGCGTCACCGAAGACCAGATTGCCATGGCGGTCGAAGGTCAGTGGCGCACCTATTCGCTGACCCTCGCCTGGAATGACCAGGACGAGACGTTGCGCCTGATCTGCACCTTTGAAATGCAGCCGCCCGAAAACCGGATGTCACAGCTTTATGACGTGCTGAACCGCTGCAATGATATGGTCTGGACCGGCGCTTTCACCTATTGGGCCGAGCAAAAGCTGATGGTCTGGCGTTACGGCCTGCTGTTGTCGGGCGGTCAAACGGCAAGTCCCGAGCAGATCGACGACATGATCGCCTCGGCCGTGATGGCCGCCGAGCGGTTCTATCCAGCGTTCCAGCTGGTGACCTGGGGTGACAACACGCCCGCCGAGTCGATGAAAGTCGCCATCGCCGAGGCTTACGGCCGCGCCTGAAACCCCAATTCGACCAGCCACCCGGCGAATAGTGATTCATGTTCCTGAGGAACCGCGCTAACCTTGCCGTGAAACACGGAGGTTTGCATGGCGTTGGAACAGGTTGCCCGCGATGGATTGGTCCTATTGGGATGCGGCAAGATGGGCACCGCGCTCTTGACCAGCTGGCTGGCCGCCGGGGTGCCACCGTCCTCGGTCTGGGTGCTGGAGCCTTTTCCAACCGACTGGCTGACCGCCACCGGCGTCCTCCTGAACCAACCCCTCCCCGCTTCCCCTGCTGTCGCTCTGGTCGCAGTCAAACCGCAGATGATGGGCGCGGCGTTGCCCGCCCTGCAAGCGTTCGGCAATGGCAAGACCCTGTTCATTTCGATCGCCGCCGGCACCTCGATCGCGACGTTCGAGGCCGCTTTGGGCACCCAAACCCCCATCGTCCGCACCATGCCGAACACTCCCGCCATGGTTGGTCGCGGCATAACCGGCATCTGCGGCAACGCCCATGCCGGAGCCGGGGGGCTGGCCCTCGCTCACACCTTGATGCAGGCGGTGGGTCAGGTCGTTGAACTTGACGGCGAGCACCAGATCGATGCCGTCACCGCCGTCTCCGGCTCCGGCCCGGCCTATGTCTTCCATCTGATCGAGGCGATGGCGGCGGCAGGCGAAGCTGAGGGTCTGCCACCGGCCATTGCCATGCAACTGGCCCGCGCCACTGTCTGCGGGGCCGGCGAACTGGCCTATCGCTCGCCCGAGTCCGCGGCCCAACTGCGCATCAACGTCACCTCGCCCGGCGGCACTACCGCCGCCGCACTTGGCCAACTGATGGACCCGCACACCGGCTTGCCGCCCCTGATGCGCCGCGCCGTCCATGCCGCCGCCCTGCGCGGCAAGGAGCTCGGCCAATGATCGCCCCCCAGAACGCCCCCGAGATCTCCTATGACGATTTCGCCAAAGTCGACATCCGCGTCGGAACCATCACCCGCGCCGAACCCTTCCCCGAGGCCCGCAAACCCGCACTCAAACTCTGGGTCGATTTCGGCGGTGATCTGGGCGAGAAACGCTCCTCCGCCCAGATCACCCGCCATTACCGGCCCGAGGGCCTGATCGGCCGTCAGGTGCTTGCCGTGGTGAACTTCCCGCCGCGCCAGATTGGCAAGGTTCTGTCCGAGGTGCTGGTCCTCGGCGTCCCCGATGCCGACGGTGAGGTGGTGCTGATTGGCCCTGGCCACGCTGTGCCGGCGGGAGGGCGGCTCTATTGAACCTGCTGATCACCCGCTGCCTGCCCGACAAGGTCGTCGCCGCTGCACAAGCACGCTTCGACGTCACCTACCGCAACGATCCCACGCCGCTAAGCCCTTCGGACCTGCGTGCCGCGCTGCGTGATTACGACGCCATCCTGCCAACTCTCGGCGACCTGTTCCGCGCCGATGTCTTTGCCGACGTCCCGCAACCCCGTACAAGAATCCTCGCCAATTTCGGCGTCGGCTACAACCACATCGACGTCCTCGCCGCGCGTGCTGGCGGTCTGCAGGTTACCAACACCCCCGGCGCCGTCACCGACGCCACGGCCGACATCGGAATGACCCTCATGCTGATGTCCGCCCGCCGTGCCGCCGAAGGCGAGCGGCTGTTGCGCTCCGGCCAGTGGACTGGTTGGCACCCGACCCAACTGCTCGGTTCCCATGTCAGCGGCAAGTCGGTGGGCATCATCGGCATGGGTCGCATCGGCCACGCCATCGCCCGTCGCTGCCACCACGGCTTTGGCATGACCGTCACCTATCACAACCGCTCGCCCAAGACCCTCGATCTGCCCGCGACACAAGTCACCCTGCCCGAGGTTCTGAAGGCTGATTTCGTCATCCTCGCCGTTCCCGCCAGTCCGCAAACCCATCACCTGATCAATGCTGCCAACCTTGCCCAGATGGGCCCGACCGCCCATCTGATCAACATTTCCCGTGGCGATGTGGTTGATGAAGCAGCCCTGATCCAAGCCTTGCAAACCCGCCAGATCGCCGGTGCCGGCCTCGATGTCTACGAATTCGAACCCAAGGTCCCCGCCGCCCTGACCGCGCTGGACAACGTCACCCTGCTCCCCCATCTCGGCACCGCGGCGCTTGAGGTGCGCGAGGCGATGGGTCTGATGGCCGTCGCCAATCTGATCGCGTTCGCCGAAGGCCAGCCGCTCCCGAACCCGGTTTGACATGGCGACCGTCCCGCAACCGCTTCGACGTACCTCCTCCCGGCCACATTCGACCCATGCCTCTCATACTGGCCCAAATATCCCCGCCGGAGGCACCACCATCGCAACCGACACGCCGGTGACCATTGCGCCGCGACAGCGCCGGGTGAGGGGGCTCGATGCCCCCGAGAACGGCCCCGTTGGCAAGGTCCGCCGATGATCCTGTCGCGCGGCCGCAAATACATCTTCATCCACATTCCCAAGACCGGCGGCACCGCCCTGACGCTGGCGCTCGAATCCCGCGCCATGAAGGATGACATCCTGATTGGCGACACCCCCAAGGCGCGAGCCCGCAAGGCGCGGCTGCACGGGGTCAAATCGCATGGCCGGCTGTGGAAACACTCAACACTGTCCGACATTGCCGGGCTGGCCAGCGACACCGAAATCGCCAGTTTCTTCACGCTGACCGTGGTGCGCAATCCGTGGGACCGCGTGGTCAGCTACTACCACTGGCTGCGTGAACAGAGCTTTGCGCATCCCGCCGTGGGCCTCGCCAAAAGCCTCACCTTCAGCAGTTTTCTGAACCATGCCCAGACCCGCACCACTCTGGCCCTCTGGCCCTATGCCGCCTATCTGCGTGACCGGACTGGCGTGGAACGTGCCAGCCTCTACGCAAGGCTCGAACATCTTGGCGATGACCTTGCCCCGTTCGAGGCCCATCTCGGCCTCCGCCTGCCGCACATTGACCGGACCAATGCGTCAGACCGCGCCCGCGACTGGCGTGGCTTTTATTCCGACGCCGATGCCGCATTGATTGCCCAGATCAGCGCCGAGGATATTGCCCGCTTCGACTATCACTTCGACCCGTGATCCGCGAATTTTATGCGATCTTCACGACCTTGCCACATTGCCTTCCCACCCCGGCCCCAAGCCGGCAGCACCCTTGCGGAAACACAAGAGGAAGGGGAATGACCTTGGCGCTTCACGACATCGCACCAGGGCAGACCTTGCCTGTCCGCCTGGCAACGGGCCTCTTCGCCTCGACCCCGGTTCAGACGGCATTCGGCTGGCAGAGCTTGTCCCTCCTGGGGCCGGGCGATCTGGTGATGACCCAGGATCACGGCCTGGTGCCTGTGCAGTCGATCGTTCTGGAAACCAGGCGTGCCCTGTGGTCCGTGCGGATTGCCGTCGGCGCGCTGGGCAATTGCGATGCGTTGATGCTGCCGCCCGGCCAGCCGATCCTGATCCACACCCGCTATGCCAGACCATTTTGCGGTGATGACCTCGCTCTGGTTCCCGCCACCGCGCTGGAGGGATGGCGTGCCATTGCGCCCTATGTGCCCGTCCGACGGGAACCGATCCTGCAGGTGCAACTTGTCGAGCCCGGAATTCTGTTCGCCGGACCCGGATTGATGACGGGATGTGATGGCACGATCCGCCCGGGCATTGACCTTGCATCCCTGCTCGGCGCGCCCATCCGCCCTGTCCTGCCGCTTGCCGCCGCGCGCCAGATGATAGCCCATCTGATCGCGGACGAGGCGGGCGACGGGCTCCGCCACCTTCAGGCCGCTGCTTTCCGCCCGCCGAACCGGTCGTAGAACCCCTCACCCTTGGCCGCCAGATCGCGCAACAGGGCCGGGGCGGTGTAACGCGCGCCGTAAGCCTGGGTCAGCCGGTCACAGATTTCGACCGCCTTGGCCGCGCCGATAATGTCCAGCCAGCTGAACGGCCCGCCCGACCATGGCGCAAAGCCCCAGCCCAGAATGGCCCCGACATCACCCTCGCGAATGTCCATCAGCACGCCCTCTTCCAGCGCCCGCACCGCCTCCAGCACCTGACTCATCAACAGCCTGTGCTGCACGGTCACCAGATCAGGCTGCTCATCGGCCACCGGCCATTGCCTGGCCAGCCCGTCCCACAGCCCCTCACGCTTGCCCGCTGTGTCATAGGCATAGAACCCCGCCTTGGCCTTGCGCCCCATCCGGCCCTGCTCGGCCAAGGCAAAGATCACCGCGTCCACATCATCGTCCGGGTAATCCGCGCCCAAAGCCGCCTTGGTCGCCTTGGCAATCTTGATCCCCAGATCAATCGAGATTTCATCGGTCAGTTGCAGCGGCCCCACTGGCATCCCCACCAGCTTGGCGGCGTTTTCCACCAAAGCCGGCTCTACCCCCTCGGCCACCATCCTGATCCCCTCATTGGTGTAGGGCAGGATGCAGCGGTTGGCATAGAAATAGCGGGCGTCATTCACCACGATCGGCGTCTTGCGGATCTGTCGCACGAAATCCAGAGCCTTGGCCACCGCGATGTCTCCGGTCTCTTTGCCCTTGATGATCTCCACCAGGGCCATCCGGTCCACCGGACTGAAGAAGTGAATGCCGATGAACTGGTCGGGCCGCGCGCTGATCTTGGCCAGTCCGGTGATCGGCAGGGTCGATGTGTTGGAAGCAAAGATGCAGTCCTTGCCCACCGCCGCCTCGACCTTGGCCGTCACCTCGGCCTTTACCTTGGGGTCCTCGAACACCGCCTCGACGATCAGATCAACCTCGGCCAAGGCGGCATAGTCTGTGGTCGCCGTGATGCGGCCCAGAACCTCGGCCTTCTTTTCCGGCGTCGATTTGCGGCGCTGGATGGCCTTGTCCAGCAGATCGGCCGAATGCGCCTTGCCCCGGTCCGCCGACTCTTGCGTGGCATCGATCAGCACCACGTCGATCCCGGCAAGCGCCGAGACATAGGCAATCCCCGCCCCCATCATCCCCGCGCCGATCACCCCGAGTTTCTGCACGGTCTGATCCGGTGCCGCAGGCCGGTTCGCCCCCTTCTCCAACGCCTCCTTGTTGATGAACAGGCTGCGGATCATCGCGGCCGAGGACGGGTTCAACAGCGTCGACACGAAATTCCGCGCCTCGACCCTCAAAGCCGTGTCGAATGGCACCAAGGCCCCCTCATAGACCGCCTGCATCAGGGCCTGCGCCGCCGGATAGACCCCCATGGTCTTGCCCAGCACCATCGCATTGGCGCCGACAAAGGTCATGTAGCCTGCCGGATTGTACGGCGTGCCGCCCGGCATCTTGTAGCCCTTGGCATCCCACGGCTTGACCAGATCGGCGTCCGTCGCCGCCAGCACCCATTCCTTGGCCCGCGCCAGCAATGCCTCCGGCGGCACCACCTCATCAATCAACCCATTCGCCTTGGCCGATTTAGGGTCCGACAGCTTGCCCTCCAGCAGATAGGGCGCCGCCACCATCGCCCCCAGCTTGCGGATCAGCCGCGTCGTGCCACCTGCGCCCGGAAAGATTCCGACCTGAATTTCCGGCAGGCCGATCTTTGCCTTGGGATTGTCGGCCGCAATGATCCGGTGGCAGGCCAAAGGCAGTTCATAGCCGATACCCACCCCGGTCCCCGGCATCGCGGCAACAATCGGCTTGCCACCTTTCAGCGTCTTCGGGTCCATTCCGGCCCGCTCGATCTTTCTCAGCAAGCCATGGATCCCCATGATCCCCGCCATCAGCGCCTTGGCCGGCTCTGCCCCGCCATCCGCTTTCATCCGGGCGATAACGTTCAGATCCATGCCGCCGGCAAAATCCTTCTTGCCCGAGGTCAGGATCACCCCCTTGACCGACGCATCGCCCAAGGCCCGGTCAATCAACGCCTCCAGCTCGGCAAACCCGGCCATCGACATCACGTTCATCGACTTGCCCGCGACATCCCAGGTGATCGTGGCAACCCCGTCCGCGTCTACTTCATAAGTGAAATCGGTCATTGTGTTGGTCCTCTCAGGTCGGTGTCGGGGGAAGGGAGGTGGGCAGGATAAAACTCTGTGGCGCTACCGGGGCCCGGTCCAATCCGTGCCATCCTTGTAGGTGAACCGCGCCTTGCGGTCCTCGATATGAATCTGCATGTCGATGTCGGAATAGGTCGCGACCTCCCGTGGGGCCTTGGTGCCGGCGACAAGGAATTTCGCAACCGCAGCGCTGCGGTTGATGAACTGGTGGCCGTCGGTGCTGCCCGCCGGAAAGGCCGCGCAGTCGCCGACCCGCATCACTGTCTCCCCGGCATCCTGCACCAACACACATTCGCCTTCGGTGATCATGACGAATTCATCTTCCGCCATGTGCCAGTGCCGCAGGCTCGACAGCGCGCCGGGTTCCAGCATCACCAGATTGACGCCGAACTGCGTCAGACCGCCAGCATCGCCGAGGCGCAGCGACGACCGCCCCTGCATCATCTCGGCATAGGGGGATGGATAGATCGACCCGGTCCGTGGCGTCAGCTTGGATTGGTCAATGATCGGCATCGCAAAGCTCCGTTTAGGTGGCAAGACAGGGTTCAGGGCGCTGACGCCGCGAACAGTTAAATCCGTTCGATAATCGTCGCGGCCCCCATGCCGCTGGCAATGCACAGCGTTGCCAGCCCCAGTTGCTGATCCCGCCGCTCCATCTCATCCAGCAAGGTGCCGATGATGATCGCCCCGGTCGCACCCAAGGGATGGCCCATCGCGATGGAGCCGCCGTTGACATTGACCTTGGCCGGATCGACATCAAACGCCTGCTGGAACCGCAGAACCACGGCGGCAAACGCCTCGTTGACCTCATACAGATCAATGTCCCCGGTTGTCAGCCCGGCCTCGGCGAGGATCTTGTGGGTCACCGGCACTGGCCCGGTCAGCATGATGGTCGGATCGGTGCCGATCTTCGCCGTCGCCCGGATCCGCGCCCGGGGTTTCAGCCCGTACATCCGGCCAAACTCGGCATCGCCAATCAGAACCGCCGCCGCGCCATCGACAATCCCGCTGGAGTTGCCGGCGTGGTGGATATGGTTGATCCGTTCCAGATGC
>JBDTQR010000147.1:0-11865 GCA_039932095.1 bacterium | reverse complement strand
AACGGCGTTCATCGCCCGGACCAAGGAGCGCAAGACCGGTCGCGATAAGCGTCCGACACCGCGTGCCTTCCTGCGGCAACTGGCGGCAATCCACGCCTGGGGCCGTCAACTGCCGCAGGACCTTGGCCGCATCCGCAGTCCGGTTCTGGTGGCCAATGGTGACCACGACATCATGGTGCCCACGCCCAATTCGCGCGACCTGGCCCGCCGCATTTCCGATGCGGATCTGGTGATCTACGACGATGCGGGCCACGGCGGCATCTTCCAGTACCATGCGCAATTCGTGCCGAGGGCCCTGGCCTTCCTCGCCGCCTGACATTCCTGCACCCCGCCACTCGGAGACCCCCATGAAAGCCTTCCTGCTCGACAAATACCAGAAAAGGGCCGCGCTGCGGCTGACCGATGTTCCCGAACCCGATCTGCGCGACGATGAAGTTCTGGTGCAGATCCACGCCGCAGGGGTGAATCTGCTGGACGTCAAGATCCGGGATGGCGAATTCAAGCCGATCCTGCCCTACAAGCTGCCGTTGGTGCTGGGGCACGACTTGGCCGGTAGCGTGGTCCGCACCGGGCCCAAGTCGCGGCGGTTCAAGGTCGGGGACGAAGTCTATTCCCGCGTCGACGACTTCCGCATTGGCACCTTTGCGGAACGCATTGCGGTCAGGGAAGGCTCTCTGGCGGCGAAACCCAAGTCCCTGAGCATGGAAGAGGCGGCCTCGATACCGCTGGTCGCGCTGACGGCCTGGCAGGCGCTGGTGGAAATCGCAAAGCTGCGGGCCGGGCAGAAAGTGTTCATCCAGGCGGGCTCGGGCGGTGTCGGCACCATTGCCATCCAGATTGCCAAGCATATCGGCGCTTATGTCGCCACCACCGCCAGCGCGGGCAATGCCGACTGGCTCAAGGCGTTGGGGGCGGATCTGGTCATCGATTACAAGACGCAGGATTTCGAGGCCATCTTGCGGAATTATGACGTGGTTCTGCACAGTCAGGATACAAAGGCGCTGGAGAAGTCGCTGAACGTCCTGCGGCCCGGCGGCAGACTGGTGTCAATCTCCGGCCCGGCTACGCCGGCCTTCGCGGCTCAGGTCAAGGCCCCCTGGTTTCTAAAGCCGGTGTTCTGGGCCTTGAGCCGCAGCACCTACAAGAAGGCCCGGCAGCGCGGGGTTGGTTTCGACTTCCTGTTCATGAAGGCGAATGGTGCGCAGTTGCAACAGATTGCGGCCCTGATCGAAGCCGGCCACATCCGACCGGTCGTCGACCGTGTCTACCCCTTCGCTGACACGAATGAGGCCATCGCCCATGTCGAGTCAGGTCGGTCGAAGGGCAAGGTCGTCATCAAGGTAAAGTAGGTCGGCGTTCCTTAGAAACGACTGGACAGAAGTCTCGTTGCGCAGCGCTTGGAGCCATCGACATCGGCCAACTTCTAGACGAGTTTGAGATGTCGGCTGAACGGCCTTGCCATGTCGAACGTCACTTGGCTCAGACCAGCATCAGCCACATTTGGAATGGCCGCAGGAGCCGCAGGTCATGCAGCCCTCGACCATATGCATGCCGTATTCGCCGCAATTCGGACAGGCCGGGCCGCGCGGGGCCTCACCCACCACCATCACCTCGGCCTTGGGGTCGGATTTGAGGCCAAGCCCCTCACCCTCGATGAAGCCGATGGCGACCAGATGGCGTTCGATCACCCCGCCGATGGCGGCGAGGATCGAGGGGATGTAGCGGCCCTCCATCCACGCGCCGCCGCGCGGGTCGAACACGGCTTTCAACTCTTCCACCACGAAGGAAATGTCGCCGCCGCGCCGGAACACCGCCGAGATCATCCGGGTCAGCGCCACGGTCCAGGCGAAATGCTCCATGTTCTTGGAGTTGATGAACACTTCGAACGGGCGGCGGTGACCTGCGATGATGATGTCATTGATGGTGATGTAAAGCGCGTGTTCGGAGCCCGGCCATTTGACCTTGTAGGTCTGGCCCTCCAGCGCGACCGGACGGTCGAGCGGTTCGGAAAGATAGACCACCTCCGCCCCCTCGGCGGTGATCGTGGGTGTGGCCTTCTGGGCTTCGGACACCGTCAGCACAGATCCCGTCACCGCGTTGGGCCGGTACGTGGTGCAGCCTTTGCAGCCCTGATCCCAGGCGGCCATATAGACCTGCTGAAAATCGTCAAAGCTGATGTCTTCGGGGCAGTTGATGGTCTTGGAAATGCTGCTGTCGACCCATTTCTGCGCGGCGGCCTGCATCTTGACATGGTCCAGCGGCGGCAGGGTCTGGGCGTTGACGAAATGGTCGGGCAAAGGCGCATCGCCGTGCAGTTCGCGCCACAGGCGAACGGCGTAGTCGACGACCTCTTCCTCGGTGCGGGTGCCGTCCTTTTGCAGGACCTTGCGGCTGTAGGCATAGGCAAAGACCGGCTCGATGCCGGAGGACACGTTGCCGGCATAAAGGCTGATGGTGCCGGTCGGGGCGACCGAGGTCAGCAAGGCGTTGCGGATGCCGTGGGTTCGGATGGCATCGCGGACATCTTCGTCCATTCCGGACATCGTTCCCGATGCCAGATAAGGCTCGGCGTCGAACAGTGGGAAAGCGCCCTTCTCTTTTGCCAGATCGACCGAGGCGAGATAGGCGGCCCGGGCGATGGTGTGCATCCAGTCTTCGGTCTGCCGTGCGGCCGCATCCGAGCCATAGCGCAGGCCGGTCATCAACAGGGCATCGGCAAGACCGGTGACGCCCAGACCGATGCGGCGCTTGGACTGCGCCTCGGCCTCCTGCTGCGGCAGCGGGAAGCGCGAGGCATCAACCGTGTTGTCCATCATGCGGATCGCGGTGCGGACCAGAGTGTCGAGTGCCTTGGGGTCAAGTTTCGCCTTCTTGGTGAAGGCGGCGGTGACCAGCGTGGGCAGGTTGATCGACCCCAGCAGGCAGGCGCCGTAGGGCGGCAGCGGCTGCTCGCCGCAAGGGTTGGTGGCGGCGATGGTTTCCACGTAGTTCAGGTTGTTGGCGTCGTTGATGCGGTCGATGAAGATCACCCCGGGTTCTGCGAAATCGTAGGTGTTGCGCATGATGCGGTTCCACAGATCGCGGGCGGGCAGGGTTTTGTAGACCTTGTCGTTGAAGACCAGATCCCAGGTGGCGTCGGACTTGACGGCGGCCATGAACGGGTCGGTCACCAGCACCGACAGGTTGAACATCCTGAGGCGGGCCGGGTCCTTTTTCGCCGCGATGAAGGCCTCGATATCGGGATGGTCGCAGCGCATCGTCGCCATCATGGCACCGCGCCGCGAACCTGCCGACATGATGGTGCGGCACATCGCGTCCCAGACATCCATGAAGCTGAGCGGACCGGAGGCATCGGCGGCGACGCCTTTGACCTGCGCGCCCTTGGGACGGATGGTGGAGAAATCATAGCCGATGCCGCCGCCCTGCTGCATGGTCAGCGCGGCCTCTTTCAGCCCGTCAAAGATCCCGCCCATGTTGTCGGGTACGGTGCCCATGACGAAGCAGTTGAACAGGGTGACCTGACGCCCGGTCCCTGCCCCGGCGGTGATGCGACCGGCGGGCAGGAACTTGAACCCCGCCAAAGCGTCATAGAACCGGGCGGCCCAAAGCGCCGGGTCCTTTTCGACCGCAGCCAAAGCCCCGGCGATTCGGTGCCAGCTGTCTTGCACGGTCTGGTCGATCGGCGTGCCATCTGCTGCCTTGAAACGGTATTTCATGTCCCAGATCTGCTCGGCAATCGGGGTGACGAAAGGGGACATGGGGCTACCTTTGGGTGTATTTGCGGCGGAGGACCCAAGATACGCCCTGCAGGGCCATGGGTCAACCTTGCAGCCGCCGTCAAACGGCCTATCATCCGGGCGGGTGGGGGCAACATGTCACTGAATATCCTGAAACTCTGTGTCGGCGCCGAATCGGTCGAGGATCTGCTGGACTGGCAGCGCAGTCATCCGTCGCGTTTTGCCGGTGGCGAGCGCGAACATGTCACAAGGATGTGGCCGAAGCGCGAGGCCGAGGTGGTGGCGGGCGGCTCGCTCTTTTGGGTGATCAAGGGCGCGATCCTGTGCCGACAGCGCATTCTCAGGATGGAGCGGGTGGAGGGGGCCGACGGCATTTTGCGCTGCGGGCTGATTCTGGACCCGGCGGTGATCCGCACCGAGGCCGCCGCGCGACGACCATTTCAGGGCTGGCGCTATCTGGACCCCAAGGACAGCCCGCCCGACCTTGGGCAGGCGCGGGCGTTCGATGACATTCTGCCACCGGCTCTGGCCCTGGCATTGGCCGAAATTGGCTTGAGGTAGGCGATGGACGATCAAGCGACCGGCAAGCGCAACAAACGAGGCGACTGGGTGCCGGATGCGCCGCTGGTGACCTCACCGCTGTTCCGGCTGCCGCCGCAGCTGGGAAAGCTGCCGGGATGGTTGCCGGGCTATTTCCTGCCGTGGAATGTGCTGTTCATGGTGTCGGGTGCAGCGTTCTGGACATGGTTCTTTCCTGATGTCGCCACGATGAAGGCGCTGCACTGGGGCTGGGTTCTGCAAATTCTGGCGCTGAACCTGGTCGCGGCGACGCTGTTCTATTCCGCGCTTGAAGTGCCGCTTTACATCCGCCGCCGACAGGCCAACCGGTTCAAATACAACGGCAAGTTTCCGGCGGATGCCAGCAATCCTGCCTTCTGGTTCGGCAGTCAGAACGCCGAGGGCATCTTGCGGACCTTGGGAAGCGGGGTGCCGATCTGGACGGCGTATCAGGTGCTGCTGGGCTGGATGGCGGCCAATGGTTGGGCTATGAGCGTGACCTTCGCGGCGCATCCGGTCTATCTGCTGGCCTTGGGGTTCTGTGTGCCGATCTGGCACGAGTTCCACTTTTATTGCATCCATCGGCTGATCCATGTGCCGGTGCTCTACAAATACATCCATTCGGTCCACCACAACTCGGTCAATCCCAGCCCGTGGTCCTCGCTGTCGATGCATCCCGTTGAACACCTGCTGTATTTCTCGTCCAGCCTGATCCATCTGGTGATCCCCTCCAACCCGATCATCGCGCTGTACGGCCTGCACTATGCCGGGCTCGGGGCCGTGGTGGGTCACATCGGCTTCGACAAGATCGAGTTGACCGAAACGGCGGGTTTGGACACCCACGCCTATACCCATTACCTTCATCACAAGTATTTCGAGGTGAATTACGGCGACGGGCTGATGCCATTGGACAAGTTGTTCGGCTCCTGGCACGACGGCACGGCCGAGGGTGAGGCGGCGATGGACGCACGGTTCAGGCACAAGCAGGCGAAGGCCAACCGTCAGGCGGGCTGAAACAGCTCGATCAGGTTGCCGGAGGGGTCGATGCACAGAACCTGCTGGCCGCCGGGTCCGGACAGGATGGTGTTGCGGAACCGGACGCCATTGGCCGCCATCGCCGCATGGGTGGCGGCGATGTCGTCGACTTTGATCACCAACCGGTTCCAGCCGCCAGGCTCGGGCACCTCGCCATCCGGCATCGGCCTGCGCGCCGAGGCAAGCGGTCCGGCAAGCCAGAGGGTCAGGTCACCCCGGGCGACGATCGCCATGGCGGGGCCGAACTGGTTGACCAGGGCAAAGCCGAGATGGTCGCAGTAGAAGGCGACCGACTTCGTGACGTCATGCACCATGTAGCGGACTTCAGCCATTTGAACCCCTGCCCTGCAAGGCCAGTTTCGCGCAGTGTCTAAGTCCAATCAAGTGGCTTGGCGTTTCGGCTTTTCTTTCCCCCGGGGCTGGGACAAGACTGCGCCATGCCCAATCCCCGCCTCCTATGGCTGATCGCCGCGCCGTTCATCTTTCTGCTGTTGTGGTCCGCCGGGTTCGGTGTGGCCAAGCTGGGGTTGCAGCACGCGCCGCCGCTAACGCTGCTGGCGCTGCGCTATGTGACCGTGTTGGTGATCCTGTTGCCGCTGGCCTTGGTGATGCGTCCGCCCCTGCCCGCAACCTGGCGCGGTTGGGCCGATGTCGCCGTGGTGGGGTTTCTGATTCAGGTCGTCTATTTCGGCCTGTGCTATGTCGCATTCAAATCGGGCACATCTGCGGGGGCGGTGGCCATCATCGTCTGTCTTCAGCCCATCCTGGTTGCGCTGATCGCCCCGGGTTTCGTCGGCGAGCGGATCAGCCCCCGTGGCTGGCTTGGACTGGCATTGGGGCTGGGCGGTGCCGGGTTGGTGATCTTTACCGGCCAGTCGGTGGCGGCTAAGGGAATGTTCGGCGTGGTTTGCACGGTTGGCGCGCTGCTGGGCATCACCGGCGGGACACTATGGGAAAAGCGCTTTGGCGTGGCGCATCATCCGGTCACCTCTAACCTGATCCAGTATGCGGTGGGCGCGGCCTGTACCGTGCCGCTGGCTCTGATCAGCGAACGGTTTCAGGTTGATTGGTCATGGGAATTCGGCGCGGTGCTGGCCTATCTGGTGGTCGGCAACTCGCTGTTGGCGATGAGCCTGCTGCTCGCGATGATCCGGGTCGGCGAGGTGTCGAGGGTCTCGGCGCTGTTCTATCTGGTGCCGCCGCTGTCGGCGCTGTTCGCATGGCCGTTGCTGGGCGAGGTGATGCCGCTGTGGGGCTGGGCGGGCATGGCACTGGCGGCGGGCGGGGTGGCGCTGGTCAGTCGGCGCAGGGTCTGACCGCGCCAACAGTCAGGCCAGCAGCGTCTTCAACAAGGCGTCAAGATCGGCCCCGTTGCTTTTTCGGGCGCGGAACAGCATGGCCTGCGATTGCAGGATCAGACTGTCAGACAGCACCTTGAGGTGGTTGGCGCGCAGGGTTTCGCCAGAGGACGTGATGTCGGCAATCGCCTCGGCTGTGAGGTTCTTGACGGTCGCCTCGGTCGCGCCCTGGCTGTCGATCAGTTGGTAATCGGCAACCCCTTGATCGGTCAGGAAATCGCGGACCAACCGGTGGTATTTGGTGGCGATTCGGAGCCGGTGGCCATGGCGGGCGCGGAAGGCGGCGGCGGCGGCGTCGAGGTCATCGAGCGTGTCGACATCGATCCAGGCTACCGGGACCGCGATGATCAGGTCGGCATGGCCAAAGCCAAGGGCCGTCACTTCGGTGACCTGGGTTTCCCAATCGGCCAACTTGTCGCGCATGAGGTCCGAGCCGGTAACGCCCAGATCAATCCGGCCTGCCGCCAGTTCGCGCGGGATTTCACCGGCGGACAGCATGACGATTTCGATGTTCTTGGCGGTGGTCTGACCGGAATACTCGCGCTCGGACCCGGCTTTCTGCATCGGCAGGCCACGGGCAGAGAACCAGTCGAAGGTCTGCTCCATCAAGCGGCCTTTGGACGGCACACCGATCTTGATCATGGCCGCACCTGCAACGACAGCGCCGGGCGGATGACGCCCCCCACAGCGGGGATCTGGCGGCCTTGGCCGAGTACCCGGGTCAGCGCATCATAACGACCACCAGAGGCGATGGGCGGCAGGTCGGGCGCAAGGAAGGAGAAGGTGAAACCGTCGTAATATTCCATCGAGGTGCGGCCGAGACTGGCCTCGAACGGCAGGCGCGCGGTGTCGATGTTGCGGGCACGGAGGGCGGCGAGGCGTCTGGCGAAACGGGCGACAGCGGGTTCGATGGCAGGCAGCATGAAGGTGATGCCCTGCAGGTGGGCAAGGGCGGCGTCAGCCGGGGCTTGCAGCGTCAAAAGGTCATAGAGCAGCGCGGCTTCCGGGGCCGCGATGGGGCTGGCCTTGGCGTCTTCGATCAGGGCGACGGCGCGTTCGGCGATGTCTTCGGCAGCGCGCAGGCCAATCAGCGGGCCGGCAGCGGCGATCAGCGCCTCGGGTGGACCGCAGGCGAGTTTTTGCAGCATTGCGGCGCGGTCTTCGGACTGGGCCGCACGGCCAGCGAACCGGTCGAGCAGAGCGCGGAACCGTTTGGGACGCCAGATGTGGCGCAACAGGGCGGCCTTGCGACGAGGGCTGGTATCAACGCCCTGGACGGCCGCCATCAGGATGCCGATGTCACCAGTGACCGGTCTGGCGCGGCTGTCAGACAACAGGCTGACGAAAAGGCCGAAAACCTCAGCATCGGCTTCTTCGGGGGCGGTGCGGTCGAAGACTTCGAAACCGACCTGCAAGTATTCCGACGCACGATTGCCGAGGTGTTCCTGTTTGCGAAACACCTCGCCCAGATAGCAATAACGGGCGGGGTCGGCGCCGTGGGCCATATGGGCCTGCACCACGGGCACGGTGAAATCCGGCCGCAGCATCATTTCGCCGTGCAGCGGGTCGGTGGTGGTATAGGCGCGGGCGCGGATGTCTTCACCGTAGAGGTCCAGCAGGGTCTCGGCGGGCAGCAGAATATCGGCGTCGACCGGCACCGCCCCAGCCTCTTGAAAGATACCGAACAATCGTTCGGCCTCTGCCCGGATCGCGGGTTTCTGGATCATCCGAGCATCTTCTTGACCGCAGCCACCAGATCGGCGCGCGGGATTTCGACCTGGGCCGGGCGGTCTTTCCACTCTTCCAACGTTGCGTTCCGGGCGATCTGCGCGCCGAGGATCAGGTCTTTCAGGATCACTGTGCCAGTTGCCGCCTCATTGCCGCCCTGGATCACCGCCACCGGGCTCTGGCGTTTGTCAGCGTATTTCAACTGGTTACCGAAATTCTTGGGGTTGCCAAGGTAGACTTCGGCCCGGATGCCGGCATTGCGCAAGTCCGCTGCCATGGCCATGTAATCTGCCATGCGGTCACGGTCCATCACGGTGACAACGACGGGACCAGCAGCCTGACCTGAGGTGCGCCCCTTGGCGCGCAGGGCCGCCAGCAACCGGTCGACGCCTATGGAGATTCCGGTAGCAGGGACCGATTGGCCCGTGAAACGCTTGACCAGATCGTCATAACGCCCACCGCCCGCGACCGAGCCGAACTGGCGTTTGCGGCCTTTGTCGTCGAGGATTTCGAACGTCAGTTCGGCTTCAAACACTGGGCCGGTGTAATAGCCGAGGCCGCGCACCACGCCGGGGTCGAGGATGATGCGGTCAGAGCCATAGCCCTGCGCATCCAACAATTCCGCCATGGTTTCAAGCTCTTGCACGCCTTCGGCGCCGAGAGTCGAGCTGCCGATCAGGTCACGCAGACAGGCGACGGTGGCAGCACCAGTGTCGCGGCGGGCAGAGGTGAAGCCCATCACAACCTCGACCTGATCGGGTGAAAGCCCGGCGCCTTTGGTGAAATCGCCGCTGTCATCGCGGCGCCCCTCGCCCAGCAGGGCACGCACCCCGGCGTCACCCAGACGGTCGATCTTGTCGATGGCACGCAGGACGATGCCGCGCTCGTGGGCGAAACGTTCGGGGGCAGACGGGTCCAGAACGCCGACAATTTCCATCACGCCATTCAGCACTTTGCGGTTGTTGATCTTTACAACATAGTCGCCGCGCGGGATGCCGACCACCTCGAAAGCGTCCGACAGCATGGCGCAAATTTCGGCATCCGCCGCCACCGAAGCCGCGCCAACAGTATCCGCATCGCATTGATAAAACTGACGAAACCGCCCCGGCCCCGGTTTTTCATTGCGCCAGACCGGACCCATTGCATAGCGGCGGTAGGGGCTGGGCAGGTCGTTGCGGTATTGCGCGGCGACGCGGGCAAGCGGCGCAGTCAGATCATAGCGCAGGGCGAGCCATTCGGCATCCTCGTCCTGCCAGCCGAACACGCCTTCGTTGGGGCGGTCAACGTCGGGCAGGAATTTGCCGAGCGCCTCGACGGTTTCCACAGCAGAGGTTTCCAGAGGGTCGAAACCGTAACGGCCATAGACCTCGGCAATAGCGTCGAGCATCGCCTTGCGCTCGGTCACTTCGGCGCCGAAATAGTCGCGAAAGCCTTTCGGCGGTTCGGCTTTCGGGCGGCGGGGTTGCTTGTCCTGTGCCATGGGTGGAGCCCTTGAATTGCTTGGCGCCTGCCTTAGCGGACGGGGGGGAAATGGGCAAGCGCGGTGGGTTTGTTAACGCCGTGTAATCGACCTACAATGCCGATACAAAGCCACTACAGGAAAACCACCTCCATGGACGACCGCAACGCCCTTGAAGAACGCATCGCCCACCTGACCAAGTCGGTCGACGATCTGTCGGATGAGGTCACCCGACAGGGCCGCGAGATCGACCGGCTGACGCGGTTGGTCGGCATGTTGGCTGAGCGTGAGGCGGAACGGGAGACCCAGGGGTCGCCAGAGGCGAATGTGCCACCGCCGCATTGGTGACGCGACCCGGGGGTTTTACCCCCGGACCGCCAGGATAATTCCGGGCGGATGAAGCGGTCAGATGTCCTCGACCAGGACCACGCCCTGCATCGCCTTGATCGCGCCCCGGATCTGCGGGGTGATCGGATAGGGGTTGGGCAGGGTCAGGTCGATCTCGCGGCCGGTGTCGTCGGCAACACAGAGGGTGATCTGGGCGCGGTTGCGGCCCTCGACGCGGGCGAGCAGACCGGCGATGGCGGGGACGGTTTCGGCGCGGTCGAGGTGTATGCGCAGGGCAGAGGCGCCCGCTTCGGCCGCGACCTGATCGATAGGTTGGGCGGCGCGGGCGAGCAGTTTCAGAGTCTCGCCCTCAAGATTGGCCTCGACGGTCAGGACGACGTTCTTGCCGGGTTCCAGATTGTCCCGCGCGGCCTCCAGCGTGTCGGAGAATACGGTGACTTCGTAAAGTCCGGTCGGATCGGACAGCGAGACAAAGGCAAAGCGGTTGCCCTTGGCGGATTTGCGTTCCTGCTTGGCCGAGACCGAACCAGCGATCTTCGCCACCAGCGGGCCGCGTTCGGCGAGGGCGGTGATCTCGGTCAGGGTTTTCACGTCACGGCGTTTCAGGGCGGACATGTAGTCGTCGAGCGGGTGGCCGGACAAGTAGAAACCGATCGCCTGATGTTCCTGTGACAGCCGTTCGACCGGCAGCCAGTCGTCGCGGAACGGCAGGCGGGGTTCGGGGATATCGGTGCCCGCCTCGCCAAACAGGCTGACCTGGTTGGAAGATTTCGCGTCGTGGACGGCGGCGGAATAGGCAACGAGGGGATCGAGGCCTTCGAAGACCCGGGCGCGGTTGGGGTCCAGCTCGTCAAAAGCGCCGGCGCGGGCCAGCATTTCGAGCGGGCGCTTGCCGACACGTTTCAGGTCGACGCGGCGGGCGAGGTCGAAGAGGTTAACGAACGGACGGTCGGCACGTTCATGAACGATCATTCGCATCGCGTCGGCGCCGACATTTTTCAGCGCGCCGAGGGCGTAGACGACCTGACCATTGCGCACCGTGAACGTGGCAAGCGAGGCGTTGATCGACGGGGCCACGGTCTTGATGCCAAGCTTGTCGATCTCGCGTTTGTAAACGGCGAGTTTGTCGGTCAGATGGATGTCGCAATTCATCACGGCGGCCATGAATTCGACCGGGAAATTGGCCTTCAGATACGCGGTCTGATAGCTGACAACAGCATAGGCAGCGGCGTGGGACTTGTTGAAGCCGTAATTGGCGAATTTCTCCAACAGGTCAAAGACTTCGCCGGCCTTTTCCTTGGGGACCGCATGGGTCTTTGCAGCACCTTCGATGAATTTCGGACGCTCTTTCGCCATCTCTTCGGCGATCTTCTTGCCCATCGCGCGGCGGAGCAGATCGGCGCCGCCCAAAGAGTAGCCCGCCATCACCTGGGCGATCTGCATCACCTGTTCCTGATAGACGATGATGCCCTGTGTTTCGGCCAGAATATGGTCGATGGTGGGGTGGATCGACTCGCGGTCCCTGAGCCCGTTCTTGACCTCGCAATAGGCCGGAATATTCTCCATCGGGCCGGGGCGGTACAGTGCGACGAGAGCGACGATATCCTCGATGCAGGTTGGCTTCATGCGGCGCAGCGCGTCC
>JBDTQR010000146.1:0-11916 GCA_039932095.1 bacterium | reverse complement strand
TACGACGAAAACACCGCCGGGGTGATGCTGTCGCAAGACCAGCTGCCCACCCTGCCGGCAGAAATCACCACGTTGTTCCTTGGCGGCATCTCTCTGGTCAACGACCCCGCCGCCAGCACCTACGCCGCCTTTCAGGCCCGTGAGGCCGCCACCCGCGTCACCATGATCGACCCCAACATCCGGCTCGGCTTCATCGCCGGCAAGGCCGCGCAATACCGCACCCGGATCGAAGCCATGATCGCCATGGCCGACATCGTGAAACTGTCGGATGAGGATCTGGTCTGGGTCATGGGCGAGGGTGACGTGGAAACTCTGGCGCGCCAGATCATCGCCCAAGGCCCCAAAGTGGTCTTCATCACCGAAGGCGCCGCCGGGGCCCGCGCGATCACCGCCACGCAGAACCGCTTTGTTGCCGCACAGAAGATCGTCGTGGCCGACACAGTCGGCGCAGGCGACACCTTCAACGCCGGTGCCCTGTCCGCCCTCGACAGCGCCGGTGCCCTGACCAAGGCCCGCCTTGCCGCCATCACCGACGCCGAACTGGATGCCGCCCTGTCGCTCGGCACCCGCGCCGCCGCCATCACCTGCTCGCGCCCGGGGGCCAACCCACCTTGGGCCAACGAGCTTTGAGGGCTCTGCTGCAACGGGTCAGTCGCGCCTCGGTCACCGTGGACGGCCAGACAACTGGCGAAATCGGCGCGGGCCTGCTGATCCTGATCTGCGCCATGCAGGGCGATATGCAGGCGCAGGCCGACAAGCTTGCCGCGAAAATCGCCAAACTCCGCATCTTCAAGGACGCCGCCGGCAAGATGAACCTGTCGGTCAAGGATATATCGGGCGCGGCTCTGATCGTCAGCCAGTTCACCCTTGCCGCCGACCTGCGCGGCAACCGCCCCGGCTTTTCCTACGCCGCCCCGCCCGATCAGGGCAACGCCCTCTACGAGCACTTCTGCACCCGCATCGCAGCCGAAGGCATTCCCGTGGCCAAAGGCATCTTCGGCGCAGACATGGCGGTCAGCCTGACCAACGACGGCCCGGTGACGATCTGGATGGACAGCGAGACCCTGTGACCCGGCAGGCCGGCTTCAGTTGAACGGGTTGCGGTCGCCCGAAATCGCATTGCCGCAATCGACCAGATACTGGATCGACGCCGACGACCCCGACAACGTGTAATCCCGGATCGGCGACCCATCCTCGGTCCGCAGATGCAGCGTCGAGCCCCGCGCCACCTCGACGACGAATCCCACGCTGGAATCCTCATCCGGCAGATCGAACAGCACCGAATTCTGCGTCAAATTCGCGCCAGTCAGCCGCCACGGCGACCGCCGGTCAATCTCGACCTGCAGATTTGCGGTGTCGCTGTCGCCGAAATCCCACTCGGTCGAATAGAACTGCAGCCTTATGGTCTTGTCGGGAAACGCCCAGATCGAAAAACTCTCCCCCGGATCGGTCACTTCAGCCAGACAGGCATAGGTGCCGTCGTCAAAGGTAACCCCTTCGACCATCCAGCTTTTGTGCCGGTACAGGACATCGGTCTTGTCGGCAAATGCCGGAAGGGCCATAACCGCCGTCGCCACGGCGAAAGTACCGATTTTCAAGAACTTCATTCCAACCTCCCCTCATTGTGATTTTTTGCCAGAATTGGGCACTGAGTCGATTCACGCAATTGAAAAATATCGCGGGCTCCCACAGCCCGGGCAGACTGGGACGAAAAAGCCCCAAATCGGTCAGACAACCCACTCCCAAGCGGTTGAAAACTGGCCTAGAATCCGCGCTACGGCATCCCTGTCAACCACTCCAACCGCCTCGATCCGCGCGACCAGCCCGCGCTTCTTGTCCTCGACCACTTCGCGGACCATCGCGGTCTGGTGGTTTTCGGCAAGGCAGGCATCAAACACCCGCGTGATCGCCATGCGCCGCAGGTCCGGCTTGAAGACCTTGCCGATCGCCGTTTTCGGCAGTTCGGGCACGATCTCGATATGCTTGGGCACCGCCGCACGCTCGATGATATGGGTGCGGGCATAGTCGGTCAGCTCTTCGATGCTGACCTCGGCGCCCTTGACCAGTTCGATATAGGCGCAGGGCAGTTCGCCGGAATGGGCATCGGGCTGGCCAATTGCACCGACAAAAGCCACCGCCTTATGCCCGATGAGTGCCTCTTCAATCACCGCCGGGTCGATATTGTGGCCACCCCGGATGATCAGATCCTTGGCCCGCCCGGTGATGTAAAGATAGCCATCGCTGTCAAGCCGCCCCAGATCGCCGGTCCGCAGATAGATGCCGTCGGCGAACAGGCCGCGGTTCTTCTCCTCCTCGGTATAGGTATGCGCTGGATAGACGCCGGGGTTGGACACACAGATCTCGCCCACTTCATCGATCGCACAATCGCGCCAGCCACCCGCACCATCCGCCATCAGGATCCGCACCCGGGTATGGGGAAACGGGATCCCGACCGAGCCGGTCTTCTTGTCGCCGTCGGGTGGGTTGACCGACACCAGACAGGTGCATTCGGTCAGCCCATACCCCTCGACAATCTGCACCCCCGTCGTCTTTTCAAACCGCTGGAACAGATCGATCGGCAATGGCGCCGAGCCGGAAAACGCCCCGCGCAAGCTGCTGATCTCGGCGTCGACCGGACGCTGCATCAGAGCCGACAAGGCGGTCGGCACCGTCACCAGATAGCTGACCTTCCAGCGTTCGATCAGCTTCCACAGATTGTCGAACACCCCCTCGCCGCGATACCCGGCAGGGGTCGGGAACACCACATGCGCGCCCGAGGCGATCATCGACATCAGGATCGGATAGGCGGCAAAGACATGAAACAGCGGCAACGGGCAGAGCACGACATCCGTCTCGCGAAACAGTAGCCGCGCCCCAAGCCAACCGTTATAAACCATCCCGGACGCCCGATGCTGCGCCACCTTGGGCATGCCCGTGGTGCCGCCGGTGTGGAAATACGCCGTCACCCGGTCCGCCGGATCGTCGCCGAAATCCAGCGCCCCTGCGCGCTGCCGTGCGCATTCCGCGGTGAAATTCAGTACCCGTGCCTGATGTTTCGGCATGAATTTCGGCCGAAGGAGATGCGCAATCCACGCCTTCGGAATGCCGAGATAAGGCGCCAGATCAACCTCCAGCACCGTCGTCACCCCCGGCGCCTGCCGCACCGCCTCGGCCACCCGCTTTTGCAACTCGGTCTTCGGGAACGCGCGCAACGTCACCACCACCTTGGCCCCGGTCTCGCGCAGGATCGAGGCGATCTGCTCCGGCTCCAGCAGCGGGTTGATGGGATTGACGATCCCGGCCACCGCGCCGCCCAGCAGTACCGCCACCGTCTCCAGACAGTTCGGCAGCACATAGGCCACCACGTCCTTCGGCCCCACGCCCAACTTGCGAAACAGATTGGCGGCCTGGGTCACCCGGCCGTGCAGCGCATCCCAATTCAGGGTCTGCGCCCGCGACCCCGGCCCGGATTCCAGCTGAAAACTCACTGCTGGTCGTGGCCCATGCGCCGTCTTGGCCCGCGTCAGGAACTCATACATGGTGCGGGCCTCGCCCCGCGCCTCCCACGTCGCCTCGGCCTCGATCGCCCGGATGTCGGCCAGCGTCTTGAACGTGCCCATGAATTTCCCCCTGCCGCCGCCTTCCGGGGCTAGTTGCAGCCAAGATGCGTTGAAATCAGCCCTTTGCCAACACAAAGCGCACGGACCCGGGCGGAGTTTTGGTTGCCAAGCAGCCCGAAACCCCCAATATCGCCAAACCCGTGGAACCGACGATGCCCGACTTTGACCTCCGCCCCGATTGCACCCACTGCGACGCGCTGTGCTGCGTGCTTCTGGCGTTCGATCTCTCCACCGCCTTTGCGCTCGCCAAACCCGCCTGCACCGCCTGTCCCAACCTCGCCGGCGACAATGCCTGCACGATCCATGCCAGCCTCAACGACCGCGGCTTTCCCGGCTGCGTCGCGTTTGATTGCCACGGCGCCGGCCAACGCCTGACTTCACAGCTCTTCAAAGACCGCTCGTGGCGCGACGACCCCGGCCTGATGCCCGCGATGGACAACGCCTTCCGCATCCTGCGCCGGTTGCACGAAGCCATGGCGCTCTTGCAACACGCCGCGACCCTGCCACTGGACGCAACCCAACAGGTGACCCGTCAAACCCTGCTGACCAACCTCGCCACCGACTGGACCGAGGCTGACCTGCAAGGCCCCTCGCCGACCGCCGCCCTGCGTGACGCCGACCGCTTCATTGCCTCGCTGCGCGCTGCCGTCACACCGCCCCGTCCGTAAACTGCAACCGCGCCAGCCGCGCATACAGCCCGTTCTCCGCCACCAGACTGTCATGCGTCCCGGTCGCCACCACCCGGCCCTGATCCAGCACCACGATACGGTCCGCCCGCTTCACCGTCGCCAGCCTGTGCGCCACAACCAGAACCGTCCGCCCGACCCGCAGCTTTTCCACCGCCTCCTGCACCAGCCGCTCGCTTTCAGAATCCAGCGCCGAG
The DNA here is from genome assembly GCA_039932095.1 of bacterium. GTDB lineage: Bacteria > Pseudomonadota > Alphaproteobacteria > Rhodobacterales > Rhodobacteraceae > Stagnihabitans. The sequence continues at coordinate 7,413 of JBDTQR010000146.1, read as the reverse complement.
GTCGCCTCGTCCAGCAGCAGCACCCGTGCATCGCGCAGGATCGCCCGCGCAATCGCCACCCGCTGCTTTTGGCCGCCCGACAGCATCACGCCGCGCTCGCCCAGAAAGGTGTCATAGCCCTCTGGCAGCGCCAGAATGAACTCTTGCGCCGCCGCCGCCCTTGCCGCCTCTTCAACTTGCGCGTCGGTCGCATCCGGCCGCCCAAAGCGGATGTTTTCGCGGGCCGAGGCGGCAAAGATCACCGGATCCTGCGGCACCATCGCCATCTGCGTGCGAAACTCGGTCCGGCTCAGATCGCGCAGGTCGATCCCGTCCAGCAGCACCGCACCACCCTGCGGATCGAAGAACCGCAGCAACAACTGGAACAGCGTCGACTTGCCCGCCCCCGACGGGCCGACCACCGCGACCGTCTCTCCCGGCTCGATCGTCAGCGTCACCCCGTTCAACGCCGGCGCATTGGGCCGCGTCGGATAGTTGAACCGCACATCCTCGAACCGGACCTGCCCCCGCACCGGACGCGGCAGCGCCAGGACGCGCGCCTTGTCCTGCACCGGGTCATCGGCGTTCAGGATCTCCACCAGCCGCTCGGTCGCACCTGCCGCCCGCTGCAATTCGCCCCAGATTTCCGACAGCGCGCCCACCGCTGCCGCCACCATCACCGAATAGATCACGAACTGCACCAACTCACCGGGCGACATCACCCCGGCCCGCACATCCCGCGCCCCGATCCACAACACCCCGACCACCCCGGCAAAGGCCAGGAAGATCACGATAAAGGTCATCACGGCCCGGATGCCGATCCGCCGCTTGGCGGACTCGAAGCTCTTCTCGGTCACAAAGGCGAAATCGGCCTTGGTCCGGCCCTCATGGGTGAAGGCCTGCACCGTCTGCACCGCCGTCAACGCCTCGGAGGCCTTGCCTGAACTTTGTGCGATCCAGTCCTGATTCTCCCGGCTCGATGTCCTGACCCGCCGCCCCAGCACGATGATCGGCACCACCACCGCCGGCACCACCAAAAGCACCATCAGCGCCAGTTTGGTCGAGGTCAGCATCAACAACACCAACCCGCCAATCAGCGTCAGCGAATTGCGCAGCGCAATCGATACCGACGAGCCGATCACCGACAGGATCAACGTGGTGTCGGTGGTGATCCGGCTCAGCACCTCGCCGGTCATCACCTTTTCGAAATAGGCCGGGCTCATTCCCATCACCCGGTCAAACAAGGCGCGGCGAATGTCGGCCACCACCCGTTCGCCCAACCTTGTGACGAAGTAATAGCGAACGCCGCTCCCCACCGCCATCAGCAGGGCAATTGCGAGGGCCGCGCCAAAATACTGGTCCAGCAAGGTCGCCTTTTCGGCCCCGAAATTGTCAATCACCCGGCGCATCGCCATCGGCAACACCAGACTGACCGACGCCGTCAGAACCAGCGCGAACCCGGCCAGCACCACCATGCCACGGTAGGGCCGGATGAACGGTTGCAATCCGCGCAGCGCCCCGATCTTCTTGGACTTCGCCCGCGTCTCGCCGTCGTCAACATAGGCCATGGCCACCTCGCTTTGCGCCCCATCTATGCCCGCCGGTTCGCCGCTTCAAGCGCAGACCCCTTCCCCCCGTCCGCCCCGCGTGCTTGATTGCCGCGATGAGCGCATATTTCACCACAACCGACGGCATCAGGCTGGCCTATGACCTGCACGGCAGCGGCACCCCGCTCCTGTGCCTCGCTGGCCTGACCCGCAACATGGCCGACTTCGACTACGCCCTGCCGCACCTGACCGGCGTTACGGTGATCCGCATGGACTACCGCGGTCGCGGCGCCAGCGACCGGGCCCCGTCGGCCACCTACACCGTGCTGCAAGAGGCGCAGGACGCCCTCGCCCTGCTTGACCATCTGAATATTCCCGCCACCGCCGTGCTTGGCACGTCACGCGGCGGGCTGATCGGGATGCTGCTGGCCTATATGGCCAAACCCCGCCTGCTGGGCCTCTGCCTCACCGACATCGGCCCCGAGATTGACCGGGCGGGACTGGAGCGGATCGGCACCTATGTCGGCCACAAGCCCGCCGCCGTCGATCAGGCGACCCATGCCGGCCGCCTCGCCGCCGCCAGCCCCGCCTTCACCAATGTCCCCGAGAGCCGCTGGCTGGATGAGGCGCGCCATCAAACCCGGACGACCGCCAACGGCTTGCAACTTGCCTACGACCCGGCCTTGCGCGACGCGTTTCTGGCCAGCATGGCCGCGCCCGCCGTCGATCTGTGGCCGCTTTATGACGCCTGCTGGGGCCTGCCGCTCGCCCTGATCCGGGGGGCCAATACTGACCTGCTGACCCCTGCCACCGTCGCCGAGATGACCCGCCGGCGCCCCGATCTGATCTACGCCAACGTCGCCGGGCGCGGCCATGTCCCCTTCCTCGACGAACCCCAAGCCCTGACCGCAATGCAAGCTTTCGTGAAAGCCCTCAGATGACAAATATCGCCATGATCCGCGCCGCAGCCCAGCGTCTGCACGGCCACGCCCGCCGCACCCCCCTGCTCAACTCGCCCCTGTTGGACCGGATCGCCGGCCGCCGGGTATTCGTCAAAGCCGAGTGTCTGCAATGGACCGGCAGCTTCAAGTTCCGCGGCGCATGGTCCGCCCTGACCGCCCTTGACCCCGAAACCCGCAAACGCGGTGTCATCGCCTTCTCCTCCGGCAACCATGCACAAGGGGTGGCCTATGCCGCAGCCCTGCACCACGTCCCCGCTGTCATCGTGATGCCCTCCGACGCCCCTGCCGTCAAAATCGCCAACACCCGCGCCTATGGTGCCGAAGTCGTGCTCTATGACCGCACCACAGGCGACCGCGATGCCATCGGCTCCAGCCTGTCACAAGACAGGGGCCTGACCCTGATCAAACCCTTTGACGAACCGCAAGTCATCGCCGGCCAAGGCACCATCGGCCTTGAGCTTCTCGACCAGGCCGCCGAAGCCGGCATCACCGCCGCCCCGGTCATCACCTGCTGCGGCGGTGGCGGCCTGACCTCCGGCATCGCCCTCGCCCTCGAAGGCAGCCCATTCCACACCCGCCCCGCCGAGCCCGCCGGTTTCGACGACGTGGCACGCTCCCTCGCCTCCGGCCATATCGAGCGCAACGCCGCCCTCTCCGGTTCCATTTGTGACGCCATCATCACCCCTTCGCCCGGCCAGATCACCTTCCCGATCCTGCAGCGCCTGTGCGGTCCCGGCCTTGTGGTCACCGACGACCAGGCCCTGCACGCCATGGCCCTCGCCTTCGCCCATCTCAGGATCGTGGTCGAACCCGGCGGGGCGGTCGCCCTCGCCGCCGCACTGTTCACCCGGAACCTACCCGACACCGTGATCTGCACCGCCTCAGGCGGCAACGTCGACCCCGCCCTGTTCGCCAATACGCTGACCCGCTTTTCAGCCTAGAAAAACTCGAACATTCTGCAGCGCCATCACAGACCAAAACCCCAATTCCTTACGATTACCCAACAATGCCAAAAATCCTGCTTCCCGACATCCGCCTGAACGCCCAGTTGAGCGGCCCCGTCGCCGCCCCGGTTCTGGTCTTCGCCCACGCCCTTGGAACCAACCTCACGATCTGGGACGCAACCCTGCCCCACTTGCAAGACAGCTACCGGATCCTGGCCTATGACTGCCGCGGCCACGGCAACTCCGACATCCCGCCACCGCCCTACAGCATGGGCGCGCTGATCCGCGACCTCGAACGCCTGATGGACCATTTCGCGCTGAAGGATGCCGTGGTGATCGGCTGCTCGCTCGGCGGCCTCGTCGCCCAGGGCTTGGCCGTCAAACGGCTCGACCTCGTGCGCGCCATGGTGCTGTCCAACACCGCCGCCCGCATCGGCACCCCCGCGCTCTGGCACGACCGGATCGCACAGGTAAGGCAAACCGGCCTCACCGCCTATGCCGATGGCGCGCTGCAACGCCAGCTCGGCCCGCAATACCGCACAAACCCGGCCGAACCCTATCTGCGAGAAATCCTCAGCCAGACCAATCCCGACGGCTGGATCGGCTGCGCCTCAGCGATCGCCGGCACCGATTTCTACACCACCACCGCCAGCCTGCGCCTGCCGACCCTCGCCATCGCCGGATCGAACGACGGCACCACCCCGCCAGACCTCGTCCGCGAAACTGCCGGGTTGATCCCCGGCCACCGCTTCGCCCTGATGCGCGGCGCGGGCCACCTGCCGATGGTCGAAAAACCGGCCGAATATGCGGCCTTGCTTGCAACCTTCCTCCAAGATATCGGCCACGTCTGAAGGAGCCCCTAATGTTTGGCCGCCAGAACCTCGCCCTGACCTTCATCATTCTGACGGTGACGCTTGACGCCGTCGGCATCGGCCTGATCTTTCCGGTGATGCCCGACCTGATGATGCAGGTGACCCATGGCAGCCTGTCCGAGGCCGCGGTCTGGGGCGGCGTGATCGTGACGTCTTTCGCCGTGATGCAATTCCTGTTCGGCCCGATCATAGGCAACCTGTCTGACCATTTTGGCCGCCGACCGGTGCTGTTGACCTCGCTGGCGGTGATGACGGTCGACTATGTCGTGATGGGTCTGGCACAAACCGTCTGGTTGCTGCTGATTGCCCGCATGATCAATGGCATAGCCTCGGCCACCCAATCCACAACCATGGCCTATATCGCCGACATCTCGGCGCCCGATGACCGCGCCCGCCGCTTTGCGCTGATCGGCGCCGGCTTCGGCGTCGGCATCGTCGCCGGGCCGGTCATCGGCGGCCTCGTCGCCGGCATCGACCCGCGCGCTGGGAGGCATGAACCTGGCCTTCGGCCTGCTGGTGGTGCCCGAAAGCCTGCCGCAAGACCGCCGCCGCCCGTTCACCCTGACCCGCGCCAACCCGCTCGCGTCCTTCGCCGCGATCCGCCAACTGCCCGGCCTGCGCCGCCTGCTGCTGGTCGGCTTCATCTTCGCGCTGACCTCCAATGTCTGGCCGACCATCTGGTCCTACTACGGCCACGCCGCCTTTGGCTGGGATGCACGCTGGGTCGGCCTGTCACTGGCGGCCTTTGGCCTCGGCTCTGTCATCGTGCAGGCCCTGCTGGTCGGCCCGGCGATCCGCCAGTTCGGCGAGCGGACCTCTGCCATCATCGGCCTGACGATCGAGGTGGTGACTTACGCGTTTTACGGCGTCATCTCTTCCGGAACCTGGGCGCTGCTCGCCTTGCCGGTTGCCGCCCTTGCCGGGATCGGCGGCCCGGCATTGCAGGCCATGATGTCACGCGCAACCCCCGAAACCCAACAAGGCGAATTGGCGGGCATCAATTCCTCGCTGAATGCGCTGTCGATGATCCTGGCCCCGCTGGTGATGACCTCACTTTTCGCCTGGTTCACGGGCCCCACATCGCTAATCTACCTGCCCGGCGCGCCGTTCCTGCTGTCTGCGACACTAATGGTCGCTGCCGTGCTACTCTTTGTCGCGGGAACGCGCGAGACACCGGCCGCCTGACGCCTAGCCTGATCGGCAAAGTGAGGGCCCACCATGAAACTCAAAGACCTGGAAATCTTCGTCGTCGCTCCGCCAGCCCCCGGCTGGGGCGGCCGCTACTGGATCTTCCCCAAGATCACCACCGATGACGGCATTACCGGTTACGGCGAATGCTACGCCTCCACCGTCGGCCCCAAAGCAATGATCGCGGTGATCGAGGATGTCTTCGAACGTCACATGCAGGGCGCCAGCCCGGAAGACATCGAACTGATGTACCGCCGCGCCTATTCGTCCGGCTTCACCCAACGCCCCGATCCCACCGTGATGGGCGCGTTCTCCGGCCTCGAAATCGCCTGCTGGGACATTCTGGGCAAGGCCCGGGGCCGCCCGGTCTGGGCGCTGATCGGCGGCAAGATGAACCAACGCATCCGCTCCTACACCTACCTTTACCCAGAACCCCACCAGAACGCCGCCGAGTTCTGGGTCAACCCCGACTGGCAGGCCGCCGAGGCGCTGCGCATGGTCAACCTCGGCTTCACCGCCGTGAAATTCGACCCCGCCGGCCCCTACACCATCCGCGGCGGCCACGAACCGGCGATGTCCGACATCACCCGCTCTGTCGCATTCTGCAAAGCGATCCGTGAAGCCGTTGGCGACCGCGCCGACCTGCTGTTCGGCACCCACGGTCAGTTCACCACCCCCGGCGCCATCCGCCTCGGCCGAGAGCTCGAACCCTACAACCCCCTGTGGTACGAAGAGCCGATCCCGCCCGACAACCTCCTCGAATTCGCGGAAGTCGCGGCCCATGTCCGCATCCCCCTCGCCACTGGCGAACGCCTGACCACGAAAACCGAATTCGGCGCATTGCTCCGCGCCGGCGGCGTCAAGATCCTGCAACCGGCGCTCGGTCGAATCGGCGGCATCTGGGAGGCCAAGAAAATCGCCGCCATCGCCGAGGTTTACAACGCCGAAATGGCCCCGCATCTTTATGCCGGCCCGGTCGAATGGGCGGCCAACATCCACTTCGCCACCGCCATCCCCAACCTTCTGCTGGCCGAAACCATCCAGACCGGCGGCGATTTCCACCTCAAACTGATCAAGAACACCATCACATGGCAAGACGGCTACATCATCCCGCCCGAAGCCCCCGGCCTTGGCATCGAATTTGACGAGGACGTTGCCCGCGCCCACCCCTACACCGGCAGCGGCCTGCATCTGCAGATGCAGGAGGCGCCCTGCGATTACAGCCACGGCAATCGGTTCGAAGGTGGCGCGCCATCCGCCTCAACCTAGGCTGAAATCCGCAGCACCCCGCCTCACAACCCGTAAAGCGCCCCGAACTTGCGCTCCAGATAGTCCAGCAGCGGCCCCTCCGACGGCTCGAACCCGCAGGCTGTCGCAATCGTCTCGCGTGGTGGGCGCAGGCCGCCATGCCGTTGCAGGTTCTCACGCAGCCAAGTCACCGCCGCCGATGTATCGCCCAAAGCCAACTGCGCCTCCAGATCCGGCACCGCAGCCGTCAACGCCTGATACAGACAGCCGGCATAGACATTGCCCAGCGTATAGGTCGGGAAGTAGCCATATAGGCCGACCGACCAATGCACATCCTGCAACATGCCATGGCGCGGCCGGTCCACCGCGACGCCAAAGTCGGCCAGGAACCGGTCGTTCCACGCCGCCTCGATGTCGCCCACCGCCAGATCGCCGCGCACAAAGGCGCGTTCCAGATCAAACCGCATCATGATATGCAGATTGTAATGCACCTCATCCGCCTCGGTCCGGATATAACCGGAATGCACCCGGTTGACCGCCTTGTAGAACCCCTCCGCCGAGCCGACCCCAAAATCGCCGAATGTGCCCTGCATCTGACCATGAAGCCATTCGGTCAGCCCGCGACCCCGGCCGATCTGGTTTTCATAGATCCGGCTCTGGCTTTCATGCACCC